>JACDQM010000027.1 GCA_015657635.1 Roseateles sp.
CGCCGATGCTGTCGCTGCCGCAGGGCTATCGCGCGCTGGTGCTGGGCGCCAGCGGTGCCATCGGTGCGGCCCTGCTGGCGCGGCTGCGGGCTGATCCGCGCTGTGCGTCAGCGCTGGGCTGCACCGCGGCTCACAGCCGGCGCTGGACCTGCAGGAGGAGGCCGGCGTGGCGGCGGCGCCGCCAGCTTGGGCGGGCAGGGGCCGTTCCAACTCATCATCAACGCCGCCGGCCTGCTGCATGGCCCGGAACTGATGCCCGAGAAGAAGCTCGGCGATCTGCAACTGGCCCAGCTGCAGGCGGTCTTCGCGGTCAACACCTTCGGGCCGGCGCTGCTGCTGCGCCACTTTGCGCCGCTGCTGGACCGCCACTGCGGCCGGATGGCGATGCTGTCGGCCAAGGTGGGCAGCATTGGCGACAACCGGATGGGCGGCTGGTACAGCTACCGCGCCTCGAAGGCGGCCTTGAACATGCTGATCAAGACCGCGGCGATCGAGCTGCGCCGCAGCCATCCGGGCGCTGTGCTGCTGGCCCTGCACCCCGGCACGGTCAACTCGGCCCTGTCGGCGCCGTTTCGCGGCGCCGAGCTCGGGCGCCCGGCCGGCATGGCGGCCACCGAGCTGCTGCAGGTGATCGATGGCCTGGGCCCGGCGGACAGCGGCGGCTTCTTCAGCTACAGCGGCGAAGCGCTGCCCTGGTGATCAGTGGCCTGCGCCGCCCAGCGCGCGCAGCTTGTCCAGCCATTTCTGGCGCTGGGCCTCGTCCATGCCCTCGATCATGCCGATCAGGGTCTCCTTGATCGGTGCGATGCCGACGAAGCCGAGGATGTTGCGCTCCAGCGATTTGAGGCTGTGGGCGCGGTAGAAGTAGCGGTACATCAGCGCCGGCATGCCCATCGTGACGACCACCCGGGCGGAGCGTCCGCTCAGGGCCTTGTGGGCCAGGGGGTTGCCGCCCTCGGAGTTGAAGGCAAAGCCAGGCCGCGCGACTTGTTCCAGGAAACCCTTCAGCAGCGCCGGCATCTCGCCCAGCCAGAGCGGGAAGAAGATCACCACATGCTCGCACCAGCCGATGGCCTGCTGGGCTTCCAGCAGCGAGGCCGGCAGCATGCCGTGCTCCCAGTCCTGCTTGCTACGCAGCAGCGGAAAGTCCAGCCAAGCCACGTCCACCTGACGCAGCTCATGGCCCGCCGCCACGGCGCCGGCGGCATAGGCCTCGGCCAGCGCGTGGCAGAAATGCGGTGCCGTGCTGTCGGGGTGGCCTTGAAGGATCAGGATGCGCTTGCTTTGTGTCGTCATGCAGTACTCCAAACTCCGAGCTTCAGTCTGCGCTGTCGGCAGCTGAAGCTCTTGACTTGGAGCAGTGTCCAGGCGGCACTGCAGCGCAGCCGTCGCGCAATGAGGGGACTCGTCCTTTGGATTAAGGAGCGATGTCGACGCGCAGCTGCAACTCGCGCAGCACGCTGGCTTCGGCATCACGCGTGGACAGCGTGCCGCGCTGCTGTGTCTGCAGGCTGGCGCCGCTGCGGGCGATGGTCAACCACTCACCCAGAGGCAGCTGCACCGTGCTCAACAGCAGGGTCTGCTGACGGGTGCCGGCCGGATCGGTGGTGGCCTGGTCCAGCTGGGTGCGCAGCTCCACCGTTACCGGCTGGCGTGCGCCGGGCCAGCGGGGGGTGACGCTGAAGCTGCGCGTCTGGGTAGACAGGCCGCTGCGTGGCACGGCATAGACCTTGGCGCCGCCAGCCGGGCCGCCACCCGTCGTGGCCGCAGCCTCGATGCCGTAATCCAGCCATTGAACCGGCGTCATCTCGCTCAACTGCACGCTGGCGCTGGCACCGTTGAGCACCAGCAGGCGTGGCATCTCCTGCACGCCCGATTGACGCTTGTCGGTGCTGATCACGACCTGACCCCGCGGGAGACCGAGCCGGCGGTGCCGAGCACCACGGCGCCGTCGCGCACGCCGGCCACCGCGGCGGCGCTGACCTGGGTCTCGACCCAGCGCAACTCCACCCACAGGTTCTTGCGTGGCAGGGCCTGCGCCGACGCTTGCGCGCACAGGGCGAACAACAGGAGCAGCGAGGTCAGGGCGCGCATGGTGCTTCAAGCATACGCCGCTGGCCGTGCCAGCATCAGCACGGTGGTGTAGTGCAGCAAGACCTGGCCCCCGCTGGCGAAGCGCTGGAACAGCGCATCCACTGCAGCAGCGGCGGCGCGCCCGGCCTCGCTGTCGGGCCGGGGCATGTAGGAGCGCGAGAACACCAGGCTGCGCAGGCCGCCTGCATCCAGCGCGTGCTGGTGCGGCCAGCTCCATTCGCGTGGTGCGGTGCTGCCGAAGAAGGCGCCGACCTGGCCGCGGTCCTCATGCGCCAGCAGCGCGTTGCGGCGCTCGCCGCCGAAGGGGCCGAAGACCTCGTCGTTCAGCGCGCATTGCAACGCCTGCGCGGACTGACGGTCGTTCCAGATCAGCGCCACCTGGCCGCCGGGCTTCAGCACGCGCAGCATCTCGGCGCGTGCCGCTTGCGGCTCGAACCAGTGGAAGGCCTGCGCCGCGGTGATCAGGTCCAGGCTGGCGTCGGGCAAGGGGATCGCTTCGGCCGAGCCTGCGGCGCTGCTGTAGCCGGGCTGGCCTCCCAGTTGCGCATCGCAGGCGGCGCGCATCTCGGCACTGGGCTCGACGGCACACGCAGCCCAGCCGCGCGCCAGCAAGCCTTGGGTGAGCAGGCCAGTGCCGGCGCCGATGTCGGCGATCCGGGCCTGCGCCGGTAGCGCGCACTCCTGCGCCAGCGCGTCGAACAGTGCCTGCGGATAGTCGGGCCGCGAGGCCAGGTAGTCGGCCGTCTTGGCGCCGAAGATGGCGCGCACGCCGCCCTGCGGTTCGTAGAGGCCGCGCAGCGCGGCGCCGGTGTCAGGTCTTGCCTGTGAAGGGTTTGCGGGTTCGTTCATGCCGCCAGCATAGGGGCTGGCGGCCGGCGGCGGAAGCCGCGGACTCAATCCACGCTGGCGCCTGACTCGCGCACCACGCGTCCCAGGCGGACCGATTCGGTGCGGATCAGCTGGCCGAACTGCTCGGGCGTGCCGGCCACGATCGGCGTGCCCAGGTCTTCCCATTTCTTGCGGAACACGGGGTCCTTGAAGGCCGCCAGCACCGCGCCGTTGATCTTCTTGACGATCTCGGGCGGCGTGCCGGCGCGCATCGCGATGCCGTGCCAGGCGGTGACCTCGAAGTTGGCCAGGCCCGATTCGGCCAGCGTCGGCACCTCGGGCAGGGCCGGGCTGCGTTTGGCGGAGGTGACTGCCAGCGGCGTGAGCTTGCCCGCCTTGATGTGCTGCAGCGAGCTGCCCAGCACGTCGAACATCACCTTGACCTGACCGCCAACCAGATCGTTCAGCGCCGGGCCGGCGCCGCGGTAGGGGATGTGCGAGAGCTTGATGCCCACCGCCTTGTTGAAGATCTCGCCGGCCAGGTGCTGCGGCGTGCCGTTGCCGGCCGAAGCGAAGCTCAGGTCCTGCGGCTTGATGCGGCCCTGGGCGATCAGCTCCTTGACATTCTTGATGCCGGTCGAGGGGTGGACCTCCAGAACCAGCGGGAAGGACGAGAGCTGCACCACCGGCACCAGATCGGTCAGCGGGCTGTACGTCATGTTCTTGAACAGGGTCTGGTTCACCGCCATCGGGCCGCTGGCGGCCAGCAGCAGGGTGTAGCCGTCGGCCGGCGCCTGCTTGGCCACCTCGCCGCTGCCCACATTGCCGCCGGCGCCGCCCTTGTTCTCGATCACGATCGTGGTGCCCAGTCGCGTCTGCAGCTCGGGCTGCAGCAGGCGGGCCATCAGATCGGTGGGGCCGCCGGGCGGGTAGGGCACGACGAAGCGGATCGGCTTGGACGGCCAGGCGTCCTGCGCCTGGGCGCCCAGGCTGAGCAGGGCGGTGCCGATCAGGGCGAGGGTCTTCAGGTGGCTGCGGCGTTGCATGGGGTCTTGTCTCCTTGAGTGTTCTTGCTTGTCCAGGGGCTTGGCTTTGCGGGACGCTTATCTGAATCGTTCGCGCAGGCTGGCCGCAGTGGCCAGCGGCCGGCCCAGCGCTGTGGCCAGGCTGGTGATCTGGCGCACCAGCGCGGTGTTGTCCGGTGCCACGCTGCCGTCCTTCAGGAACAGGTTGTTCTCGAAGCCCACGCGCACATGGCCGCCCAGCGCCATGGCGGCGGCCATGCAGGCATGTTCGGCCGCACCGAAGGCACAGACGGCCCAGGGCTCAGGGCCGCTGTGGGCCTGCACAAAGGGCAGCAGATCGTGCGGCGACGAGACCTGGCCGGCGCTGTAGCGGCCCAGCACGAAGAGTAGGAACCAGGGCGCATCGGGGATCACGCCGGCCTTCTGCAGCGCCTGCCAGCGCAGCACATCGGCCGTGTCGTAGAGGATCACCTGGGTCATGATGCGTTCGGCCGCCAGCCAGGCGAAGAAGTGGGCCAGCCCGCTTTCTCCGATCTCGGGCTGGTCCAGCTCGCGCAGGCCGATCGACACCGCCTCGGGGCGCAGCTCCCTCACCATCACGATCTGTTCGCGGGCCTGGTAGACCTTGGCGGCTTCGCTGGTGACCTGCAGCACCATCGCATCGCCCACCGCGGCACGCACGGCGCGCAAGGCCTCGCGGTAGCCGGCCACGTCCAGGCTGTGGCGGCCGGTGGCGTCGCGGATATGCAGGTGCAGCATGGCCGCGCCGGCCTCGCAGCATTGCTTGGCGGTGGCGGCCAGGCTGGCGGGCGTCAGCGGCAGCGCGGGGTGGTCGGCGGCCTGCTTGTAGGCGCCGTTGGGCGCCACGGTGATGATCAGTTCGTCCATGGTGTTGCGCTTCATGTGGCGTCCTCGGTCTGGCGCAGCGGCGGCAGCTCGCCGGCCAGCAGCTTCAAGCCTTCGGTCAGCAGGCGGTCGTAGCGGGCGCGCTCGGCCAGGCGCTTGTCCTCGGGCCAATCGAAGAAGCCAGCGCCGGCCTTCATGCCGAGTCGGCCTTGCGCAACACGTTCGCGCAGCGCCGCCGAAGGCTCGCGCGTGGCGCTCAGATCGGGGTACATGGTGGTGGCGGCCGCGCAGTGCACGTCCAGGCCGGCGTGGTCGCGCTGCAGCACCGGGCCGGCGGCCAGGAAGCGGAATCCGAAACCGAAGCGCACCGCGGCGTCCACGTCCTCGGCTGTGGCCACGCCCTCGTCGATCAGCGCAAAAGCTTCGCGCGCCAGCGCATGCTGCAGGCGGTTGGCCAGGAAGCCCGGCTTGTCCTTGCGCACCCGCACCGGCACCAGGCCGCAGCCGCGCATCATCGCGTCCAGGCGGGCGGCGCCGCTCTCCTCGCTGCTGGGGCCTATCACCACCTCGACCAGGGGCACCAGGTGCGCGGGCATGAAGAAGTGCAGGCCGTACATGCGCTGCTGGCCTGGCAGGCCTTCGGCGATGGCGCTGATGGGGTAGCTGGAGCTGTTGCTGGTCAGCAGGCAGTCGGGGCGGGCACGGTCTTGAAGTTCGGCAAAGAGTTGCTGCTTGAGTGGCAGGCGCTCGGGGATGCACTCGATCACCAGCGCGGTCTTGGCCCAATCCACCTCGTCCAGCGAGGCCGCCAGGCCCAGCCTGTCGGCGCGCGCCTGCAGGCCCAGCGGCGCCAGGCGCTCGGCCACATGGGCGCGCAGCGCGGCGCGGCGCGCGTCCTGCTGCTCCAGCACCGTCACCGCATAGCCGCCGCGGCGCAGCACCACGGCCACATCGGCCCCCATGGTGCCGCCGCCGACGATCAGCACCTGACCGTCCAGATGATCCAGTTCCGCCATGTCGGCGTCTCCTCTGCTGTGTGTTGGCGGCGAGTCTAGGAATAGCGCATTGATACGTCCATTCGAGAGTTTTGATAAATTGATCGCCAATGCTGATCAATTGCTCCCTGCGCGAGCTGGAGGTCTTTCTGACCCTGGCCGAGACGCTGAACTACCGCCGCTCGGCCGAGCGCCTGCACCTGTCGCAACCGGCGGTGTCGGGCGTGATCCGGCGCCTGGAGGCCTCGCTGGGCGCGCCGCTGTTCGAGCGCAGCACGCGCGCCGTCAAGCTGACCGCCGCCGGCCTGGTGTTCCGCGAGCGCGTGGCCCTGCTGCGCCAGCAGGCCGATTCGGCGGTGCAGGCGGTGCGCGACGTGGCCGAGCTGCGCGAGGGCCGGGTGCGCGTCGCGGCCCTGCCTTCGCTGGCGGCCACGGCAGTGCCTGCCGCCTTCGCGCGCTTCGCGGCGCGCTATCCCGGCGTTCGCCTGGAGATGCTGGACACCCTGTCCGGCCCGGCCTTCGACCTTGTGCGCGCCGGCCAGGCCGATGTGGCGCTGACAGCGGCCAACCCGGCCTATGCCGACCTCGAATACCAGCCGCTGGGCGAGGACCGTTTCGTGCTGCTGCTGCCGCCCGGCCATGCGCTGGCGAAGAAGAGCGGCGCGCTGCGCTGGGCCGACACGGCGGCGCTGCCGCATATCTCGATGCCGCGGCCGACCAGCGTGCGCCAGTACGCTGACGAGGCCATGCAGCTCAATGGCCTGCGCTTCGCGCCGCAGTACGAGGTGGAGCACCTGGCCACCATCAACGCCATGGTGGCCGCCGGCCTGGGCGTGGCGGCGCTGCCCGAGCTGGCGGCGCGGGTGGCGCGCGGCCCGCTGGTGAAGAGCCGACCGCTGGTGGCGCCAGTGCTGCCGCGTCCGCTGGGTCTGGTGACGCTGCGCGGCCGCAGCCTCTCGCCAGCGGCCGAGGCCATGGTGGAGATGCTGCGCGCCGAGACGCTGGCACTGATCAGCGCGCCAGCGCCGGATTGACGCCGGCGGGCAGGCGATTGGCCGCGCGGCAGCGCTGGATGTCGCAGGCGGTAGGCAGCGCGGAGCGGTACTCCACATGGGCTTTCAGCGCGGCCGGTTCGCGCAGGCTGCAGCGGCCGCCCTTGCCGTCGTCGTAGTAGGACATCACATCGACGCAGCGCCGCGAGTGCGCCACCAGGCCGAGGAAATGGCCCATCTCGTGGGCCACAGTCATTTGCAGCGTCTCGACGGCTGGGTGCCGTGGGTTGCGCTGACGCAGCAGCGCGAACATCGCCGGGCTGAGGTTCAGCGTGCGCTGCGTCAGGTTGGCGGCGGCGAAGTTGCCGCGCACCGCGGCATCGTCCCACTGCACCCGCACCAGGCCTTGCGCGGGATCGGGCTTGTGCCTGCGCGCCTGCGCGTCGTCCATCACCTGCACCGGCAGCCCGCAGGGCGCCCAGGCCTGCGCGGCGCGCTGCAGCACGCCCTGCACCTGCTCGGCGCTGAACCAGGCCGCGCGCCGGCATGCGCGTAGACAAACAGCCAGGCGCCATGCGGCGAGGGCGTGTCGCGGCCATCGTTCCAGGTCTGCAACTCGCCCGGCAGGCACTGCGCGATCTCCTGCGCGCGGGTGTCACTGAAGGCCAGCGCCGGCGCACCCGGCAGCGCCAGCAGCAGGGCCAGGGCCGCGGCGGCGAAACGCCACTTCATCGTGAACGCCAGGGCCGCAGCGGCCACAGCAGGTTCAAGGCCAGGCCGCTGAGCACCAGGGCAGCGGCGCCCAGCTTCCAGGCCGGCAGGCCTTCGCCCAGCCACCAGGCAGCGGTGCTCATGCCGAACACCGGCACCAGCAGGGCCAGTGGCACGATCTGGTTGGTGGGGTGGCGCGACAGCAGCCAGCCCCAGACGCCATAGCCGAACAAGGTGTTGCCCACCGCCTGCCAGACCAGCGCGCCCCAGGCCACCGGGCCGGCGCTGGCCAGGCCTTCGGCGATGCGTGCCGGACCTTCGAAGATCAGCGACAGCAGCAGCAAGGGCGGCGCGGCGAACACCGAGCTCCACACCACATAGGCCAGCATGTTCACGCGGCCGGCGCGCTTGCCGACGATATTGCCGCTGGCCCAGCTGAAGGCGGCCAGCAGCACCATCGCCAGGCCCAGCACCGTGGTGTGCGCATCGGTGTGCGCGCCGATCACCGCCAGGCCCGAGGCGGCCAGCAGCAGGGCCAGCCATTGATAGGGCTGCGGTGCCTCGTGGCTCAGGCGCATGGCCAGCAGCAGCGTGAAGAAGACCTGGGTCTGGATCACCAGCGAGGCCAGGCCAGGCGAGATCTGCGAGCCCATCGCCAGGTAGAGCAGGCCGAACTGGCCGACACCTACCAGCGCGCCATAAGCGGCCAGATTGCGCCAGGGCACCGCCGGCCGCGGCAGGAAGAAGATGGCCGGCAGCACCGCCAGCGCGAAGCGCAGCGCCGCGAACAGCAGCGGCGGGAAGGCATTCAGCCCGAGCCGGATGATGACGAAGTTGCTGCCCCAGATCGAGACGACGGCCAGCGCCAGCAGCAGGTGACGAAGGGGCAGGGCGGCGGGCTGTGGGAGGCTCATGCGTTGGGGGCGGCAGCGGGTTGAACCCGCGAGAACGGGGCGCTGCGATGGTAGCTGCCGGGCGGCCAAGCCCAGGGAAGCCCTGCATAAAGCGGCGCGAGTCCGCGCGATCACGGACCGCGTTGATCTGTGCCGAGCTCCTCTGGTGGGCTCAGCGCCCGCTCGCCTTCAGATGCCCCAGCGGCAGCGCACCGCCGGCCTTCACTTCGCCCAGCGAGAAGCTGGTGTGGATGTCCTTCACATTGGGCAGGTTCAGCAAGGTGTCGATCGAGAAGCGGCTGAAGGCATCGAGGTCGGTGGCCATCACCAGCAGCTCGAAGGTGCCGGCGCCCGAGATGTAGTGGCAGGAGATGACCTCGGGCAGCTGGCGGATCGCGTCTTCCAGCACCTTGGTGTGGGCGCCGGTGTTGCGGTCGGCGTCCAGTCGCACGAAAGCCAGCACGCCCAGGCCGATCTTGCGGCGGTCGATCTCGGCGCGGTAGCCGGTGATGTAGCCCAGCTCTTCCAGCCAGCGCACGCGCCGCCAGGTGGGTGCCGGCGACAGGCCGATGCGCGTGGCCAGCTCGGCATTCGACAGGCGCGCATCACGCTGCAGCTCGGCCAGGATGGCGATGTGATAGCGGTCCAGCGCATCGCCCTGTGGGCCGATGGCCGCCGCCTGCTCGTCGAATTCCGGGGACGGCGGCGGCTGATCGACGGCTCTCGTGGTTTGCCCTGATCTTGGGTTTTTTGATGCCAAATCGAACTCCTGTCGCTGAATCGGGAAAGATTATTGCGCAGCGCCTCGGTTTGCCGGGCAATTTAGAAAGCACCAATCGCAGTGCTTTCTCTACACTCGCGGCACCCCTCATACAGGCAAACATGACAAGATCTCCGGCAGGCCGCATGCCACAAGCAAGCGAAGCCCGGTTCGAGCGTCAGCCTGTCAATCCAACGGAGACACCCGCCCCATGAACGCCCCTCTGCCCGAACACATCCTGCGCGCACTGGAAAAGGTCACGCTGGACGACAAGTACGCGCTGGACCATGGCCGCGCCTTCATGAGCGGTGTGCAGGCGCTGGTGCGACTGCCGATGCTGCAGCGCACGCGCGATGCGCTGGCCGGGCTGAACACCGCCGGTTTCATCAGCGGCTACCGCGGCTCGCCGCTGGGCGGCTATGACCAGATGCTGATGCAGGCCAAGAAGCATCTGGCCGCGCAGAACATCGTGTTCCAGCCGGGCGTCAACGAAGAGCTGGGCGCCACCGCGGTGTGGGGCACGCAGCAGCTGGATCTGTTCCCCGAGAAGAAGAAGTTCGACGGCGTGTTCGGCCTCTGGTACGGCAAGGGGCCAGGTGTTGACCGCTGCATCGACGTGTTCAAGCACGCCAATATGGCCGGCACCTCCAGGCATGGCGGCGTGATTGCGGTGGCTGGTGACGACCATATCGCCAAGAGCTCCACCGCCGCGCACCAGAGCGACCATGTCTTCAAGGCAGTGGGCTTTCCGGTGTTCTTCCCGTCGAGCGTCCAGGACATCCTGGACATGGGCCTGCACGCCTTCGCGATGAGCCGTTTCTCCGGCCTGTGGTCGGGCATGAAGACGATCCAGGAGATCGTCGAATCCTCGGCCAGCGTCAGCGTGGACCCGGACCGCGTCAACATCCTGCTGCCCGAAGACTTCCAGATGCCTGCGGGCGGCCTGCACATCCGCTGGCCCGATGCGCCGCTGGAGCAGGAAGCGCGGCTGATGGACTACAAGTGGTACGCGGCCCTGGCCTATGTGCGTGCCAACAAGCTGAACTACAACGTCATCGCCACGCCGCAGGACCGCTTTGGCATCATCGCCAGCGGCAAGGCCTGGAACGACACGCGCCAGGCGCTGCACGACCTGGGGCTGGATGACGACACCTGCCGGCGCCTGGGCATCCGCCTGCACAAGGTCAATGTGGTGTGGCCGCTGGAGGCCACCATCACGCGCGATTTCGCCACCGGCCTGCAGGAGATCCTGGTGGTCGAGGAGAAGCGCCAGATGATCGAGTACCAGCTCAAGGAAGAGCTGTACAACTGGCGGCCAGACGTGCGCCCGAACGTGCTGGGCAAGTTCGACGAGGTCGAAGGCGACAACACCGGCGGCGAGTGGAACCAGGCCAACCCCAGCCAGAACTGGCTGCTGCGCCCGCAGGCCGACCTGACGCCGGCCATCATCGCCCGCGCCATCGCCAAGCGCCTGAAGAAGCTGGGCGTGGACGCCGATGTGCAGGCGCGCCTGGACGCTCGCGTGGCCATCATCGATACCAAGGAGAACGCGCTGAAGGCCGAAGAGAAGACCGCCGGGGGCGCCGACCGCACGCCCTGGTTCTGCAGCGGCTGCCCGCACAACACCAGCACCCGCGTGCCCGAGGGCTCGCGCGCCGTGGCCGGCATCGGCTGCCACTACATGGTCAGCTGGATGCCGGGCCGCAGCACCGCCACCTTCACGCAGATGGGCGGCGAGGGCGTGCCCTGGGTGGGCCAGCAGCCCTTCACCACCGAGAACCACATCTTTGCCAACCTGGGCGATGGCACCTACTTCCACAGCGGCCTGCTGGCGATCCGCCAGAGCATCGCCGCCGGCGTGAACATCACCTACAAGATCCTCTACAACGACGCGGTCGCGATGACCGGCGGCCAGCAGGTCGGCGAACGTCCCGAGGGTCACACGGTGCTGCAGATCATGCAGAGCGTCACCGCCGAGGGCGTCAAGAAGCTGGTGATCGTCACCGACGAGCCGGAGAAGTACAACGGCGTGTCGCTGCTGTCGGGCGTGACGGTGCACCACCGCGACGAGCTGGACGCGATCCAGCGCCAGTTCCGCGAGATTGCCGGCACCACCGCCATCATCTACGACCAGACCTGCGCCACCGAGAAGCGCCGCCGCCGCAAGCGCGGCAAGCTGGTCGATCCGGCCAAGCGCGCCTTCATCAACGAGCTGGTCTGCGAAGGCTGTGGCGACTGCTCGGTGCAGAGCAACTGCCTGTCGGTCGAGCCGCTGGAGACCGATTTCGGCCGCAAGCGCCGCATCAACCAGAACAGCTGCAACAAGGACTACAGCTGCGTGAAGGGCTTCTGCCCGAGCTTCGTCACCATCGAAGGCGGCCAGCTGAAGAAGCCCAAGAAGGACAAGTCACTCAACCCCTTTGACGCCAGCCTGCCGGCGCTGCCCCAGCCGCTGATTCCCAACCCCGAGAAGGCCTGGGGCATCGTGGTGGCGGGCGTCGGTGGCACCGGCGTGATCACCATCGGCCAGCTGCTGGGCATGGCCGCGCATCTGGAAGGCAAGGGCGTGATCACGCAGGACGCGGCCGGTCTGGCGCAGAAGGGCGGAGCCACCTGGAGCCACATCCAGATCGCCAACGACGAGTCGGCCATCCACTGCACCAAGGTCGGCACGGCCGAGGCGGATCTGGTGATCGCCTGCGACGCCATCGTGGCTGCCAACAAGACCACGCTGGCCGTGATGCGCGAGGGCCGCAGCTATGTGGCGCTGAACACCCACGGTTCGCCGACCGCCAGCCTGGTCAACGATGCCAACTGGAGCTTCCCCGGCGCGGCCTGTGAGAGCGCCGTGGCCAAGGCAGTGGGCCCGGCGCATCTGGGCGCCTTCGATGCCGAAGAGGTGTCGGTCAAGCTGCTGGGCGATTCGCTCTACACCAACCCGCTGATGCTGGGCTACGCCTGGCAGCAGGGCCGGGTGCCGCTGTCCTTTGCCGCGCTGATGCGTGCGATCGAGCTCAACGGCGTGCAGATCGACAACAACAAGGCGGCGTTCGAGTGGGGCCGTCGCTGCGCGCATGATCTGGCCGCGGTGCAGGCGCTGTATGCCACGCGCCAGGTCATCAACATCGTCAAGCGCCCGGGCCTGGACGAGCTGGTCGCCAAGCGCGTCGAGTTCCTGACCGGCTACCAGGACGCCGCCTATGCGCAGACCTACCAGAGCTTTGTCGAGAAGGTGCGTGCCGCCGAGGCGCCGCTGAACTCGACCCGCCTGGCCGAGGCGGTGGCCAAGTACCTGTTCAAGCTGATGGCCTACAAGGACGAGTACGAAGTGGCGCGTCTGCACACCGACCCGCAGTTCGTGCAGCAGATCGCGTCGCAGTTTGAAGGCGACTACAAGATCGTGCACCACCTGGCGCCACCGCTGCTGTCCAAGAAGGACGACAAGGGCCTTCTGATCAAGCGCCAGTTCGGCGCCTGGGTGCGCCCGGCTTTCGGCCTGCTGGCCAAGCTGAAGGGCCTGCGCGGCACGGCCTTCGACATCTTCGGCCACACCGAAGAGCGCAAGATGGAGCGCGCGCTGATCAGCGAGTACCGCGCCAGCATCGACGCGCTGCTGGGCAAGGGTCTGACGGCCGAGCGCCTGGCGCTGGCGCTCGACGTCGCCCGCATCCCCGAGGACATCCGCGGCTACGGCCATGTGAAGGAGCGCCACGTCAAGGCGGCGCGCGCCAAGTGGGAGCGCCTGATGACGCAGTGGCGCGAGACCGCCTGACGGGCCAGGGCGAGGCGTCGGGCTAGGGCGTGATGCCGTAACTCAGTGCCAGCTGTGCGAGCTGGCCGTTCTCGCGCAGCTGATCGATGCCGGCGTTCAGGCGCTGCAGCAGCGCCTGCGCCTGCGGGCTCTTCGGGCTCACGCCGATGTGGAAGGCCTGCGCCGGCAGCCCTGGCACCAACCTGTAGGCCAGGCCCATGCGTTCAAAGTCTGCCAGACCGGCAAGCCGGTAGCCGATCGCCGTCTCCAGACGCTCAGGCACTACGTCGCAGCGGCCGGCCTTGAGCATCTGGAATGCGTGGCCCACGGTCTTGCCTGTGCCGGTGACATGGGGTGCCTTGGGGTCGACGCCGAAGGGCGCGTAGTTGTAGCCGGCGGCCAGGCACAGGCGCTGCTGCGCCAGATCCTCACGCGAGCGCACTGCCGGCGCCGGCCGGTCAGCGTCGTAGAAGTACGCCAGCCGCATCTGGTAGTAGGGCTGGGTGAAGAGGAACTGGCCTTCGCGTTCCGGGCTGCGCGCGATGTTCAATACCAGGTCCGTGCGACCGCTTTGCACCTGCCGCAGGCAGCGGCGCCAGGGCAGCAGCTCCAGCGTGAAACCCTCGCCCTGCGGGCCGAGGACGCGCGTGATCACGTCCACCGAAAAACCGGTCAGCCCCGCCGCAGCCTGGCCGCCACGGTCCTTCCGGAATACATAGGGCGGGCGCTCGGCGTCGTCGTCGCAGACGCTCAGCGCCGGCCGGCCCTGGGCGACAGCCTGTTGCGAAAGCAGCAGCAGCGCCAGCGAGCAGCCCGCGAGCAGCAGAACATGTCCGGGCGTCGCTCCCGTCCCTCGTGCATGAATTCCCAACGTTTTCATTTCCTTGGCAGCTTAGCAGCGTCGAACGCCTGCCATGCGCTGGTCGACCCCCTGGCCAGTGCGGCTGGCACGACCTGACCCCAGCGTCTTGGGTGCCACGGTAATGGCCGACGTGCCCGGGCCGCAGGCCTGCACTCAGCTTTCACAAGGGCGGCGGAGTGCCCGCCTCGCGCCGTGTGCGGCCAAGCAATTGGGCGCAGAGCCACGAAAAAAGGCCCGCGCGAGGCGGGCCTTTGCGTGGAGCTTGCGCTTGGGCTCAGCGCCCGTACAGCACCTGCGGGAGCCACAAGCCGATGGCGGGGAACATGTAGAGCAGCACGATCGCCATCACCTGGATGCCCATGAAGGGCAGCATGCCGGCAAAGATCTGGTTCAGCGTCACATGCTTGGGCGCCACGCCCTTCAGGTAGAAGGCCGCCATCGCCACCGGCGGGCTCAGGAAGGCGGTCTGCAGGTTCAGCGCGACCAGCAGGCCGAAGAACAGCGGGTCGACGCCGAAGTTGTCCAGCAGCGGGATGAAGATGGGCATGAAGATCACGATGATCTCGGTCCACTCCAGCGGCCAGCCGAGGATGAAGATGATGACCTGACTGAGGATCAGGAACTCGACCTTCGTCAGGTTCAGGCTCATCACCCAGGTCTCGACCAGCTCCTGGCCGCCCAGCAGCGCAAAGGCGGCCGAGAAGATGGCCGAGCCGACGAACAGCCAGCACACCATGGCACTGGTCTTGGCGGTGAGGAACACGCTCTCCTTGACCACCTCGAAGGTCAGCTGCTTGTAGGCCACCGCCAGCAAGAAGCCGCCCAGGGCACCGACGGCCGCCGCCTCGGTCGGCGTGGCCAGGCCCAGCACGATGGAGCCCAGTACCGCCAGGATGAGCACCAGCAGCGGGAAGAAGCTGGACAGCAGCATCTTGAAGATCTCGAGCCGCGCGAAGCTGAGGATGGCGTAGAAGGCCAGCAGCGAGGCACCGCCAACGCCCAGTCCGATCCAGTAGCCCGTCGGGGCCGGCACGCGCTCGCCGGACGCTGCGCCTGCGGCCGATGTAGCGGTCGAGGCTGCGGACGGCGGCGCCGCCAAGTCGGGCGCGGCCGCCGGTGCGCTGGCTGCCGCTTCGGCGCCGATTTCCTTGAGCTCGCCTTCCGCGGCCGCCTCGCTGGCCGCTTCGCCCGGGGGCTCGGCCAGGTCGCTGCTGCCAACCGGCTCGGCCAGTCCGCCCTCGGCAGGCGCGCTGCTTTCCGCGCCCATCTCGCTCATCGTGCTGGCCGCGTCTTCGACGGGTACTGCGCGCGTTACGCTGTTGTAGCTGCTCAGCGCCACCACGGCGTAGAGGATGGCTGGCAGCAGCGCGATGCCCAGCTGCTTGAGCAGATAGCTGGCGGCCACGCCATGGTTGCGCCGGCCCTTGAGTGCGTTGATCAGCACCGGCAGCGCACGCTTGACCTGGTCTGCGCCCACTTTCAGCAGTGGCTCGGGCAGGGGCACGAAGCGTTGCTCGGCCGTCAGCGGCGGTGCCATATCGGGCCGGATCTTGGCCAGCAGGATCACATACAGGATGTACAGGCCAGCCAGCATGAGGCCTGGGAAGAAGGCGCCTGCATAGAGCTGCACCACCGACACGCCAGCGGTGGCGCCGTAGACGATCAGCATCACCGAGGGCGGGATCAGGATGCCCAGGCAGCCGCCTGCGGTGATGGCGCCGGCCGACAGACGCACGTCGTAGCCGCCCTTGAGCATCTGCGGCAGCGCCAGCAGGCCCATCAGCGTGACCACCGCGCCGACGATGCCGGTGGCGGTAGCGAACACGGCGCAGGTCACCAGCGTGGCCACGGCCAGCGAGCCGGGCACGCGGGCCAGCGCCAGGTGCAGGCTGCGGAACAGCTTCTCGATCAGATTGGCCCGCTCGACCAGATAGCCCATGAAGACGAAGAGCGGAATCGAGATCAGCACATCGTTGGACATCACCTTGTAGGCCGACTGCACCATCAGGTTCAGGGTCTTGGCGGTGTTTTCCTCGTAGGCGATCCAGGTGAAGAGCATGCCCATGCCCATCAGCGTGAAGGCCGTGGGGAAGCCCAGCATGATGGCGACCACCACCAGCGAAAGCATCAGCAGGCCGATATGGCCGTTGGTGATCTTGGGTGCGGCGATCAGCATGCCGAGTGCTGCCGCGATGATCAGCCCCATCAGGATGAAGCCGAACCAGAGTTCCTTGCGCAACTTGAATTTCATGATGCTGCCTTGCCGCCTTCCTTGGCCACCACGTACTGGTCCAGCGCCTCGATGTCGGCGTCCTTCACGTGCACCATTTCCTTGAGCTTCTCGACGTCGACCTCCTCGACGTCCTCATCGCGCGCCGGCCATTCGCCGGTGCGCAGGCAGATCACGCAGCGCACGATCTCGACCAAGCCCTGCAGCAGCAGCGCGCCGCCAGCGATCGGGATGATGAACTTGAAGGGGTAGAGCGGCAGCGCATCCGCCGAGAAGGTCTGCTCGCGGATGGCCAGTGACTCCTGCGCGTAGTTCCAGCCGGCCCAGGTCAGCGCGACGATGCCGGGCAGGAAGAACACGATGTAGAGCGTCAGGTCCACTGCGGCCTGCGTGCGCGGGCGGAAGAAGCCGTAGAGCACATCGCCGCGCACATGGCCGTTCTTGGAGAGCGTGTAGGCGCCGGCGCACATGAAGAGCGTGCCGTACAGCATGATCTGCGCGTCCAGCACCCAGGCATGGGGTTTGTTGAGCACATAGCGGGAGAACACCTCCCAGCTGATCAACAGCGTCAGACCGACGACCGACCAGGCAAAGGTCTTGCCGATCAAGGTGGAGAAGCGGTCCACCGCCAGCAGCAGGTTCTGCATTCGCGAGTCCTTCCAGACATCGAAGGTTTCTGTCTGAGACAAACATGCCGGAGCGCGAAAGAGCGCTCCGGCAGTCGGGTCAGGGCGAGCTGCTGCAGCCGGCCCTCAAAGCGGGGCTCAGCCCTTCTTCGGCTCTGCCTTGCGGCCGAAGTAGTGGTTGTAGGCCATCTTGAAATCGACCGTGTAGTCGTTCTGCCATTGGCCGGCGCGGGCGGCGAAGGCGCGCTGGCTGTCCAGGATCTTCTGGAACATCGCGTTCTCGCCACCCTTCTTGGCGATGATCTTGTCCCAGGCCGCAAGCTGGCCGCGCAGGATGGCGTCCGGCGTCTTGTAGAACTTGACGCCCTGCTTCTTCAGCTCGATGTAGTCCGTCGAGTTGCGCTCGATGGCCTTCCAGCTCATGTCGGCACTGGCGGCCTGCACTGCGTACTCGATGATGGCCTTCAGCTCGGCCGGCAGCGCATTCAGCTTGGTCTTGTTGAACAGGATCTCGAACTGCTCGCCGCTCTGGTGGAAGCTCTGCAACATGCAGTTCTTCACCACATCGGGGAAGCCCAGCAGGCGGTCGGACGAGGCATTGTTGAACTCGGCGCCGTCGATCAGGCCGCGGTCCAGTGCCGGCACGATCTCACCGCCGGGCAGCGGATTCACCGCCGCACCCATGTCGGTGTACATGTCCACCGCCAGGCCGACGGTGCGGAACTTCACGCCCTTCAAGTCGTCCGCCTTTGCGATCGGCTTCTTGAACCAGCCGAAAGGCTGGGTGGGCATGGGGCCGTAGAGGAAGGAGGTCACATCCAGGTTCAGCGACTTGTAGACCTCTTCAAGCAGTTGCTTGCCGCCACCGTAGTTGTGCCAGGCGAGCAGCATGTTCGGGTCCATGCCGAAGGAGGGCCCGGAGCCCCACAGCGCCAGCGCCGAGTTCTTGCCGTAGTGGTAGGCCACCACGCCGTGGCCGCCGTCCAGCGTGCCCTTGCTGACGGCATCCAGCAGCTGGAAGGCCGGCACGACCGAGCCGGCGGGCAGGACTTCGATCTTCAGGCGGCCGCCCGCCATGTCGTTGACCTTCTTGGCGAAGTCGCTGGCGTACTCGTGGAAGATGTCCTTGGCGGGCCAGGTCGACTGGAAACGCAGGCTGGTGGTCTGCGCGGTGGCGATCATCGGCGCGGCCAGTGCGCCGGCGGCCACGGTGCCGGTGGCGGCCTTCTTCAGGAAGCGGCGGCGCTGGGCCGGGACTTTGGTGTTCTCGCTCATGTCTGTCTCCATGGATTGCGGTTGGGGAACGTCGCGCCTGAACGAATCAGCCCAGGCTTCGCAGTGGCCCTGTGTCTTTGCAACAGGTTGCTCGTCAACGAATGTCGAACCCCGCGCCAGCCCACACAACTGGGTCAAACCCCTGCGCCTGCAAGATCGCGAGCGGACATCGCACGCGCTGCGTAATTCCACGTAGACATCGATGCAACGCTGGGCGACGGTCGCCCGGCAGGCGGCCTTTGTCAGGAAGCGATCAGGGTGATGCGGGGCGAAACGCAAGGTCCGACAGCGCGCGGCACCCTGCGATGGTCCGCGCAGCTGGGGCCTGCGATTCGCAAGTGGAGCTGGCTCCCCGTCAGCGCTCAGCGACGGCGGCGCTTGCGCCAGCGCCGCCAGCTGGCATCGGCCTGCTGCAGGCGCAGCGCATGCTCTTGGTGCAGATAGCCCAGCGCAAAGGCCGCCTGCAGCCGGCGCTGTTGGCCGGCCTGTTGGCGGGCCTGCTGCAGCGCCTGTTCCAGATCGTTGAGCTCACCCAGCTGCTGGTGCAGTTGCTTGAGTTCTTGCAGCTGACTGTCAGTCTTGGCGCCGGGCAGCAGCTCGGCCGTCTGCTCCAGCGCATAGCGCAGGCGGCGCAGGCGCTGGCGCAGCCGGTGGCGATCTTCGGCAGCCAGGCCGGTGATCTGCTTGCCGCTGTCCTGCAGCGTGGCCTGCCAGCGCGCCAGCCGGGCCTGGCAGGCGCGCCGCAGCATCCCGCCACCGCCCGGGCGCGGCGGCGACTCAGGGCTGCTGCCGCCCGCGCTGCTCAGCAGCGCCAGCAGCTCAAGCAACAGCGCCTGGGCTTCGGCACTGCGCAACAGTTCAGCCGCGCTGCTGCGCGGGCGGGCGTCCGCAGCGGCAGCCGTGTCGTCGTCACTCAGCCCGGTGGCGCGCCACGCCGCGTCGAGCGATGTTTGCCAGGGCGTCCTGGCCTGGACGTCGGCGTCGCGCGCGGCGGACAGGCTGCGGCGCAGCGCCTGCGCCGCAGCGCGCAGGGCGCGCAGCTGCTGCTCCTGCGGCCCGTCGTCCTTGGCGGGCAGGCCTTGCAGCAGCTGCAGGCACACCATCAGGCGCAGCAGGCCGACGCGCAGCTGGTGCAGGTGTTCGGGGGCGTGGCTGCCGCTGGCGATCTGCGAGGCATTGCCCAGCAGCGGCTCCAGCGCCGCTTGCAGCAGCTGCTTCAAGGCCTGTTGCGCGCTGCTGCCGCGCCGCCACGGTGCCGCAGTGGCCAAGGCCGGCGGCGCGGCCGGCTGTGCACGCGCCAGCAGATCGCCGCGCAGGGCCTTGCTGCGATGCTCCAGCCACAGCCCATGGGCGGACACGGCTTCGCGCGCCAGCTGCAGCAGGGCGGCGGGGCTGCCGCTCTTCAGCTCGATCTCCAGTTCGAGCACCGGCGCCTCGCGCTGGCCCGGCTCGGCATCGGCCAGCAGCTGGCCTTCGTCCAGCGCCAGTTCCAGCACGCTGCCGTCTTGCGTGAGCTGCACGCTGTGGCGCCGGATGTCGGTGCGGAACAGGCACAGCAGCGCCGCTTCGCCGCCGAGCTCGGCCACCCGGGCGAGCAGGGCGGCGCCGGCTGGATGGGCCGCATGACGCGCCACGTCCAGCGCCGGCATCGCCGCCCCCTGGCCCAGCGTCACGTTGTGCTCCAGCCGCGTCATGCCATCAGGCGCCTCGCCCTTGAGCGTCTGCACCCAGCGCCGGCCCTCGCGGCGCAGGCGCAGCGCAAAGCCGGCGCGCGCCAGGTCGCGGGCGGCTGTGTCGAAGTAGGCGGCCTGCAGGCGCTCGCGGCGCAGCGAACCGGCGCTCTTCAGCCACAGCAGCAGCGGGCGCCGCTGCTCGGGCGGAATCTGGAAGCGCAGTTCGATCTCTTGCATGGCTGCGGATCATGCCAGCTGGGTGTGTCGACTCAGCAGCAGCCCTCTTGACCGGTGCCAAGGCGGCGCTCAGCATCGACTCATGCACGCCAGCTCGCCGACATCACCCCTTCCGCCCGCCGCACGCTGGCACGACAGCAAGCGCTGGTGGTGGTTGCTGTCGCCCGCCTTCCCGGCCCTGGTGTGGCTGAACCTCGTCAAGTACCAGCTCACCGGCGTCGAGGCCTGGTTGTGGGTGAGCAGTCTGGTGATGTACGGCCTCATCCCGCTGCTCGACACCTGGCTGGGCGAGGACCATGCCAATCCGCCTGAGACTGCGGTGCCCGGGCTGGAGCAGCAGCGCTGGTACCGCCTCATCGTCGTGGCCTTCATTCCCTTCCAGTTCGGGCTGACGATCCATGGCGCCTGGATTGCTGCCACTCACGAGCTCAGCCTGTTCGGCTGGATCGGCCTGCTGCTCAGCGTCGGTGGCATCAACGGCGTGGCGATCAATACCGCGCATGAGCTCGGGCACAAGCTGCCGGCCTGGGAACGCTGGCTGTCGCGGCTGGCGCTGGCGCCGGTGGCTTATGGGCACTTCTATGTCGAACATAACCGCGGCCACCATCGCCGCGTGGCGACACCCGAGGACCCGGCGAGCGCGCGCCTGGGCGAGAGCTTCTGGGCCTTTCTGCCGCGCACGATGATCGGCGGCCTGCGCTCGGCCTGGGCGCTGGAGCGCGCGCGCCTGGCGGGCCGCGGTCTGGGCGTCTGGCACTGGCGCAACGAGTGCCTGCAGGCCTGGGCGATGACGGCGGCGCTGTATGCGGCGCTGCTGCTCTGGTTGGGTGTGGGCGTGCTGCCCTTCCTGCTGCTACAGGCCTTCTACGGCGCCTCGCTGCTGGAGGTGGTCAATTACATCGAGCACTACGGCCTGCTGCGGCCGCTGGGCGAGAACGGCCGGCCGGTACGCTGCCAGCCCGAGCATTCCTGGAACTCCAGCCACATCGTCTCCAACCTGTTCCTGTACCAGCTGCAGCGCCACAGCGACCACCACGCCCATCCGGCGCGGCGCTATCAGGCGCTGCGGCATTTCGACAGCAGCCCGCAGCTGCCTTCAGGCTATGCGGCGATGCTGGTGCTGGCCTATTTGCCGCCGCTGTGGTTCAAGGTGATGGACAAGCGCGTGCTGGCGCACTACGGCGGCGATCTGCAGCGGGCCAATCTGCAGCCGGGCCGCGAGGACGCGCTGAGACGCCGTTATGCGCCGGATTCAGGGCCTGGCGGCTGAGGCCGGGCTGGCCGCCTGCGTTGGCGGTGGCGAGAAGGCGCTGGCCGGCGAGGGCTGGCTGCGGCGCTGATAGAACTGCTCGATCTGCCGGCCGTAGCGCTGGCGGCTCTGCGGCGTCATCCAGCGCTCCAGCCCGGAGCGAGCCTCGGGGTTCTGCGCCAAGCTGGCGATCAGCTGATCAATGCGCAGGATCGCCTGCCGGCCCCATTCGGTGCGCGGACAGGCAATGCCCGCGACCAGCATCTGGCTATTGCCCTCGATCGGCAGGCTCAGCAGCCCGGCCTTCAGGATCGATTCGTCGATGTGCTGCTCGTAGGCCAGCGTGTAGTCGTAGTCGATGGTGTAGTCGGCGCGTGAGCGTGCCACCAGTCGCAGCGGATGTGCAGTGGAGGCGCTGAGGTGCAGGCCCGAGTCGGCCGGGCGGGCCATGATCTGGCCGTCCAGCTGGCTGCCATAGCTGCGCGACTGGACCAGCAGGCCGTGCAGCGAGGCATCGGCCAGCAAGGCCTCGAGCCTGACCTCGCCCAGTGGGTTGAGCGGCAGCCGCGACAGCGTGTCGGCGCGCACGATCAGCATCTGCGGCGGCACGATCAGCAGGTCGGCGATATAGGCCTGGCGCTCGCGCGCCGGCACGCGCAGCGCCGTGGTGAAACAGGCGGGCTCGCCGGCTTCCAGCAGCGCCAGGATGCGGTTGTTGTTGGCCACCACATAGCGGTGCTCGGCATCGGGCCAGCGCTGCACGATGGCCTTGACGAACTCATCCGCCATGCCCTGTGAGGGCTGGCCGCCGAGCGGCATCGACGAGGGCGGGAAGTCGCGCAGCAGCCAGGTCATCGTGTCAGCGCGGACGCTGCTCGCCAGTGCCAAGCCGGTCGCCAGACAGGCACCGACGATCAGGGCATGAGCGCTGCGCATGCGCTGGGCTCGGCTGAGCGCCGCCGTCGCGGCTTCAGAATTCGAGCGAGGCGGCGATCGCCTTGATGCCGGCCTGTGCACAGGCATCGTCGGCTTCGCCGCCGGGGCCGCCGGACACGCCGATTGCGCCATAGACGCTGCCGCCACCTTCAATCAGCAGGCCGCCGCCAGCGGCCAGGAAGCGCGGCAGCGAGCGCAGGCCGCTCATCGGCTTGCCGGCCTGGGTATCGGCCGCCAGGGCCTGGGTGCTGGTGCGGAAGCTCACCGCCGTCCAGGCCTTGTCGGCCGAGACCTGCACCGTGTGCGGGCCGGCAAAGCGGTCGCGCAGCAGCACCTGGGTCAGGCCACCGCGGTCAACCACCGCGACCGCCACCTGGTAGCCCTGCTTGCGGCAGGACTCCATGGCGGCGCGCGCCGCCGTCAGCGCGGCTTCCGGCGTCAGCGACTTGGTCTGGAACACCGCCTCCTGGGCACTGGCCATGGGGGCCAGCGAGGCCAGGGCGATACAGGCGAGCAGTGAGCGGAACATGGACGTCTCCTGGGCAGCGCTCCGGGGCGGAGCGAATTGGGCTTGGACTTTTGAATCTAAGCGGCTGGCAGGCTCGCGTCTTGAGCCGCGTCAATCTTCCAGTTCTTCGCGCGCCATCTCCACGTCCAGGCACTCCATCGCGTCCATCGGCTCGCAGGCAGCGGCCTCGGCATACAGCGCCTCGGCCTGCTTCATGCGCTTGTCGCCCTCCAGCATCACCAGGCCGTTGGCCCGCTCGATCTTCGCGATGGCGCTGCTGGGGTTCAGCTTGAGCGCCTGTTCGAACATTGCCAGGCCGGTGGCGGTGTCAGCGCCCTGGGTCTTGCCCAGCAGCTTGCCGACCTTGTCGATCACCTCGGCGTGGAAGGCGCCCAGCGCGATATGGGCGTCGGCATGCTTGGGCGCCAGCGCGATGGTCTTCTCCAGCGCGCCCTTGACCTTGCCGCCCAGGCCCTGGGCCAGCGCCTTGGCCACGCTGATGCCCTGGCTGTAGCGGCCGATGGCATAGGCCTGCCAGTAGTAGGCGTTGGCGTTCTTGGGCTCCTCGGCCTGCTGGGCCTCGGCCCGCTCGGCCACTTCCAGCAGCAGTTCCAGCTTGGCCTTTTCCTTCTTCTCCAGGTAGTTGGCATAGATCGCCTGGGCCTTGTTGGCCACCGTGATGCCGGCACCGCCCGCGGCCAGGCCGGCTTCGGCCGCCTTCTGGAACTCGCCGGCATGGAACAGGATCCAGGCCTGCACCACCGCCGCATCCTTGGGCCAGGGCTCGGCGTCGCCGGCATGCAGGCGCGCCCAATGCTTCTTCAGGCTGGCCGCGTCGTAGATGAAGGCGGCGTTGTCATAGGGGAAGGCAGTCCACTTGGCCATGTTGTTGTCTCCTTGATGGGATGGGCGTGTCAGGCTTGGGCCTGGTTTTGATAGTGACCGGCGAGAGAAAACAGATGCTCGCGCGAGGCGGGCTCCAGATAGGGGAGCAGCAGGCTCAGCACATGGAAGGCGCCGCGCAGCAGCGCCGCGCCGGCACGCTCAGGCTCCAGCGCGTGGCGCGGGTCGCGAACGTATTCGTAGCTGAGCCAATAGCTCATCAGCACCACCATGGCCTCGGCGGTGGGGGCGGCCTCGCGCTCGTCCATGTGCAGCGCGCCGCCTTGGGACAGCCCGGCCAGCACGGCGCGCACCGCTTCGCCCTTGTGCTGCAGCACGCCCTGGAAATGGGTTTCCAGCTTGCGGTTCTTGCTCAGCAGATCGTTCAGGTCGCGGTACAGGAAGCGGTGCTGCCAGATCAGCTCGATCAGCATGTGGAAGAACAGCCAGGCGTCCTCGACATGGCGCACATCGCCGGCCGCGCCCAGCAGCTTGTCGAGCGACTGTTCGTACTGCATGAACAGCGCATTGATCAGCTCGTCCTTGGCCGGGTAGTGGTAGTACAGATTGCCCGGGCTGATGCCGAGTTCGGCCGAGATCAGTGTGGTCGAGACATTGGGTTCGCCGAATCGGTTGAACAGATCCAGCGTCACTTCGAGAATGCGCTGGGCGGTCCGTCGCGGTTTCTTGGCTGTCATGGACGAGAGGGTCTCCTGCTGCCATTCTGGCACCACCGCCCGGCTTCGAGGCCGCGGGTCTGCATGGTTTGCTAGCGGTCCCTACAATCCGGCGTCATGCAAGCGAACAACAACAAGCCGGCGCCACCGGCGGGACCGGCGATCTCCTTCCAGAACGTCAGCAAGACCTACCGTGGCGGCCAGGTGAGGGCGCTGGACGGCGTTTCCTTCGACATCCAGCCCGGCGAGTTCTTCGGCCTGCTCGGCCCCAACGGCGCCGGCAAGACCAGCCTGATCAGCATCCTGGCCGGCCTCTCGCGCGCCAGCGGCGGGCGGGTCAGCGTGCTGGGCCGCGACGTGGTGGACGACTATGCGGCAGCGCGCAAGGCGCTGGGCATCGTGCCGCAGGAGCTGGTGTTCGACCCCTTCTTCAGTGTGCGCGAATCGCTGCGCATCCAGAGCGGCTATTTCGGCGTCAAGCACAACGAGGCCTGGATCGACGAGCTGCTGGAAAGCCTCGGCCTGGCTGACAAGGCGAACGCCAATATGCGCCAGCTCAGCGGCGGCATGAAGCGCCGCGTGCTGGTGGCGCAGGCCCTGGTGCACCGCCCGCCGGTGATCGTGCTGGACGAGCCCACGGCCGGCGTCGATGTGGAGCTGCGCCAGACCCTCTGGGCCTTCATCGCGAAGCTGAACAGAGAAGGCCACACGGTGCTGCTGACCACCCATTACCTTGAAGAAGCCGAGGCCCTGTGCCACCGCATCGCGATGCTCAAGAGCGGCCGCATCGTCGCGCTGGACAGCACCAGCAATCTGCTGTCGGGCAAGGCTTCGACCATGCTGCGCTTCAAGACCGATGCGGCGCTGCCGCCGCAACTGAGCGGCCGGGCGCGCGTGACCGGACGCATAGCGCAGATCAAGGCGCATGACGCGGCCGAGGTTGAGGGCATTCTGGCCACGCTGCGCGGCGCCGGTTGCCCCGTCGAAGACCTGGAGATCGGCCGTGCCGACCTGGAGGACGTGTTCCTCGAAATCATGCAATCCGCCGGGGAGGGCCGGGCATGAGCGCGATTCGTCTTGAAGGGGCACGCACCCTGTTCTACAAGGAAGTGCTGCGCTTCTGGAAGGTGGCCTTCCAGACCGTGGCCGCGCCGGTGCTGACCGCGATGCTCTATCTGCTGATCTTCGGCCATGTGCTGGAAGACCATGTGAAGGTCTACGACTCGGTGGGCTACACCGCCTTCCTGATCCCGGGCCTGGTGATGATGAGCGTGCTGCAGAACAGCTTCGCCAACAGCTCATCCAGCCTGATCCAGAGCAAGATCACCGGCAATCTGGTCTTCCTGCTGGTGACCCCGCTGTCGCACTGGGCCTGGTTCGTGGCCTATGTCGGTGCGTCGATGGTGCGCGGCCTGACGGTGGGTCTGGGCGTATTGCTGGTAACGGCCTGGTTCGCGCCGCCGGGGCTGGCGCAGCCGGGCTGGATCATCGTCTTCCTGCTGCTGGGCTCCGGCATCATGGGCAGCCTGGGCCTGATCGCCGGCCTGTGGGCCGAGAAGTTCGATCAGCTGGCTGCCTTCCAGAACTTCTTCATCATGCCGATGACCTTTCTGTCCGGCGTGTTCTATTCGGTGCATTCGCTGCCGGCCTTCTGGCAGGCGGTGAGCCACCTGAACCCCTTCTTCTACATGATCGACGGCTTCCGCCGCGGCTTCTTCGGCGTCAGCGATGTCTCGCCCTGGCTGTCGCTTGGCATCGTGTCCGTGGCCTTCGTGGTGGTGGCCGGCGTGGCGCTGGAACTGCTGCGCCGCGGCTACAAAATCCGCGGGTAAATACCAGCCACTACAATCGCACCCATCATGCCGATCCCACCCCCGCCGAAGTCCAGCAATACATCGCCGACGGACTTGCCTGCCACACGCTGCAAGTCGAGGGCGACGGCCGCCATTTCTTTGCCACCATCGTCTCGGCCGAATTCGAAGGCCTGAGCCGGGTGCGCCGCCACCAGCGGGTCTACCAGGCCCTGGGTGAGCGCATGCGCGAGCAGATCCACGCGCTGTCGATGAAGACGCTGACACCGGCCGAATGGGCCGCTGCGCCGCAGGCTGCCGAGCCGGCGGCCCATCACCACCATCACTGAACGCCATCCACACTTTGCCGGTTTGAACCAGAGCAGGTGGAGGATGGCGGTGAAGCGCCGCGCCTGGTGACTCCGCTGCCGTCCCCCTCGCCCTGAACGAGAAGGACGACGCATCATCATGATCACCCTGGCACTTTCCAAAGGCCGCATCTTCGAAGAAACCCTGCCGCTGCTGAAGGCCGCCGGCATCGAGGTGCTTGAAGATCCCGAAACCTCGCGCAAGCTGATTCTGGCGACCAACCGGCCCGATGTGCGCGTGGTGCTGGTGCGCGCCACCGACGTGCCCACCTATGTGCAGTACGGCGGCGCCGACCTGGGCGTGGCCGGGCGCGATGTGCTGATCGAGCATGGCTGCGAAGGCATGTACCAGCCGCTGGACCTGAACATCGCCAAATGCCGCATGAGCGTGGCGGTGCGCGCCGACTTCGACTACGAGAGCGCCGTCAAGCAGGGCTCGCGCATCCGCGTGGCCACCAAGTACACCGAGATCGCCCGCCAGCACTTCGCCGACAAGGGCGTGCACGTGGACCTGATCAAGCTCTACGGCTCGATGGAGCTGGCGCCGCTGACCGGCCTGGCCGATGCCATCGTCGATCTGGTCTCGACCGGCAGCACGCTCAAGGCCAACAAGCTGGTCGAGGTGGAGCACATCATGGACATCAGCTCGCGCCTGGTGGTCAATCAGGCAGCGCTCAAGCTCAAGCGTGAGCCGCTGCGTGCGCTGATCGACGCCTTCGCTTCCGCCATTCCAGCCTGAGGTTGACGACCATGAGCATCCAGCTACGCCAACTCAATACCGCCGCGGCCGATTTCGAGACCGAGTTCCAGCGCGTGCTGCACTGGTCGGCCGAGACCGATGCCGCCATCGAAGGCCGCGTGGCCGAGATCCTGGCTGATGTGAAGACGCGCGGCGACGCGGCCGTGCTGGAATACACCGCCCGCTTCGACCATCTGCCGGCCGCGAGCCTGGCGGCGTTGGAGTTGACACGCGAGGAATTGAAGGCCGCGTTCGACGCCATCACCCCGGCGCAGCGCAGCGCGCTCGAAGCCGCTGCGGCCCGCGTGCGCAGCTATCACGAGAAGCAGAAAGAGGCCTGCGGTCTGAGCTGGAGCTATCGCGACGAGGACGGAACCCTGCTGGGCCAGAAGGTCACGCCGCTGGACCGCGTGGGCATCTATGTGCCCGGCGGCAAGGCTGCCTACCCCAGCAGCGTGCTGATGAACGCGATTCCGGCCCATGTGGCCGGCGTGCCCGAGATCATCATGGTGGTGCCCACGCCCAGGGGCGAGAAGAATGCGCTGGTGCTGGCCGCCGCCTATGTGGCGGGTGTGAGCCGTGCCTTCACCATCGGCGGCGCGCAGGCCGTGGCGGCGCTGGCCTATGGCACGGCCACCGTGCCGCGTGTGGACAAGATCACCGGGCCCGGCAATGCCTATGTGGCCAGCGCCAAGAAACATGTGTTCGGCCAGGTCGGCATCGACATGATCGCCGGCCCCAGCGAGATCCTGGTGCTGGCCGACGGCACGACGCCGCCGGACTGGGTGGCGATGGACCTGTTCAGCCAGGCCGAGCACGACGAGTTGGCGCAGAGCATCCTGCTGTGCCCGGATGCCGGCTATATCGAGAAGGTGCGCGACGCGATCGAGCGTCTGCTGCCGAGCATGCCGCGCCGCGATGTGATCCGTGCCTCGCTGGAAGGTCGCGGCGCGCTGATCCAGACGCGCTCGATGGAAGAAGCCTGCGAGATTTCCAACCGCATCGCGCCCGAGCATCTGGAGGTCAGCAGCCAGGACCCGCATCGCTGGGAGCCGCTGCTGCGCCATGCCGGCGCGATCTTCCTGGGCGCCTATACCAGCGAGAGCCTGGGTGACTACTGCGCCGGGCCGAATCACGTGCTGCCCACATCGGGCACGGCGCGCTTCTCCTCGCCGCTGGGCGTCTACGACTTCCAGAAGCGCAGCAGCCTGATCGAGGTCAGCGAGGCGGGTGCGCAGAAGCTGGGCCCGATCGCCGCCGAGCTGGCCTATGGCGAAGGGCTGCAGGGCCACGCGCAGGCGGCCGAGATGCGTTTGAAGCCGAACACCAAGGGCTGAGCCAGATGAGTGCAACGATGAGCCAAGACAAGCTGCAGCAGGCGCTGGCCTGCATCCGTTCCGATGTGCGCGGCGCCCATGCCTATGCGGTGCAGTCCGCGGCCGGCATGGTGAAGCTGGACACGATGGAGAACCCCTACCGCCTGCCCGAGGCGCTGCAGCAGCAACTCGGCGAGCGCCTGGGCCGTGTGGCGATCAACCGCTATCCGGCCGAGCGCACCCAGGTGCTGGCCGCGGCGCTGGCCGCGCATGCCGGCATGCCGGCCGGCTGTGCGATCACGCTGGGCAATGGCTCGGACGAGATCATCACCATGCTCAGCATGGCGATCAGCCAGCCCGGCGCCACCGTGCTGTCGCCGCTGCCCAGCTTCGTGATGTACGAGATGTCGGCGCGCTACCAGGGCCTGAAGTTCGTCGGCGTGCCGCTGACGGCCGACTTCGAGCTGGACGAGGCGGCGATGCTGGCGGCGATGGCCGAACACAAGCCGGCGCTGATCTACCTGGCCTATCCGAACAACCCGACCGCCAATCTGTGGGACGCCGCGGTGATCGAGCGCATCGTCGCCGCCGCGCCCGGCCTGGTGGTGATGGACGAGGCCTACCAGCCCTTTGCCGAACGCGACTCGATGGCGCTGCTGGCCAAGCACCCCCATGTGCTGGTGATGCGCACGATGAGCAAGTTCGGCCTGGCCGGCGTGCGCATCGGCTACCTGATCGGGCACGCCGCGGTGGTGGGCGAAATCGACAAGCTGCGCCCGCCTTTCAATGTGGGCGTGCTGAACGCCGAGGCCGGCCTGTTCGCGCTGGAGCATGCCGAGGTCTATGCGCAGCAGGCCGAGATCCTGCGCGCCGAGCGCGACCGGCTGTCCGCCTCTCTGTCGGGTCTTCCCGGCGTGCACAAGGTGTTCCCCAGCCAGGGCAATATGATCCTGGCCAGGGTGGCCGATGCGGCGCGCACTTTCGACGCCATGAAGGCGCGCGGCGTGCTGATCAAGAACGTCTCAGCCATGCACCCCTTGCTGGCCAACTGCTTGCGCATCACCGTGGGCACACCCGAAGAGAACCAGGCCATGCTGGCCGCGCTGAAGGAATCGCTGCAATGACGACAAGCGTCCAACGAATCGCCGAGGTCCGCCGGGACACCAAGGAAACCCAGATCCGCGTGCGCGTCAATCTGGACGGCACCGGCGAAGCCAAGCTCAACACCGGCATCGGCTTCTTCGACCACATGCTGGATCAGATCGCACGCCACGGCCTGATCGATCTGGACATCGAAGCCAAGGGTGATCTGCACATCGACGGCCACCACACGGTGGAAGACGTGGGCATCACGCTGGGCATGGCAGTGGCCCAGGCCATCGGCGACAAGAAGGGACTCACCCGCTACGGCCACGCTTATGTGCCCCTGGACGAAGCGCTATCGCGCGTGGTGGTCGACTTCTCCGGCCGTCCGGGTCTGGAGATGGACTGCAAGTTCACCGCCGGCGCCATCGGTGCCTTCGATACCCAGCTGACTTTTGAGTTCTTCCAGGGCTTCGTCAATCACGCCCTGGTGAGTCTGCATGTGGACAACCTCAAGGGTCACAACGCCCACCACCAGGCCGAGACGATGTTCAAGGCCTTCGGCCGCGCGCTGCGCATGGCGATGACGCTGGACCCGCGCAGTGCCGGCGTGATTCCCTCGACGAAAGGATCGCTGTAATGGCACGGACGGTCGCCGTGGTGGATTACGGCATGGGCAATCTGCGCTCGGTCTCACAGGCCGTGCTGCATGTGGCCGAAGGATCGGGCCTGGACGTGGTGATCACCTCCAAGCCGGAGGAAGTGCGTGCCGCCGAGCGCGTGGTGCTGCCGGGCCAGGGGGCGATGCGCGATTGCATGCGCGAGCTGGCCGACTCCGGGCTGAAGGAAGCCGTGCTGGAGGCCGCAGCAGCGAAGCCGTTGATGGGTGTCTGCGTGGGCATGCAGATGCTCTTGGACCACAGCGAGGAGCAGGACACACCGGGCCTGGGCCTGATTCCCGGCCGCGTGCAGCGCTTCCAGCTTGAAGGCCAGCTGCAGCCCGATGGCAGCCGCTACAAGGTGCCGCAGATGGGCTGGAACCGTGTCAGTCAGGTGCTGCCGCATCCGATCTGGGCCGGCGTGCCGGATGAGGCCTGGTTTTATTTCGTGCACAGCTATTTCGCCCGGCCGTTAGATGCGCGCCACAGCGTTGGCGAAACCGATTACGGGCAGCGCTTTACCTGTGCAGTGGCCCGGGATAATATTTTTGCCACCCAATTCCACCCCGAGAAAAGTGCCGCGCACGGGCTCGCCCTGTATCGCAACTTCCTGCACTGGAAGCCCTGAGGGACGCTGCGACAAGCCTCCTCAAGCACTTTCATTCCTAATCCCAACCCCAACTAACTGACCACCTCGGCCATGCTGCTGATCCCTGCGATTGACCTCAAAGACGGCAAGTGCGTTCGCCTGCAACAAGGCGATATGAATGTGTCCACCACCTTTGGCGAAGATCCTGCGGCCATGGCCAGGCGCTGGGTGGATGCCGGGGCGCGCCGCCTGCACCTGGTCGACCTGAACGGCGCCTTCGCCGGCAAGCCGGTCAATGAGGCGGCGATCCGCGCCATCCTGCGCGAAGTCGGCAGCGAGATTCCGGTGCAGCTCGGCGGCGGCATCCGCGATCTCGACACCATCGAGCGCTATCTGGATGACGGCCTCAGCTACATCATCATCGGCACCGCCGCGGTGAAGAATCCCGGCTTCCTGCAGGACGCGGCCACGGCCTTCGGCGGCCACATCATCGTGGGCCTGGACGCCAAGGACGGCAAGGTGGCGACCGATGGCTGGAGCAAGCTGACCGGTCACGAGGTGGTGGACCTGGCGCGCAAGTTCCAGGACTACGGCATCGAGGGTGTGATCTACACCGACATCGGCCGCGACGGCATGCTCACCGGCATCAATATCGAGGCCACGGTGAAGCTGGCGCAGGCGCTGACGATCCCGGTGATCGCCTCGGGCGGCCTGTCCAATATCCAGGACATCGAAGCGCTGTGCGCGGTGGAGAGCGAAGGCATCGAGGGTGTGATCTGCGGCCGTGCCATCTACACGGGTGACCTGGACTTCGCTGCCGGCCAGCAGCGCGCCGACGAACTGTCGGGCGGCACATGAAGGCTGGGGCCGTTGCCCTGGCGCTGGCTGGCTGTGCGGCGCTGGTGGCGGCGGCGCCGTCTTTTGCCGAGGCCGCTTTCGAGCTCAAGCCGCTGGGGCCGGGCGTCTATGCGGCCATTGATCGACAGGGCAAGGCAGGCGCCAATGCCGGCTTCGTGATCGGCTCGGAAGCCGTGGCGGTGGTCGACAGCTTCTTCCGCGAGGATGCAGCGCGCGCGCTGCTGGCGGAAATCCGCAAGCTCACGCCGCTGCCGATCCGCTATGTGATCAACACCCACCACCATATCGACCATGTGTCGGGCAATCGCCTGTTTGCCGAAGCCGGGGCGACCGTTGTCGCGCAGCGGCAGGTGCTGGATTGGTTGCAGCCCGAGAACCTGCGCCTGGTCGGCGGTGACAAAGCCAGCGAGGCACGCAAGCGCCAGGTGGCCGAGCTGAAGGCGCCGCAGCTGGGCTACGAGCAGCAGCTGAGCCTGGACCTGGGCGGGCGCCGCATCCTGCTGCAGCATCTGGCCGGCCATACCGGCGGCGACACGGCGGTGTGGGTGGCCGATGCGCAGGTGCTTTTCCTGGGCGACCTGATGTGGCGGGCCAGCGTGCCCAACCTGATCGACGGACGCGTGCAGCGCTGGATTCCGACCTTGGATGCGCTGAACACGCTGCCGGCCGGAACCGCCGTCGTGCCGGGCCACGGCGAGATGGCCAATCTGGCGGACATGCGCAACTTCCGCGACTACCTGCGCGATCTGCAGACGCAGGTCGACGCCGCGCCGGCCCAGCCTGGCGAAGCCGAGCAGCGCCAGCAGCAGGTGCTGGACGTGCTGCGTGCACGTTATGGCCAATGGGCCTACTTCGAGGGCCTGGCGCGAGCCAATGTGCGGGACATGTTTGCCGAGGCCGAAGGCCGCAAGCGCACGCCCGAGCCGCAGCCCGCACCCAGCCTGCCCATGCCCGCCGCTGCGGGGCGCTGACCCCTCGCTTCAGATCGACAACGGAACTCTCCATTTCTCTCCTGCCATGCTTGCCAAACGCATCATTCCCTGCCTTGACGTGACCGGCGGCCGCGTCGTCAAAGGCGTCAACTTCGTCGAGCTGCGCGATGCCGGCGACCCGGTGGAGATTGCCGCGCGCTACAACGAGCAGGGCGCGGATGAGCTGACCTTTCTGGACATCACCGCCACCAGCGACGGCCGCGACCTGATCCTGCACATCATCGAAGACGTGGCCTCGCAGGTCTTCATTCCGCTGACCGTGGGCGGCGGGGTGCGCAGCGTCGAGGACGTGCGGCGCCTGCTGAATGCCGGCGCCGACAAGGTCAGCTTCAACTCTGCCGCGGTGGCGCGGCCCGAGCTGATCCGCGAGGCCTCCGACAAGTACGGCGCGCAGTGCATCGTGGTGGCCATCGATGCCAAACGGCGCGTCGGCGAAGACCTCGCCACTAAGGGCGCGGGCTGGGATGTCTACACCCACGGCGGACGCAAGAACATGCATATCGACGCGGTGGCCTGGGCGCGCCAGATGGCCGAGTTCGGCGCCGGCGAGATCCTGCTGACCAGCATGGACCGCGATGGCACCAAGAGCGGCTTCGATCTGGAGCTGACGCGGGCGGTCAGCGACGCTGTCACCGTGCCGGTGATCGCCTCGGGCGGTGTCGGCACACTGGATCATCTGGCCGACGGCATCCAGCTCGGCGGCGCCGATGCGGTGCTGGCCGCGAGCATCTTCCACTACGGCGAGTACACGGTCGGCCAGGCCAAGGCGCTGATGGCGCAGCGCGGCATCCCGGTGCGTACATGAGGCCGCTCGTCGAGCGAGTGTGCTCGCCGATCCGCGGGGGGGATCTCGGCCGGCTTGGGGCGGCCCGGCGTTTGGCCGGCGGGGAGTTCGATCATGGCTAAGGTGATGAGACCGGACAAGCGCGAGCCGCGCGAGTTCAAGCCGCGCCAGGTGGCACCGGCCGGTGCACCGCGTGAGGTGCGCATCATCGGCGGCCAGTGGAAGCGTTCCAAGCTGCCGGTGGCCGACCGCCCCGGGCTGCGACCCACGCCCGACCGCGTGCGCGAGACCCTGTTCAACTGGCTGGGCCAGGACTTGTCGGGCTGGCGCGTGCTGGATGCCTTCGCCGGCAGCGGCGCTTTAGGCTTCGAGGCTGCGTCGCGCGGTGCGACCGAGGTGCTCTTGCTGGAGCGTGATCCGCAGCTGGCGCGCAGCCTGGAAGCCAGCCGCACGCGGCTCAAGGCCGATCCGGCCCAGCTGCGCATCGAGTGCTGCGATGCCATCGGCTGGATGAGCCGTTCGGCCCCGGCGCGCTTCGAGCTGCTGCTGCTGGATCCACCGTTTGATGCCGGCCTGTTCGAGCCGGCGTTGAAGGCCGCTGCGCCCTTGTTGGTGCCTGGCGGGCTGCTCTATGTCGAGTCGCCCGAGCCCTTGGCGTTGCCGGCCGAGCTGGGCTTGGAGGCCTGTAAGAACGCCCGTGCCGGTGCGGTGCACTACCAGCTGCTGCGCCGCATCGCAGGATAATCCGCCAGCCGTCGTGCTGGCGTCGATCTCAAGGAGCCGACTTTGACTTCCGTGACCGTTCTGACTGCCGTCTATCCCGGCACCTTTGATCCGATGACCCTGGGGCATGAAGACCTGATGCGCCGCGCCAGCCGCTTGTTCGAGCGGTTGGTCATCGCAGTGGCAGCCGGCCATCACAAGCGCACCATGTTCTCGCTCGACGAACGCCTGGAAACAGCGCGCCAGCTGGCGGCCAAGTACCCCAATGTCGAGGTGATCCCGTTTCGCGGCCTGCTGCGCGACTTCGTGCTGGAGCACGGCGGCAAGGTGGTGGTGCGCGGCCTGCGCGCGGTCAGCGACTTCGAGTACGAGTTCCAGATGGCCGGCATGAACCGCACCCTGATGCCCGATGTCGAGACGGTGTTCCTGACGCCCTCGGACCAGTACCAGTTCATTTCCAGCACCTTTGTGCGGGAGATTGCCACGCTGGGCGGCGATGTTTCCAAGTTCGTGTCACCCTTGGTGCTGCAGAAGCTGCGTGAGCGGCTTGCGAACCGCACGGAGGAGTGAAGCGATGGCGTTGATGATTACTGATGAGTGCATCAACTGCGATGTCTGCGAGCCCGAGTGCCCGAACGAGGCGATCTCGATGGGCGAGGAGTTCTACCAGATCGATGCCGGCAAATGCACCGAGTGCGTCGGCCACTTCGATGAGCCGCAATGCGTGCAGCTGTGCCCGGTGGCCTGCATTCCGGTGAACCCGGCTCATGTTGAGAGCCGCGAGACGCTGATGCAGAAATATCAGCGGCTGACCGGGCAGGCGGCCTGAACGAGCGCGGCTGAGCCAGGCTGCTCAGACCAGGCGCCACAGCTCTGCATAAGCCGGCGCCGCCGGCCACTCCAAGGCGCTGGGCTGGCGCTCGCCATGCTCTTGCAACCAGCGCCTGGCCAGCATCCAGCCGCCGTGGCTCACCACGCAACAGGCGCCGGGCTGCCAGGCCGCCACTCGCGCCAAGAGCTGCTGCAGAGATTCACCACCGGCGGGCGCGTGGCCCAGGAAGTCGACCACCCAGGCGTCCACCGCGGCCTGTCCGATGCGGTCCCAGCTCTGCCCATCCCAGGCGCCGAAGTCGATCTCCAGCAGGCCCGCGTCCAGCCGGTGCTGCCAGCCCCAGCGGCGCAGCCAGCGGCCGACATCGGCGCAGCGGGCCAGCGGCGAGGTCTGCACCTGATGCGGCAGACGGTGCCGGCGCGCATGGGCCTGGATGCGGCGCGCCAGGCGCTTGGCGCGGCGCCAGTGCAGCGGCAGGTCGGTGCCGGCGCCGATGCAGCGGCCGGCCGCGCCCTGCGGTCGCGGATGGCGCCAGACCCAGAGTGCGCAGCCGCCCGCGGGCTCAGACATGCGCCGCCCACGCCAGCAGCAGGCTCAGCTCCACCACCTGCTGCGTGGCGCCGAGGTTGTCGCCGGTATAGCCGCCCAGCCGGCGCTTGAACCAGGCGCGCATCCACAGCGTGGCGGCCAGGCCCACGGGCAGCGCCCAGGCCAGGCGCTGCGCCGCGCCCGGCAGCAGCAGGGCCAGCGCGCCGGCCAGCAGCGCCACCCACAGCGCGACCACCAGGCAGGTTGCAGCCGTTACCTGGGTGGCCAGCGGCTTGGCCTTGGCATGGTCCGGATCACCGGCATAGGGCAGGCTGCGGATCAGCCAGATCGGCGCGGCGCGCGAGGCGCCATGGGCCAGCACCAGGCCGGCCAGCGCCAGGCTCAGGTCTTGCCCTGCCACCAGCGTGTGCAGGCAGGCCGCCTTCAGCCCCAGCATCAGCAGCAGGCCCAGTGCGCCGTAGCTGCCGATGCGCGAGTCCTTCATGATCTCCAGCGAACGGGCGCGGCTGACCGTGCCGCCCAGGCCATCGCAGGTATCAGCCCAGCCGTCTTCATGGAAGCCGCCGGTCAGCCAGATGCTGGCGGCCATCGCCAGCAGCACCGCGATCATCGGTGGCCACAGCTGCAGGGCGGCAGCCAGCACGGCGGCGCTGAACACGCCCACCAGCGTGCCCACCAGCGGGAAGTGGCGGCTGCACTGCTGCAGCCAGGCCGGATCGAAACCCACCCAGGCCGGCACCGGCACGCGGGTCAGGAACTGCAGGGCGATGAAGAACAGGCGGAGCTCGTGGGTCGGGTGCATCGTTCGGTGGGAAGGGGCTGGCGCCCCGCGGCGCAGCCGGTGTCAATGATCCGGATAACGTTTGTAAAGCGCGCGCACCGCGTCCAGCCGCTCCATCAGCAGGCCGACCAGCTGCGGGTCGAAGCGCTGGCCAGCCTGATCGCGCATGAAGTCCAGCGCATCGTCCAGCGCCCAGGCCTCCTTGTAGCAGCGCCGGCTGACCAGGGAGTCCAGCACATCCGCCACCGCGACGATGCGGCCGGGCAGGCTGATCTGCTCGCCGGCCAGGCCGCGCGGGTAGCCCAGGCCATCCCAACGTTCATGGTGCTCATGCGCAATGGTCGCGCCCAGCTGCAGGATGCGCTTGCTGCTCTTGCTCAGCAGCTCATAGCCCAGGCGTGCATGGCCTTGCATCACTTCCCATTCGGCTGCGTCGAGCTTGCCCGGCTTGTTCAGCACCTGGTCGGGTACGCCGATCTTGCCCACATCGTGCAGCGGTGCGGCCTGGCGCAGGAATTCCACCTCGGTGTGCGTCAGGCCGACTGCTTCACCCATCAGCGCGGCGAGTTCGCTGACGCGCTTCACATGCAAGCTGCCGTCGCGGGCGCGCTGCTCGACCGCCTCGCCCAGGATGTGCACGGTGGCATGGTGGGTGTCCTGCACCTCCTCGCGCAGCAACAGGCTCTCGTAGGTGAGGGCGACGTTGGCGCAGAAAATCTCCAGCAACTCGCGCGCATCGGCGTCCACCGGTTCGTTGAACACCATGTAGAGCAGGCTCTCGTTGCCGGCCGTGCTGCGGTAGTAGCCGACGCATTGGCGCTCGTCAAAATGGCTGCGCTGCTCGCGCAAGGCGCGGTCCAGCGCCGAGCGCACCTCTTCCGGCAGGCTGTCCACCTCCTCGTCGACCAGCAGGCGCGAGTACTCCGAGGTGGCAGCCAGCACCTTCAGGTGGCCTGACATCTGGGTGGCGGCATAGGCGCTAACGCGGCTGGCGCACAGCCCCTGCGCCTCATAACCGAGCACATGCGCGACCTGCTCCAGCACGGCCGACGCAAAGCTGCGCAGATTGTGCGAGTCGTAGACCTTGGTGATCGCATCGATCGAGCGCCGCAGCGAGCGGCGCGACTGCTCGATGATCATGATGTCGCGGTAGGAGCGCAGCGCCGAGTAGAAGACCGTGATCAGCTTGCGCTTGGTGAGCTCGGTCTTTTCCTTGTAGTCGTTGATGTCATAGGTCTTGATGACCTGTTCTTCAGGGGCCTGTCCTGGCTGCCCGGTGCGCAGCACGATGCGCGCGTTGCGGTTGCCCAGCTCTTCTCGGATGTAGCGCACCAGGTCCAAGCCGGCATGCTCGGACTCCATCACCACATCCAGCAGGATCAGCGCGATGTCGTTGCGCAGCGCCAGCATCTCGCGGGCCTCGCTGCCGCTGTAGGCATCCAGGAATTCCAGGCGTCGGCCGGCGAACTCGAAGCCGGTCATCACCAGCTGGGTGACCTGGTGCACCGCCGGGTCGTCGTCGACGATCATCACCACCCAGGGATCCAGCAGCTTGGGTCGAATCCCCGGCCCCGGTTCAGGAAGCTCCTCGGCGAACACCAGATCGGACATGTCCATCCCTTGCTGTTGTGCGCCGCATTATCACCAGATCAGTCGCGCTCGCTGACGCCGGCGCTGGCGAAACTGGCCATCTCGCACAGGATTTTGCAGGCCGACACCAGCAGCGGCCAGGCCAGCGCCGCGCCCGAGCCTTCGCCCAGGCGCAGGCCCAGGTCCAGCAAGGCCTCGGCCTGCAAGGCCTGCAGCATCAGGCGGTGGCCGGGCTCCTCGGACTGGTGGGTGAAGACACAGCGCTCCAGCACGGCCGGCTGCAGCCCGGCCGCCACCAGCACGGCGGCGCTGGCGATGAAGCCGTCGACCACCACCACGCGGCGTTCCAGCGCGGCCTGCAGCACCGCACCCACCATGGTCGCGATCTCGAAGCCGCCGAATGCGGCCAGCGCCTGCAGCGGCGTGCCGGCCTGCGCATGGCGTTCCAGCACTTCGGCCAGGATCTGCGTCTTGCGCGCCAGCTGCACATCGTCAAGACCTGTCCCCCGGCCGACGCAGTCGGCCACCGCCTGGCCGCTCAGGCGCGCCAGCAGCAGCGCCGCAGCCGAGCTGTTGCCGATGCCCATCTCGCCCAGCAGCAGGGCATTGCCGGGCAGGCGGGCCAGCAGGTTCTTGCCGGTGGCGATGGCGGCAGCGCATTGCTCGGCCGTCATCGCCGGGCCTTCCAGCGCGTCAGCGGTGCCGGCGCCGATCTTGGCGATCACCAGCCCGGGCCGCGGCGCGAAGTCATGGCGCACGCCGGCATCGACCACGGTCAGTGCCAGGCCATGCTGGCGTGCCAGCACGCTGACAGCGGCGCCGCCAGCCAGGAAGTTCTCGACCATCTGCCAGGTCACATCGCTGGGATAGGCCGAGACGCCACGCGCCGCCAGGCCATGGTCGCCGGCAAACACCACCAGCTGGGCCTGCAGCAGCTCAGGCGTTTCAGTGCCCAGGATCAGGCCCAGGCGCAGCATCAGCGTTTCCAGCCGACCCAGCGCGCCCAGCGGCTTGGTCTTCTGGTCGATGCGCTGGCGCAGTGCGCCGGCCAGGCCGGCAGGGTTGAGCTGGGCGAGCGGTGCGATGGTCGGGATCAGGTCGTTCATCAGGCGATTCATGGTGGAGTCAGAAGTCCGGCCAGGGTGCCGGGCGAAAAGTGGCGGTCGATGTAGTCGGCCAGGCCGTCGAAGACGCTGTCCAGCGTGCGCACCTCGGCGCCGAACAGGGCGCGCAGCAGGGCTGGCTGCTCGAACAGGCCGTGCGCGTAGAGGCCCAGCACCGGGCCAGCCTGCCAGCCGACGACGCCGCCGTCAGCCTCGTGCAGCACCTCGGTGGCTGGCGCGAGGTCAGGGTGCCGCACCGTGCGACCGTGGTGAATCTCATAACCTTCCAGTTGCAGGCTCTGCAGCGCCTGCCAGGGCGCGGCCAGCTGGCCGGAAAAGCGCAGTCGCGCCGGGCGCAGCAGCTTGTCCTTCTCGAACTGCGTCACCAGCGGAAGCAGGCCCAGGCCGGGCGCGTTGCCGTCGATGCCATGCGGGTCCACCAGGGTTTCGCCCAGCATCTGCAGGCCGCCGCAGATGCCGATCAGCGGCTTGCCGGCGGCCGCGTGGCGGGCGATCACCGCGTCCAGCTTGTGCTCACGCAGCCAGGCCAGATCGGCGGTGACTGCCTTGGAGCCAGGCAGGATGATCCAGTCGGCCGCTTCCAGCTCGCCGGCGGTGCGGGCCCAGATCAGTCGCACGCCCGGCATGCTGCGCAGGGGCTGGAATTCGTCCAGGTTGGACAGGCGAGGGTAGGCAACGATGGCAATCTTGAGACCCGTGCCCGATGGGCTGTCGTCGTAGACGCCGTCTTCCTCGGGCAGCCCGTGGCCGCGCCACATTGGCAGCACCGCCACGGTCGGCACGCCGGTCAGCGCCTGCAACTGCTCGGGCCCGGGGGCCAGCAGCGCGGCGTCGCCGCGGAAGCGGTTCAGCACGAAGCCGCGGATCAGCGCGCGTTCATTCGCGGGCAGCAGCTGGTGGGTGCCATAGAGATGGGCAAAAGCGCCGCCGCGGTCGATATCGCTCACCAGCAGGCAGGCCGCCCGGGCTTCCAGCGCGGTGCGCATATTGACGTAGTCGCTGGCGTGCAGATTGATCTCGGCCGGCGAGCCCGCGCCTTCGATGACGACCACATCGTTTTCGGCCATCAGCTCGTGCAAGGCGCGCGCGCCGTCGGCCAGATGCGCTCGCTGCGGCCGCGCCAGGGCATGGCGCCGAGCTCGTCGTTCACCTCACCCAGCAGCACCACCTGGCTGCGCGTGTCAGCCTCGGGCTTGAGCAGCACCGGGTTCATGCGCACCTCGGGCACACGGCGTGCGGCCAGGGCCTGGAAGTACTGGGCGCTGCCGATCTCGCCCATCCTGCCGTCCAGGCCGGCCACCACCCGCGCGTTGTTGCTCATGTTCTGCGCTTTGAATGGCGCCACTTTGAGACCCTGGCGGGCATACCAGCGGCACAGCGCGGTGGCCAGCCAGCTCTTGCCGGCGCCGCTGGTGGTGCCCAGCACCATCACTGCGCAGGCCTGGCGAGGCTTGTTGTTCATCTGAAATCCTCCGGCTCAGGTCGAAGCGCCTGCAGCAGCGCCTGCTGCGAGGCCGGCGGCTGCGCGGCGATGCGCCACCAGCCTGGGCTGCCCATCGATGTGGTTTCACGCAGCTTGATGCCGCGGCTGCGCAGGTCCATCGGCAGACCTCCGGGCGGCCGTGCCAGCCAGAAGGGCGTCACGCTGGGCTGCTGGGTCCAGCCCAGCCGCGCCAGCTGCTGCTGCAGCGCGGCGCTCCAGTCGCGCAGCTGGCGCCGGCTGCAATCCAGCCACTCCAGCGTGCTGCTGTGATGCCAGTGCTGCAGCAGTGCCTCGCCCTCGGCAGCCAGCACCCAGCTGGGTGCCAGCGACAACAGGCGTGCCCACCAGGCATCTTCGGCTGGCGCCAGCAGGTAGGCGGCCCGCACACCCGTCAGGCCCAGCGCCTTGTTGGGGCAGTGCAGCTGCCAGCAGCCCGGCGGCAGCTCGGCAGGCTGGCCGTGCAGACGCAAGGGCTCATAGGCGAGGTCCACGGCCAGCACGGCGCCGCAGCGGGCAGCTGCACGGGCGATGGCCTGCAGTGCCTCGCGCGACAGGCTGGTGCCGCTGGGGTTGCAGGGCTCGCAGATCCAGACCAGAGCCGGCTCGCGCAGGCCGTAGATCAGGGCGTCGCTGTCGGCATAGGGGCGCACCGCCAGGCCCAGGGCCTGCGCGGCGAGCGCGTAGTCGCCGAAGCCGGGAGTCGGCACCCAGACCTCACGGCAGCCCTGCAGCAGCGCGGCCAGGCTGAGCCGGCGGATCGCCTCGGCACCGCCGGAGGCCGGCAGCACGCGCGCTGGCGGCAGTCCATGTGCGGTGCCCAGGCACTCACGCAGCGCGCGGTAGCTGGGGTCGGGGTAACGGCTTCGGTCGGCGTCCAGCACGGCCTGCCAGAGGGCCGGTGGCGGGCCGAGCGGGTTGGCATTGGTGGAGAAATCGTGCGCGATGGTCGGCCCGCCGTCAGGCCCTCCATGCACGGGCAGCAGCAGCTGCGGGCGTTTCAAGGCGTGGCCTGGCGCGCTCATACTCGCAAGCTCCAGGCCAGCAGGGCGGTGCAGGCGAGGCCGGGCAGCAAGGCCTGTGCGGCGGTGTGGCAGGCCAGGGCCACATCGCCCGCGCCCGGCTGAGCACCGCTGCCGTTGAGCTGATAGACGCCCGGCTTGCCCAGCTTCAGATTCAAGCGCAGCGCCATCGCAGCCATGGGCCAGCCGCTATTGGGCGAGGGTGTGCGGCGCGCTTCGCCGGCCAGGCGGCGCAGCAGGGCCGGCTGTGCCACCAGCAGGGCCAGCGCGCTCAGGCGCGCCGGCAGCCAGGACAGCAGATCGTCGCGCGCGCCGCGAACTTGCCGCTCCACTCGCGGTGGTCGCGGTAGCCCCACATGGCATCGGCGGTGTTGGCGAAGCGGTAGACGGCCGCGCCGGGCAGGCCGGCGATGGCAAACCAGAACAGCGGTGCGATCACCGAATCGTTGAGGTTCTCGGCCAGGGTCTCGATGGCTGCCTCGCGCACCTGCGTGGCGTCCAGCGCCGCGGTGTCGCGGCTCACCAGGCGGGCCAGTTGCGCACGGCCTTCAGGCAGCGAGCGCTGCAGTGCCGCCTCGACTGCGCGCACCTCGCCCACCAGCATGGCCCAGGCCAGCAGCGGCTTGAGCAGCAGGCCCAGCGCCAGTGCACAGGCCAGCAGGCCGGCGGCCGAGGCCCAGGGCTGCAGCGCCTGCATCAGCAGGATCTCCAGCGTCAGCGCCAGGGCCGCGCTGAGCAGCGCGCCCAGCAGCCAGACCAGCGCACCGCCGGCAAAGGCCGGGCCGGGCGGCATCAGGGCCAGCCGCGCGCCGAACAGGTTCAGATAGCGGCCCATGCCGACCACCGGATGCGCCCAGACCGGTGGCTCGCCGAACAGGCGGTCCACCACGAGCGCAGCCAGCATGGCCAGCGGCAGCAGCAGAGGCAGGGTGCTCAATCCTCGATCCCGCGCTGCGCCGGCACGCCGGCCTTGAAGTGGTGCTTGACCATCGCCATCTCGGTGACGGTGTCGGCCAGCTCGATCAGCTCCGCGGGCGCGTTGCGGCCGGTGAGCACCACATGCACATGGGCCGGCCGCTCACGCAGCGCCTGCAGCACCGGCTCCAGCGGCAGCCAGCCATAGCGCAAGGGATACATGATCTCGTCCAGCACCACCAGGAAATGCTCGCCGGCGCGGATCGTGGCTTCCGCGCGGGCCCAGCCGTCGCGCGCCAGTTGCGCGCTGTGCTCCAGGTCCTTGCTCTTCCACGAGAAGCCGTCGCCCAGGCCTTCGATGGGCACGCCCAGCTGCTCGAACATGCGGTGTTCGCCGAAGCGGGCGCTCGGCACCTTCATGAACTGGTAGATCTTGACCGCCTTGCCGCGTCCGTGCGCGCGCAGCGCCAGTCCGAAGGCGGCGGTGCTCTTGCCCTTGCCGTCGCCGGTGTGGACCAGGATCAGGCCGCGGCGCTCGGCGGTCGGGATGATGCGTTCGCGGTCGACCGGGGGCTTTTCAATTTCCATCTTGCTCACTCCAGGAATCAGTCATCAACAGCTCGTCAAGTGGTCGGCGCTGTCGCCAGTGTTCGAGCTCCAGCATCGGTGCGTCGTAGAAGCTGTCCACGGGCCCGAGACACAGCAGGCCCAGCGGCTGCGCGCCTTCGGGCACGCGCAACAACGCGCCCAGCGCTTGAGGTTCAAACATCGAGACCCAACCCAGGCCCAGGTTCTCGGCACGGGCGGCCAACCACAGGTTCTGCACCGCGCAGCCCAGCGAGGCAATGGCCATCTCACGCGGCATGCTGCGCCGGCCGAAGATGGTGCCGTCGTCCGGCGGCAGCACCAGGGCCAGCAATTCGGCGCATTCGCGCAAGCCCTCGACCTTCAGGCGCAGGAACTCGTCACTGCGTCCGCCGAGCGCCTTGGCTGTGGCCTGGCGCTCGGCCTCGACCAGGCTGGTGATCTGGACGCGCAGCGCCGCATCACGGATGCGCAGCAGCCGCCAGGGCTGCATCAGCCCCACCGAGGGCGCCTGGTGCATGGCTTGCAGCATGCGCTGCAGCTGTTCTTCGGACACCAGCTGGCCCGGCTTGAAATGCCGGGTGTCGCGGCGCAGTGCAATCACGCGATAGATGTCATCGCGCTGGGCTTCGTCGAAGTGGTGCTGGGCATCCATGGCTGTGCTCAGAAGCTGCTGCGCAGCGAGACTCTCAGCGTACGCGCTTCCATCGGATGCACCAGCCGGCCGTCGATGCCCTCACCACCGCCGCAGCCCGGGCCCTCGGCCTTGCTGCAGGCGCGGCCCCAGTATTCGATGTCATTGGCGCGGCGGTTGAACAGGTTCAGCACATCCAGGCTCAGCTGGTAGCGGGTGTTGATGCGGTAGCCCAGCTTCAGATTGGCGGTCCAGTTGGTGGCCGACTTCTCGCTGCCGGTTTCCTCCAAGGCGTAAGAGCCCAGATAACGCAGCTTCAAGCCAGCAAACCAGGGGCCGGCCGGCGCCACGGTGGCCGACAAGGAGGCGCTCACCGGGATGGCATTGGGCACGTGGCGCCCGCCGTTCTCCGCACGCACAAAACGGGCGCGTGACCAGGCCATGTCGGCGTCGATCAGCAACCAGCTCGTGGGGGCGAAGTCGTTGGACCATTCCATGCCGCTGCGCTTGGAGGCACCACGTGCCTCGGTCACACCTTCGTCGCCCACAAAGACCAGCTCCGAATCCAGCTTGGCCTGCCACAGCACCAGACTGCTGTTCCAGCCCTTGGCGGGCCGCGCGCGCAGGCCCAGCTCATGGCTTTGTGTGCGCGCCAGCAGCGGCAGCAGGTCTTGTGCGCTGCCGTCGTTCGGATTGGTGGCGCTGGTCGCGCCGCGTACATCATTGGATCGGAAGCCGCGGCCCCATTGGGCATACAGCTCGGTGTTGCTGCTGACGCGGGCCACCAGACCCAGCTTGGGGCTCCATCGGTGCTGGCTGACGTGGCCGCCGTTGCTCAGATTAAATTGCCCAGCCACTGCCGTGCTGCGCGCCGAGAGCTGCTGCCAGCGCAGGCCGGCGTTGGCGCGCAGCCAGCTGTTGATCTGTGTACGTGCCTCGGCGAACAGGCCCACGGCGTTTTGCTCGATCTTGTCCGCACGCACGGTGTGGCTGCGCTGGCGGTTCACCGTGTCGTAAAGGCGAGCTCGGAGATGTGATCCTGGCGCCATTGCAGGCCCCAGCTCGCTTCCATGCTGGGCGTTGGCCTGAAGCCATGGCGCAGCTGGGCGCCAACGATGCGTCGATGGTCGGCCTGTTCGTGCTGGTCACCGTCCGGGCCTTTGATAAAACCCGAGGCGCCGGAGAACAGGTTCAGTGCGTTGTTGATCACATAGGCGCTGGCGCGCCAGTCCTGGCCTTGTGGCTCATCGCTGCGCGCCCATTCGACCGAGAGGCTGTTGCGGTGTGTGACGCCGCCGTCGTTCTTCAAGAGTGTGCCGTAGCGGCCGATCTCGCCGCTCTGGATCGCACGTTCGGGCACGTGCTCGCTGGCGCGCCAGCGTGCGCTGTAGCTGAGTGCGGTGATCGCCAGGCCGTTGTCGGCATCCCCCGTGGACAGGCGCAATACACCGTTGCCGCGGTGCAGGCCTTCGGGCTGCTCCCAGGGGCCGTCGTAGCGGCTGGCTTCCAGCGCAGCCAGCAGCTGCCAAGCCTTGTTGTCACCCAGTTTGGTGCTGCCCGCAGCCAGGCCGCGGCGATACGCATTGGGGCCGATGCTGGCTTCGATGAAGGGGGCATCCAGGCCACGGGTGTAGCTGATCCGAGTTGAGCCGGTGGTGACGAAGTCGCCGTCTTCCGCCGCGTAGCTGCCCTTGCGGTACTGCAGGCTGGAGACCAGCTCGGGGATCAGGAAATTCAGATCCATGTAGCCCTGGCCATGCGCATGGCTGGGCATATTGGCGGGCATGCCCATCACCGTGGTGGCGAAGTCGCTGCCGTGGTCCAGATTAAAGCCGCGCAGAAAGTACTGGTTGGCTTTGCCGTCGCCGCTGTGCTGGGTGACGATCATGCCGGGCATGGCCTCCAGCAGTTCGGCAGGCCGCAGCAGCGGGCGCTGCGCCAGGCGTTCGGCCTTGACTTCACCCTCGGAGGCGCTGTCCGCGCGGCCCAAGGCGGCGCGGCCGTTGACCTGCACGCTGTCGAGCTGCTGTGGTTTGGCTGCTTGTTGTTCCTGCTGTGCGTGGACGGGCAGGGCCAGGAGGGCCGCCAAGGTGATGACTGAATTCTTCTTCATGAGAGCACGGGAGATCGACCTTGTGTGCCGGAGCGGCGCGCCTGCCAGACGGCGCCCATGCTCATCAGCAAGGCCATGGCGACCCAGGCCAGGGCCTGGGAGAGCTGGTCTTGTAGCTGTGGCGGGGCCGGGTTTTGTTGTTGTTGCTGCTGCGGTGGCTGTTGCTCCAGCAACAGACCACGGGTGCTGGGGGGCGGTGGTACGGCGGCTGCAGCGGCAGCCGCGGGCGCGGCTTGTAGCACCGGCGTTTGCAGCTGGTTGGCGGCCCATTGCCGCACCGCAGCCAGTTCCTGATGCAGGCCCGCCTCACGGGCCAGCTCCTGGTAGGTGGCAGCCAGTTGTGCACGGGTGGCGGCGTCGGGCTTCCAGTAGCCCATGCGCTGGGCCTGGATCATGCGTTCCAGCGCTTGTGCATAGGCCTGTTTGTTTTGCTTCAGCCACTCGGGCAGACCCAGCTGCTGCTTGTCACGCAGCAAGGTGTCGTAGAGGCTTTGCCAGTGGTCGGGCCGCACGGTGTGCGGTGCGATGGCCTGCCAGCCCCAGGTGTATTGCACCGCCTTCAACACCTGCAGGGTGCCGGCCCAGCCTTCGGCCTTTTGGGCCTTCAACCAACCTGGGTGCAAATAGCGGGTCTGCATCTCCATCGCGATGCTGCTGCTGGCGCTCTCGGTGTACAGCTCCTTGCTGTCCTGCAGCTGGCTGATATGCAGACTCAGTCCTTGCTTGCGCCCGGCCGCCTTGGCCGCGGCGGACAGGCCGCCGAGGTACTGAAAAGGGTCGTCCGAGCTGAGCATGCCGTACAGATGTGAGCTGCGCGACATCAGGGCCGCATCGGTCTGCTTCAGGTGGGCGCCCAGGGCCTGTGCGGCCACTGCGGGCTGGCTCAAGCGCAGCGGCTCGCCATTCACATAAGGCTGGCTCATGCGCTGCAGGAAGAGCTGACCCAGGCGTGCATCGTCAGCGCGCAGGTTGTTGTGCTGGGTCGCTTCCGCAATGCCAGTGCCGTAATCGCCGCTGGCATTGCCGAACACGCGGGCCTGGGCCAGGGCTTGTGCTTCGGGCTTGCTCAGCCCTTGGCGGCGCAGCTCCGCCGCGACCACGCTGGTGTTGCGCGCGATCACATTGCCGGGCTCGGCGGCCGCCGCTGCCGCAACGGCCTGGTCCAGCAGACTCATCAGCGCCGGGAACTGATCGCGGTAGGAGCCGGTGATGCTCAGGAGCACGTCAACACGCGGCCGGCCTTTGAGTTCCGCCAGCGGCAGCGGCTTGACGCCAGTGGGGCGGCCGCTGTCGTCCCAGACGGGCTGAACGCCCAAGGCGGCCAGGGCCTGCGACTCCATCAAGCCTTGGTGGCGCAGGGTCTCGCCCGCCCACAGTGACAAGGCCAGGCGCTGCGGTGGTTTGCCGGCCTTGGCCTGTTCTTCGTACCACTGCGCAAACAGGGTCTTGGCCACCTCATAGGCCTGCTTGGTGGGCAGGCGGCTGGGGTCCAGGCCAGTCAGGTTGCGACCGGTCGGCATGCTGTCGGGGTTGCGCAGCGGATCACCACCATAGGCCGCGGGCAGAAAGCGGCCGCGCAGCGCGGCCAGCAGACCGGGCATTTCACCCTCGGTGGCCAGGCGGCGTTCCAGCTCTTGCGCGCGTTCGGCCAGTTGCAGCAGGGCTGGTGTGTCGATGGCTTTGCGCGCCGCGCGGTTCGGCACGTAGCCTTCGGGTTCCGGCGGCCTCAAGTCCAGCACGCTGGCGGCCTGGGCATCTTTCAGCGCGAGCTTCAGCCAGCGGCCCGGCCGCGAACTTGCGACACCTTCGTAGCCGATCAGAAAAGCTTCGTCGATGTCTTCACCCAGCGCTTCGATCAGGGGCTGGCGCAGCATCTGCAGAATGGTCGTGTGGCGCGCGCCTTCGTCCGGAACCTGGCCGAACACGGCCAGGCCCTTGGGCTGTGAGTGCTGCGCCATCCGGTCCAGCCAGGGGTGCAGCAGCTCAAGGAAGCCATTGAAGTCCGCAGCAATCTGCTTGGCCGTCCAGCCCAGGTCGCGGTGCAGCTGGTGCTCGACAAAGGCGCTGACCATCTGGCGCTCCAGCGCCTGCCGCGTCGGTCCGGCGTCCACGGTTTCCCATTCGTGCATCAGCTCATGCATATGGGCCATGCGATTGTTGAAGCCGGCCGGTGCGAAGCTCGGCGTGCGATGGCTGACCATCACGGCACGGCCGCGACGTTTTGCCGTTAGGCCCTCGCCGAGGTTGTCGACGATGTAGGGATAGATCACCGGCACATCGCCCAGCGGCAGCAGGGCTTCGTCCAGGATGTCCAGTGCGCGCAGCTTGCCGGGCGCCCATTCCTGCGTGCCGTGGGTGCCGAAGTGGATCAGCGCATCGGCCTGGCGCGCCCACAGATAGGTGGCCAGGTAGTGATGCGAGATGGGAGTCTTGTTCTTGTGCATGAACGGGTCCTGCCCGCGCCGCAAGGTCTCTTCGCGCGGCGGCTGAGGCAGCACGCTCAAGGCACCGCGCTGTAGGCGTGGGATCACGAAGACCGGGCGGCCTTGATGACTCACGACATAGCGGCTGCGGGCGGGCTCACCCCATTGCGCATTGATGCGCTGTCGCAGGGACGCTGGCAAAGTCATGAACCAGGCCTCGTAGTCAGCCAGCGGCAGTGCGGCGGCTTGATCGCGGGCCAGCAGGGCTTGCAGATCGGCGCTGGGATAGTAGGCGGCGATCAAGGGCTTCAGCTGCGCGATCCACTCGCCTTCAGTCTGCGGCTGTACGCCGTAGCCGGCCTCGCGCAGCCCCTTGGAGACGCTCTCGAGGCTGCGCGGCACGTTCAAAAAACTGGCGCCGAAATGGTCACCGCCGGGCGGGTAGTTGTAGACAAAGGCCACCAGACGCTTGTCCGCGGCGGGTGTCGTCTGCAGGCTGATCAGGCGCTGGGCCTTGGCGACGACGGCATCGGCCTGGCGGCCGATCAACTGCGGCTCGCGGCCCTTGTTCGCATAGGCCACGACCATCAGCGGGTCGATCGCACCGGCACCTTCGGGCTGGGCGAAGTAAAAGGGCAGGTCGCTCATGCCCAGGCCGGTCTCGCTGGCCTCCCACTCAGCCGCGCCGCTGGAGCGGTAGGGCAGGGTCTGCAATAGCGGCGCGCCCCAACGCTCGAAAAGCGGCTGCAGGCCACCGGCCTGGGGGAGTAGCGCGTGATTGACGATGACCGAGGCATGCAGCTTTCCCCCCGGAAGTTCCATCAGCGCGGCCAGCGGTGCGCCGCTGAGGTGTGAGCTGAACACCGCATACGCCAGCAGGCCCTGGCTGTCGAAGCGCCGCAGCCAGTCGTCAATCCAGGCGGTAGCGCCCTGCACGAAGTGATGGCGGTGCAGCAGCAGGGCCACGGCGGGTCGCGTGTCGCCCTGCTCCTTGGCCCAGCGCGCCAGCGCTTGCACGTCGGCAAACAGAGCGGGGCACCCGGCAGATAGAGACCGCGCTGCGGCAGCAGGGCCGGCGCCGGCAGCTCGGGCGCACGCTGGCCGGCCAGTTGCGCCTTCAACAAGGCAAAGGCATGGCGGGTGTTGGCGATGCCGCCGGCCTGCAGATAGGCCCGCAGCGAACGCTCACCCGCTGCGGGCTCGCCAGCCGTGACCCATAGCGGTGACTTCTCTGGCGCCAGGCTCGCACCCAACAAGGCCTTCAAACGTGTTTCGACACTGGCGTGCGGCGCGTCGATCCAGACCGCTTGCGCCTGGCTCAGAGCCTGAGCCAGCTCACGCGTCTGCCCGGCGTCGAGCGCCGTGCTGCGCAGCGGGTAATCCAGTGCCTTGAAGCTGAAGCCGGCCGCCAGCGCCTCACGTTCGATCAGCGCGCTGCGCGCGGCGGGCGTCACATCCAGCGTGATCCACAGCAGCAGGCCAGGCTTGCCACCGCTGGCGCCGGCCGGGGTCAGCAGCAGTGACAAGAGCATCAAGACCAGGCCAGCTCTGATCACGGCTTGCCGACCTCGGGCACATAGATGAGTTGGCCGTCCTTGAGCTTGTAGGCCACGCCGGCGCGCACGCCCTGGCCTTCGCTGCTGCCGCCATTGCCCTTGTAGCGAATCTCACGCCCGTTCTCGCGCACCACGATCTCCATGTCCGGCTCGCCGGCGCGTTTGATGATGGTGACGTTCTCGTTCGCGTCCTTCTGCTGCTGCAGTGCGACCGCCGTCAGCAGCGCTACCACCAGCACCAGGAACACATCGACCAGATTCACGGCCGACAGCATGGGGTCGTCGTCCTCTTCGCCAAGGATGGAGAGATGCTTCATGCGAGGCCTCTGGATGCGCGGATGGCGACCAGCTCCGTCATCAGCCAGCGACGGCGCACCGAGTACGCCACCAGGCCGATGGCGGCTGAGGCCAGCGCCAGCACCACGCCGGCGAAAGCGCCGCTGAATACCGCAAGCGCCTGCTGGCCCTGGCCAGCGGCCACGCTCTGCAGGGCGGGACCCAGCGGCACCATCGTTGCGATCAGACCCAGCAGCGGGCTGACGCGGCCCAGCAGGCGCAGCGGCTCCAACTGCCGGATGACCTGCAGCTCGATCTCCTCAAGAGGCTTGTCGGCATGGCTTTGCAGGCGGCGGTACTTGGGCTCGCGCCAGCGCTGTGCGGCTTCCATCAGTGTCGCGCCGGTCACCCATAAGGCAAAAACGAAACCCAGGCCGACAAGCAAGAGGACAGGCCACAGCAGGGCCTGGGCGATCTGGGCGAAACCTTGTTCGAGCATCATGAGCAGAAGAAGGCGGCGATGGCCTGCGGGTTGGATGGAAAGTAGTGGTGGATGTAGCTGGCGCGCAAGCTGCCCTTGGCATGGAGCGCCTCGGCAGCCCTGCCTGCGTTGGGATTGCTGGCGCGGGCCAAGGGTTCGAGTGGCGTGTCGAGCAGCGAGTAATGGAAGGTGTGGCCGCGCAGCGCACCTTCGGGCCACTCAATGTGCTGCAGGCCGAGCGCCGCCAGGCGCGCCTGCATCTGCGCGCGGCCGGGCATCAGGCCGGCCATCGGATGGGCCACGCCCTCGGCATCCGTCAGGCTTTCGACCAGGGTCAGCATGCCGCCACACTCGGCCAGCAGCGGCTTGTGTGCCGCCAGATGAGAGGCCAGATCGGAGAAAAAATGCGGATTGGCGCGCAGCGCTGGCGCATGCAACTCGGGATAGCCACCCGGCAGCCACAGCGCATCGCATTCGGGCAGGGCCTGCCCCTGGATCGGCGCGAAGCACAGCACTTCAGCGCCCAGCGCGCGCAGGCAATCCAGATTGGCCGGGTAGATGAAGGAAAACGCGGCATCCTGTGCCACCGCGATGCGGCAGCCCTTGAGCAGCGGCCGCGGCGCAGGCGCGGACTCGCGGTCGAAGCGCACCGGCTGGAAGTCGAAGCCGTTCGAGGCATCGCCCCAGGCCTGCGCCCAACGATCCAGCTGTGCGTCCAGGTCCGGCAGTTCGAGGGCCTGGACCAGACCCAGATGCCGCTCAGGCAGGGCCAGGTCTTGCTGGCGCGGCAGCGCCGCCACCAGGGGCAAGTTCGCAGGCAGGCCCTCGGCGACCATGCGGCCATGGGCTGCGCTGCCGACGCGATTGGCGACCACGCCGCACAGGCGGATGTCGCTGCGGAAGGTCTGCAAGCCCAGCGCCAGCGCAGCAAAGGTCTGGGCCATGGCCGAGGCGTCGATCACGGCCAGCACCGGCAGCCCGAAAGCTGCGGCCAGGTCGGCGCTGCTGGGCTGGCCGTCGAACAGGCCCATCACACCCTCGACCAGGATCAGGTCAGCGTTCTCTGCGGCTTCGGCCAGCAGCTGCTGGCAATGCACCAGGCCGCCCATGAACAGGTCGAGCTGATAGACGGGCTGGCCGCTCGCACGTGCCAGCACCATGGGGTCGAGGTAGTCGGGGCCGGTCTTGAAGACGCGCACTCGCTTGCCGCTGTTGCGTGCATGGCGCGCAATCGCGGCGGTGACACTGGTTTTGCCGGCGCCGGAGCTGGGCGCGCTGACCATCAGGGCAGGGCAGGAGATCATCAGGTCCTTCAAGCGTTGAGTGCCAGCCAGCGGTCCTGCACCTGCAGGATCAGCAGGCGCTGCTGGAACACCTGCTGCAGTGCCGCGTGCGTGGCCGGGTCGGACGGTGCGCCCTGGTGCACGATGCGGCCGGCGTCCATCACCACCAGGCGGTCGGCCTGCAAGGCGATGTTCAGTTCATGCAGCACGCTGACCACGGCGGCGCCGCAGCCGGCGCGGCCGCGCACGATCTCCACCCAGTCGCTTTGATGCGGCGGGTCCAGATGCGCCAGCGGCTCGTCCATCAGCAGCAGCATCGACTGCACCGCCAGCGCACGCGCCAGCAGCACGCGCTGGCGCTCGCCGCCGGAGAGCCGGCCCAGCGGACGCTCGCGCCAGTCCCAGCACTGGGTCTGCTCCATGGCCTGGCGGGCTGCGGCATGGTCGGCGGCATTCGGCGGGGCCAGCCAGGCCTGGTGCGGCAAGCGGCCCAGCATCACCACCTCGTAGGCGCTGAGCTCATCGGTGCTGCTCTCGTTCTGGCCCAGCCAGGCGATCTGGCGGGCGCGCTCGCGGGGGCTCCAGCTGGCCCAGGGGCGCTGCTGCAGCTGCAGCTCGCCATCGAAAGGCAGCAGGCCGGCCAGCGCGCGCAAGAGTGTGGATTTGCCGGCGCCATTGGGGCCGACAATGGCGGTCCACCCAGCTTGATCCAGCTTCAGTTGCAGCTCGTGCAGGATTTGCTGGCCGCCCAGTCGCAGCGACTGCAGGCGAAGGTCCAGCGCCGGGAGCGCGGGCACGGCGTCGGTCAGGTGACCCTCGCGCTGATCGCGCTCCGGTGCCAGCGCTTTGGCGCGGCCATGCGCGCTCACAGCCCGATCCCCTGGCCCTGGCTGCGCTTGCGCATCAGCCACAGCAGATAGCTGCCGCCCAGCAGCGCGGTGATCACGCCGACCGGCAGTTCCTGCGGCGCGATCAGCCAGCGCGCCAGGATGTCCGAGGCCAGCAGCAGCGTGCCGCCCGCCAGCGGTGCGGCCAGCAGTAGCTGGCCATGCGCGGTGGGCGCCCAGCTGCGCACCAGGTGCGGCGCGACCAGGCCGACGAAGGCGATCAGACCGCATTGGGCCACCGCGGCGCCGGTGGCCAGCGTGAGGGCGGCAATCAGCAGCAGGCGCACCAGCGCCAGCCGCAGACCCAGCGAGCGCGCGGTGGCTTCGCCCAGGGTCAGCGCATCCAGTGTCTTGCTGCAGGCCAGCGCCAGGGCCAGCGTGGCCAGCAGCACCACGGCCATGATGGCCACCGCGTTCCAGCCCAGGAAACCGGTGCTGCCCAGCATGAAGGCCTGCATCGCGCGCAGCATGTCGGGGTTGGCCAGCGTCAGCAGGCTGGAGGCCGAGCCCAGCACCACGCCGACGATCACGCCGGCCAGCAGTAGGCGCAGCGACTGCTCGACGCCGCGCGCCAGCAGCAGCGTCAGCAGCACCGCCAGCACCGCGCCGGCAAAGGCGGCGCCGGTCATCCCCAGGCGCAGCGCCATGGCGGTTGCCGCGGGCGACAAGCCCAGCGCGAACAGCAGCGCCGCCACACCCAGCGAGGCGCCGGCCGAGCAGCCCAGCAGATAGGGGTCGGCCAAGGGATTGCGGAACAGGCCTTGCGCGATCGCGCCGGCCAGCGCCAGCAGCGCACCGGCCAGCCAGGCGCCGATCGAGCGCGGGGCGCGGATCTCCCACAGGATCTTGCGCATGGTTTCGTCCTGCGAGAACCAGGGCGAGAAACCGGTGCTGCCGGTGGACAGGCCCAGCAGCAGCAGCAGGGCGCTGAGCAGCAGCAGCACCAGCAGCAGCTGGCGGTTGCGCTGGCGGCGCAGAACCGGGCTCATCAGCGCATGCCTCCCGGCGGCGCGGTGAAGGCCACGCTGGGCCAGGCCACCGGACCGGCCGCGGCATCACGCAGGCAACGTGCCATCAGCGCCGCGGCCTCGGCCATGCGCGGGCCGGGGCGCACCAGCACATCCGATTCAGCCGGCAGCCAGACGCAGATCTTCTTGTCCTTGACCGCACGCATGCCGCTCCAGCCGGGGCGCTGCGGCAGGCCGGGCGCATTGCGTTGGCCGACCATGATCAGCTGCGGGTCGGCGCGCACGACGAATTCGGGATTGATCTTGGGGAAGGGCCCCAGCTCGGGCGGGATGATGTTGCGCGCGCCCAGGCGCGCCAGCGTCTCGCCGATGAAGGAGCTGGTGCCGGCGGCATAGGGCGCGCTGTCGACCTCGTAGTAGACGCTCATGCCGCGGGCTGCTGGCGGCAGACCGGCGGCGGCATGTTTGATGGCGCCATCGATGCGGTTCCAGACGCGTCGCGCTTCGTCGCCTTTGCCGAGCACCTGTGCCACCGTGCCCAGCACCCGCTGCACGTCGGCATGGGTCTTGGGCTCCAGCGCGATCACCTTCAAGCCCAGCGCCTCCAGGCGCTCGGTCAGGCGCGAGGAGATGCTCAACAGCACCACGTCCGGCCGCAGCGCCAGGATGGCCTCGATGCTGGTGTCGTCAAGCCCGCCGACCTTGGGCAGGGCCAGCACCGGGGCCGGGTGGTTCGAGAATCGGTCCACCCCAACGAGACGCGCGCACTCGCCGAGTTCGCAAACGGTCTCCGTCAGAGAGGGCAGCAGGCTGACGATGCGCTTGGGCACGGCAGGCAGCGTGACTGAGTGGCCGCGGTCATCCTTGAGTTTCAAGGTCTGCGCGGCCGCGCTGTGGGCCAGGGTCGCGGCCAGCAGCACAAGCCCCAGGCGACGAAGAGTTGCTCTCATCCTTGTTCCTCCACGGGCCGGCTCCAGGCCTGCCCAGCCACCATCAGGGTCAGCGTGGCGCAGCGGCGCGCAATCTGCTGATTGAGGCGCCCCAACTCGTCCACGTAGGCGCGCACCTCGCGCCCCATCGGCATCACGCCCCAGCCGACCTCGTTGGACACGAAGACCACCGGCGAGGCCAGCTGCGGCAGCAGCGCGTCCAGTGCCGCGCATTCCTCCAGCCAGGCTTCGCGGCGCGGGGCGCCGTGCATGGGCATCAGCCAGTTGGTCAGCCACAGCGTCAGGCAGTCCACCACCAGCAGGCGCTGCGGCGCGGCCTGCGCGCGCAGCGCCTCGCACAGCTGCAGCGGTTCTTCCACCGTGTCCACGCCAGCCGGGCGCTCGGCGCGGTGGCGGGCAATGCGCGCGCGCATTTCCTCGTCATGCGCCTCGGCGGTGGCGATCAGCGTGACGCTGCGGCCCGGCTGCTCGCGCAGCCAGGCCAGCGCCAGGCGCTCGGCCTGGCGCGACTTGCCGCTGCGCTGGCCGCCGACGACCAGCTGGTGGTGCGCCGCTGCCTGCATGGCTCAGTTCGCCGGTGTGAAGCGCAGGCCGACGAACAGCGTGCGCGGGGCCTGCTGGTAGCTGTAGGCCGTCTGGTACTCGCGGTCGAAGGCGTTGTCCAGATTGGCTTGCAGGCGCAGCTGCGGGCTGAGGCGGTACTGCACATCGAAGTTGGCCAGCCCATAGCCGCCCAGCTTGCGCGTGTTGGCCGCGTTGTCCCAGCGCTGGGCCGAGGCCTGAACTGCTGCGCCCAGCATCCAGTTGCCCAGCGTGGTCTCGGCGCGCAGCGTGCCGTGGCGCTCGGCGCGGCGGGCGAGCAGCAGGCCGGTGCTGGCGTCCTTGGGTGAGCTGAAGTCCAGCGTGCCGCTCAGACGCACGATGCCCAGCTGTGCCGATCCCGACAGGCTCAGGCCCTTGAGCTCGGCACGCGCGACGTTCCGATAGCAGCCAAACGTGCTGTTGCAGCTGCCCGCCGCACCGAACACGATCAGGTTGCTGATCTTGTTCAGGTAAGCGGTGGCACCGATTTCGTAGCTGCCGCCGTCCCAGCGCAGGCCGAACTCGCGATTGCGGCCGCGCTCGGGGTTCAGCGCGGCGACGCCGGGCTTGCTGAGGTCGGGGCCGTAGATGCTGCCGCGCTGATACAGCGTCGGCGCACGGAAAGCATTGCCCAGCGAGGCGTAGGCACGCAGTCCGTCGATCAGCTTGAAGCCGCCGGCCAGCGTGCCGGTGCTGACGCCGCCGAACTCGCTGTAGTCATCATGGCGTGCATGGGCTTGCAGGTCGAAGCGCTGGGTCTGGTAGAGCCAGCCCAGTCCGGCGGCGTTCTGGCTGCGCTGGTCATTGCCGCCTGTGCGCAGGCCGGAGTTGAGCAAGCGGTCTTCGCTGCGCTCGAGCTGGAAGTTCAGTTGCTGAGTCGCGCTGAATCTGTAGGAACCCAGCAGCGCCACATTGCGCAACGTCGTCTCGGTCAGGTAGGGCGAGGGCGTGGTCTCGTAGCGGTCGCGGCCTTGGCCAACGCTCAGCTCGGTGCGCAGCGCAGCACTCCACTGCGCGGCCCAGCTGGCGCGCAGCGCGCGGTTGTCCTGGATCGCGTGATCGTCAACGGTCGGGCGCGACGAGGAACCGTCGTATTGACCGTCGGTATGCGCAGCCACGGCCAGCAGCTCGATGCGGTGTCCGCTGGCGATGTTGCTGCCCAGGCGCAGCGTGCCGCTGTAGTTGCTCCAGCCGTCGAGGTCCGGCACATAGGAGAAGGCCGACTGTTTGGTGGTCGCGTTGAAGCCCTTGCTCTCTTCGGTGGCCAGGCTCAGCATGTAGTCGAACTGCGCAGTACCGCCGCTGAGGGTTGTATCGGCCTTGAAGGAGGACAGGCTGCCGTAGGCGGCGCCCAGCTCCACGCGCGGGGCCGCGCTCTTGCCGTCACCCTTGCGGCTGATGATGTGCACCACGCCGCCCACGGCGTCGGAGCCGTAGATCGCGCTGGCCGGGCCCTTGAGCACTTCCACACGCTCGACGTTGGCCAGCGGGAGGGCCTGCCAGGAGGCACCGCCGGTGGACTGCGAGTCCATGCGCACGCCGTCCAGCAGCACCACGGTGTGGCGGCTGTCGGCCCCGCGCAGGAACAGCGAGGTGTTGCTGGCCGGACCGCCGTTGCGGACCAGTTCGGCACAGCCTGCATTGCGCAGCAGATCAGCCACCGATCCGAAAGCCTGGCGCTCGATCTCGGCGCGGCTGATCACCGTCAGGTCGGCCAGCACATCGCCCAGGCGCTGCGGCATGCGCGAAGCCGTGACGACAACCTGGTCGAGGCGATTGCCCGGTGTTTGTTGAGCCTGGGAGGGCAGGGCCAGCGCCAGCGGCGCGAGGGTGAAGACAGCGGCGCGCAGCAGTGTGGCGCGGGCAGGGGCGCAGGGACGCACAGCGCCTCGGAAACTAGCAGTCATGAGAGAAGGGACCAGTCGATATGTCCAGGCGCCAGCTTCCCCGCAGGCCCCTGTGAAACGACGCGCCGGCGCCGGGGCGCTGACACATCACCTGTTGGCCGGTATCCGGGCTGGTGGACTTCATCCCTGCATCCTTCCCAGCGCTTCGGCGAGCGCCAGTGGATTGATGTGCAGGGACTGGAAGCCGAAGGGCTTCGTCCACTTACCGTTGCGGGGACAGCTCAGGTTGGGTTTGCCTCGATGAGACGCACCTTCCTGATTCCCGTTTAACTGCACGGACGCAATGTCCGCACGAGCACCAACAGCGTGATTCTATTGCTGTTGCCGGCTGGGCTTGTCGTTTGCAGCCGACTTGGGCTTGTCGACACGCTTGACCTTCTTGGGCTTTGGCGGCTGCTTCTTGCCGTCCTTTGGGGTGCTCGCTGCAGCAGTGGGGGGCTCGCTGCGATGTCCCCGGATGCCGATCGCCGGCGCTGCATTGCGGCGCGCGTCGGCCTCCTTCTTGAGCCGCTCGCGCTCCATGGCGTCGGCTTGTTTGCGCTCGCGCTGGGCGCGTTCGCGGGCCTCGCGGACCTGCGCCTCGCTAGGCTGGTCGTACTTCACTTCCTTGCCCGGCCTGCCGTCAGGGCAGGGCTCATCGCGCAGGTCACGGCCGTCCGGGCCGCAGCGGTACAGCGGCGTGCTGCGGGGTTCAGTTTGCGCCAACGCTGTGCTGCCAAGCGCCATCAGGGTGATGATGACGCAGCCCAGTGTCAGCGCGGTCTTCATGTGCTGGTTTCCTTGTCGCTGTCCGCCGGCGCAGCGCCTTCGGCAGTTTCGGGGACTGGCGGCTTGGGCGGCTTCGGTGGTTTGGGGCGCGGCGGCTTGGCGTGGATCTTCATCATCGCCTTGTCCATCTCGCCCTTGAACAGCAGCTCTGCGGCCTGCAGCGACTTGTCAATGCAGTCCTCGATGGCCTGTCGCTCCGACAGCGGTGGCTTGCGCAGCACATAGGCCGCCACTTCGGCCTTGACACCGGGATGGCCGATGCCGAGACGCAGACGCCAGAAGTTAGCTGATCCGAGCTGGGCCTGCATGTCCTTGAGGCCGTTGTGGCCGCCGTTGCCACCGCCTTGCTTGAACTTCATCTCGCCAGGCGCCAGGTCGAGCTCGTCGTGCACGGCCAGGATTTCCTCGGGCGCTATCTTGAAGAAGCGTGCCAGCGAGGCGACCGACTTGCCCGACAGGTTCATATAGGTCATCGGTTCGAGCAGCCAGATCGGGCCCGATGCGCCGGGCGCGTTGTTGACGCGGGCGGCCAGGCCGAAGTAGTTGCGCTCGACCTGCAGGCTGGTGCCCAGACGGCGCGCCAGCGTGTCCACCCACCAGAAGCCGGCGTTGTGGCGCGTGTCTTCGTATTCAGTGCCGGGGTTGCCCAGGCCAACAATCAGTCGAATCATGATGGCGGCGATTATCGGCGCTGGCTTAGGATCCGACCATGCATCCATCACCTGTCGAGACGAGCGATCTGGCAACCCTGCAGCGCACGCTGGCGCGCCGCGTCGCCATTCCCACCGAGAGCCAGAACCACGAGCGGGCGCCTGAGCTGAGGCGCTATCTCGACGAGGAGCTGCGTCCCGAACTGGAAGCCATGGGCTTTGTCTGCGAGGACTGGCCCAATCCCGTGGACGGCGCGCCGCCGATGCTGTTTGCCGAGCGCCATGAGGCCGCTGCCTTGCCGACCGTGCTGATGTACGGCCATGGCGATGTGGTGCCGGGTGATGACAGCAAGTGGCGCAAGGCCGCCTCACCCTGGGCGCTGGAGGCCAAGGATGGCCGCTGGTACGGCCGCGGCGTGGCCGACAACAAGGGCCAGCACAGCGTGAACCTGCAGGCCCTGGGCCGGGTGCTGCAGTCGCGTGGCCGGTTGGGCTTCAACGTCAAGTGGCTGTTCGAGATGGGCGAGGAGGTCGGCTCGCCCGGCCTCAAGCAGCAGTGCGAGTTGCGCGCGGCGCAGCTGGCGGCCGATGTCTTCATCGCCTCTGACGGCCCGCGCTTGAGCCAGCAGCAGCCGACGCTGTTCCTCGGCTCGCGCGGGGTGATGAATTTCGATCTGGAGCTGGACCTGCGCGACGGCGCCCATCACTCCGGCAACTGGGGCGGCTTGCTGGCCAATCCGGGCGTGCAGCTGGCGGCGGCCATCCACAGCATCGTCGACGCACGCGGCGTGATCCGCGTCGAGGCTTTGCGTCCACCGGCCGTGCCGGCTGCGGTGCGCGAGGCGCTGGCGGGTGTGCAGCCGGGAGAGCCCGGCGGGCCGGTGATCGATGCCGACTGGGGCGAGCCGGGGTTGACGCCGGCCGAACGCGTGTTCGGCTGGAACAGCATCGAGGTGCTGGCCTTCAAGTGCGGCAATCCGGACAAGCCGGTCAATGCCATTCCGCCCAAGGCAGTGGCGCACATGCAGATCCGCTTCGTCGTGGGCCGTGACCCGGCAAGCTTCCTGCCGGCCCTGCGGGCGCATCTGGATGCGCAGGGTTTTGAGCGGGTTCAGCTGCGGCAGGCCGGGGGCGAGATCATGGCGGCGACAAGGCTCGATCCGGACAGCCCCTGGGTGCGCTGGGCGCTGGCCTCGATGCGCGAGACCACCGGCGTCGAGCCGGTGCTGCTGCCCAACCTGGGCGGCTCGCTGCCGAATGATTGCTTTGCCGAGGTGCTGGGTCTGCCGACGCTGTGGGTGCCGCATTCGGTGCCAACCTGCGCGCAGCATGCGCCGGATGAGCATCTGCCGGTGTTCACGCTGGAACAGGGCTTGAAGATCATGGCGGGCCTGTTCAGCGACCTGGGGCAGGGCTGGCCCAGCGGCACGCAGCAGGGCTGATTCGCAGCACCAAGAAGAAAGGCCCCGCAAGCGGGGCCTTTCGACATGCGGCGTGAGCCGGGTGAAGAAGAAGTAAAGATTACTTCTTCTTGCCCTTCTTGCCCTTGCCATCGTCGGCCGGTGCGGCGGCAACGACGATTTCTTCCTTTGCCGGCTCGACCGGGGTGGCGATCACCGGGTTCGGCTTGCCGTGCGTGACGACCTTGATGCCAGCGGGCAGCGTGATGTCGTTGACATGCAGCGAGTGGCCCTTGGTCATGCCGCTCAGGTTCACTTCGATGAACTCGGGCAGCTGCTGAGCCAGGCAGGTGATGGCCAGCTCGGTGATCACGTGGTTGACCGTGCAGTGGTCCAGCTTGACGGCCGGCGACTCGGCTTCACCGACGAAGTGCAGCGGCACCTTCTTGGTGATCTTTGTCGTGTTGTCGACGCGCTGGAAGTCGCAGTGCAGGACTTGCGGCTTGTAGGGGTGCAGCTGGTAGTCGCGCAGCAGCACCTGGGTGACGGCGCCGTTCAGTTCCATCTCGAGGATGGAGCTGTGGAAGGCTTCCTTCTTCAGGGCGTGGAACAGCGCGTTGTGGTCCAGCTCGATCATGGCGGGTTCGCCGGCGCCGAAAACGACGGCAGGCACCTTGCCAGCGATGCGCAGGCGGCGGCTCGCTCCGGTCCCCTGCAGCGTGCGCTCAAAAGCGGTGAATTTCATAAAAGCTCCAAATGAAGAAACGCCACCCTGGCGTTTCGGAAGGTGGAAGGCCCGCGACCAGGCTCTTCCGAACAAAAGGCCCGGTCTTGCGACCGAGCCATCTGAATTCTTAGAAGTTGTTGTTCTGTTCCGAGAACAGGGACGTCACCGACTCGCCATCCGAAATACGGCGGATCGTTTCTGCAAACAGGAAGGCCACCGACAGCTGGCGGATCTTGCCGCAGGCACGCGCTGCGTTCGAGAGCGGAATCGTGTTGGTGATCACCACCTCGTCCAGATGCGAGTTCGAGATGCGCTCGATTGCCGGGCCGGACAGGATGGGGTGGGTGCAGTAAGCAAACACGCTCTTGGCGCCGCGGTCCTTCAGCACCTCGGCCGCCTTCACCAGCGTGCCGGCCGTGTCGATCATGTCATCCATGATCACGCAATTGCGGCCGTCGATCTCGCCGATCACGTGCATCACTTCGGAGACGTTGGCGGCGGGGCGGCGCTTGTCGATGATGGCCAGATCGCAACCCAGCTGCTTGGCCAGCGCGCGTGCGCGCACCACGCCGCCGACGTCGGGGCTGACCACCACCAGATTGGAATAGTTGCGGCTCTTCAGGTCGGACAGCAGCACCGGGCTGGCGTAGATATTGTCGACCGGGATGTCGAAGAAGCCCTGGATCTGGTCAGCGTGCAGGTCCATCGTGAGCACGCGCTCGACGCCGACGGTTTCCAGCAGATTGGCCACCACCTTGGCCGAGATCGGCACACGGGTGCTGCGCGGACGACGGTCCTGGCGGGCGTAGCCGAAATAGGGGATCACGGCTGTGATGCGGCGAGCGCTGGAGCGCTTCAACGCATCAACCATCACCAGCAGCTCCATCAGGTTGTCGTTCGTCGGTGCACAGGTCGGCTGAACGACGAACACATCGCGGGCACGAACGTTCTGCTGGATCTCAACGTCGACTTCGCCATCCGAAAAACGGCCGACCTTGGCTTTGCCGAGTTCGAGCCCCAGATGGGTGGCAATTTCTTGGGAGAGCACCGGATTCGCGTTCCCGGTGAAGAGGACGGTATTGAGCAGCACGGGCCATCCTTTTGCAAAGGACCCGTGGCCAGCCATCGTGTCCGGGTCTTTCAGAAACCAAAAAACCCGAAGACCGGGTTTCTCGAATCCAGAGTTCCGTAGACGGAACTCTCAAATCATTTGGCAGGGGAGGAAGGACTCGAACCCTCGCATGTCGGAATCAAAATCCGATGCCTTGACCAACTTGGCGACTCCCCTACACAGGACACTGCAGAGCTGCAGCACCCCAAAACCTTTTCAGTCCCCGGCCCAGCCGTGAAGCGGGTGCCTGTCCAGACTGCGACACATCCTGCCAACCCAGTCCGCCGGAAGATCCTGCGGCCATATCGCCATGGGCTGGCTCTCTGAGCCTGTTTCCCCCTGCATTATCAGGCCTGCTTCAGTGCCGATTCTTGCGAATACCGCACTGCCTGAGCCTGTCATCCGGCTATTGCCGAACTGGCTCTCAAGCATGCCCAACGCTTGACTGACTTCAGCGCAACTTGCTTCGGCCGGCGGTTGCAGGTCATTGCGACCAAAACCACCGACAAGCCTTGCTGCGCCTTCGGCATCCAAGCTCACACTGTCAGATGATGACTCGGCATTGTCTGCCTTGACGTCTGCGCTGTTGTGTGCAGGAAAGCCCGCTACTATAGCCACGGATTCCGATCTTGCCAAGAGGGGACTCGAAAAAATATCCTTGGTCGCGATGCTGACCGGCGGCTTGAGCACGGCATAGCGCTGCGCCGGCAGGTCCAGCGGATGCAGGATCTCGCCAATGCCCTCTACAAAGGCGTGCCGGCCGCCGAGGAAGAAGGGCACATCGGCGCCCAGACTCAGGCCGAGCTTCATCAGGCGGGACAGCGGCCAGTTCAGCCCCCACAGGCGATTCAGCGCCAGCAGCGTCGAGGCCGCATCCGAGGAGCCTCCGCCCATGCCGGCGCCGGATGGCAGGCGTTTCTCGATGTGGATGTTTGCACCCTGTGTGACACCGCTGGCCTGCTGCAGGCTGCGGGCGGCGCGCAGGCACAGGTCATCCGGCGGCAAGGCATCGCCCTGATCGTGGCGCTGCAGCAGGCCATCGCTTCGTCGTTCGAAGTGCAGGGTGTCGGCCCAATCGATCAGCACGAACAGCGACTGCAGCAGGTGGTATCCATCGGGGCGCTTGCCCACCACATGCAGAAAGAGATTGAGCTTGGCCGGGGCCGGGACGTCGTACAGGGCGAGCATGGCAAAAGAGGGTCAGGGATTGAGGCGCACCCGCAGTGTCAGTGCCGGCGCTGCCAACCGGCGCGCGACGAGCAGGCCTTCACCAAAGCGATCAAGCTCGATGCGCCAACCGATTTGCGTGAAGCCGCGTGCCGGCGCAGGCAGGGGTTCAGAGGCGGAGAGCGGCCAGGGGCGAGCGCGCAGCCAATCGAACAGGGCTGCCACGGGCACAGGCTCGCCAAGCAAGTCCTGCCCCAGTTCGTCGAGGCTGTTGAAGTGGCGCTTTTCATTGGGCGTTTCAAGCAGCACCGAGCCTGCAGACCAGCTGGCGCGGGCGACCAGGCTGCCCAGCGGTGTGCTCAGCTCCAGCTGACCGGCGTCGGCATTGCCCAGCAGTTCGAAGGTGCTGCTGCCGCTGCTGCCCGCGTCCGACTGCACCGACAGCCGCCCGTGGAGACGCTCGCCGCTGAAGTCTTGGCTGGGCGGGCGGCTGGCGCAGCCGCTGCCCAGGATGGCCAGCGCCAGCAGCGCCGCCGCACCCAGCTGACGGCGCTGGAAGTTCTTGCTTGGATTCATCAAGCTCAGGGGCGGGCGCCCTGCAGGCGCTTGACCGTTTCGCGCAGCGCTTCATTCTTGGGATCGCGCTGGCTGCCTTCGCGCCAGATGCGCTGTGCCTCATCGCGCTCGCCCGTGACCCACAGCACCTCGCCCAGGTGGGCGGCAATCTCGGCATCGGGCCGGGCCTTGTAGGCCTGGCGCAGCAGGCGCAGTGCTTCGGCGTGATTGCCCAGCCGGAATTCCACCCAGCCCAGGCTGTCGACGATGAAGGGCTCGCCGGGGGCGAATTCCAGCGCCTTGGCGATCAAGGTGCGAGCCTCGCTCAGGCGCAGGCTGCGCTCAGCCAGCGAATAGCCCAGTGCGTTGTAAGCGTGGTAGTGCTCGGGCTTGATCTCCATGACGCGGCGCAGCAGCTGCTCCATCTCGTCGAGCCGCCCGATCTTCTCGGCCATCATCGCCTGCTCGTAGAGCATGTCGACATCGTTGGGAAACTGCTGATTGGCGGTGGCAAGCACCGCATAGGCCTGCTGCCAGTCCTGCAGATCCCGCATCAGCTGCGATTCCGCCGTCAGCTTGGCGCGGCGGTCTTCATCGCGCTCGCCGGGCATGTCCTGCAGCAGCTTGCGCGCTTCGGCCACCTGGCCTTGGCGAGCCAGCAGCGAGGCGCGCCGGAAATTCACCTCAAGCTGGCGCTGCGGCAGATCGACCTTGGCGAGCCAGGCCTGCGCGGCCTTGAGGTCGCCGCGCATTTCCGTGGCCTGCGCCAGCATCAGCCAGGCCTGCTGGCGCATCTCCTTGTTGTCGGCATCCGGACTGGCGTCGAGCCGCTCCAGGAAGGTCGAGAGCGCGCGCTCTGCCTCTTTCGGATGACGCAGTTCAAGTTCCAGCGCACCGAGCGAATACCAGGCCTGGTGCATCTCGGGCGCGGCCTCGGTGACGCGGCGGAACTCTGCTGCGGCATCGCCAGAACGCTGCATCCGAGCCAGCGTCCGCCCGTAAGCCATGCGCAGCACATGCTGCTGAGGCTGGGTCTGCAGCCTGGCCGTTACCAGTCCTTCGGCTTCGGCCAGCGCCGGCATCACGTCGAGTGCCAGCAGCAGCGGCTCATCGGCCTCGGCAAAGTCCTTGACTCCTGCCTGGGCCATCTCAAGCGCCAGCTTCGGCTCGCCGGCATTCAAGGCCAGGCGGCCCAGCACCATCGAAGCCATCAGGGCCGAGCCGGCCTGACTGCGGGCGGATTGCAGCACCGGTTGAAGGGCCTGCAGCACTTTCTTGGGTTCGGGCGAGCGCTGGAACAGCCGCGGCAGCGAGGCGAGCACGCCCGGGCGCTGCATCGGCGGCGACAGCCTCAGCAGGGCCGACAGGGGCTCGGCGGCTTCTGCCGGCCGGTTCAGCACCGCGACCAGCTGCAGAATCATCTGCAGGGCTTCGACCGACTGCGGCAGCGACTCACGCCAGGCGCGGGCAGCGATCAGGGCCTGATCCCCGGCGCGGGCCTGCAGCGCGATATTGACGACCCGCTTGAACAGGGCCTCGTCGCCGGTGCGTCTGGCGGCATCCAGCAGCAGCTGGTAAGCCACCGCAGGCTGGCCAGTGCGCAGCTCAAGCTCACCGACCAGCAGCTGATGGAACAAGGGCGCGTCCATCTGGGAATTGCTCACCGGCGCTGGCGCGGCTTGGGCATCGGCATGCAGGGCCGGGCTCAGCAGGGCCAGGGCGATGGCGGGCAGCCAGTGCTTTGCGGGACGAGGGTGGAACTTGGGCATGGAGCCTCCGGGCTGCGACACCGCCATGATGCCGGCTTCTTGTTGCTGGATTGTAGGAGGGGGTCTTTGGAGGGCGCCCGTATCATCGCGCCCATGCCAGAGTTGCCCGAAGTCGAGATCAGCCGCCGCAGTTTCGCGCCCGCGATCGAGGCGCCCGGGTGTTGGCGCTGCGCCTCGGCAAGCCCTTGCGCTGGCCACTGGGCGTTGACGCTGCGCGCCTGGTCGGCTTGCGCGTCGGCCCGGTCAGCCGCCGTGGCAAATACATCTGGCTGCCGCTGCTCGCTCCATTGCCTGAGGACAGTGGCGGGCTCTTGCTGCACCTGGGCATGTCAGGCTCGCTGGCCTTTCGCGAGCATCAGCCGCCGCCCGGGCCGCACGACCATTTCGATCTGCTCACCGATCGAGGCGAGCTGCGGCTCAACGATCCGCGGCGCTTCGGTGCCGTCGTTTGGTCGCCGGGCCTGGAAAGTGAGCCGGCTGCCAAGCTGCTTGCCGGGCTGGGGCTGGAGCCTTTCGATCCGCGCTTCGACGGCCGGCCCCTCAAGCTGGGCCTGTCCGGACGCCGGGTGGCCATCAAGCAGGCCTTGCTGGCGGGCGACATCGTGGTGGGCGCCGGCAATATCTACGCCTGCGAGTCCTTGTTCCTGGCGGGCATCGACCCCCGCACATCCGCCCAGAAGATCAGCGGCCCGCGCTGCGAGCGGCTCGCCAAGGCCTTGCGCGAGGTGCTGGGCGCCGCGCTGGCTGCTGGCGGCACCACCTTGCGCGATTTCAAGGATGCCCACGGCGTGGCCGGCAGCTTTCAGATGCAGGCCCAGGTCTACGGCCGCGAGGGCGAACCTTGCCGCGTCTGCGGCACGAAGATCCGGCGCATCGTGCAAGGCCAACGCTCCACCTTCTTCTGCCCCACATGCCAAAAGAGATAGAGGCGGAGTTGATCTCCGCGCTGCCCATGGATTTTCCGGCCCTGCTGGTGGCCTGGCAGCGCCAGCATGGGCGCCATGCATTGCCTTGGCAGCGCACACGCGATCCTTACCGCGTGTGGCTGTCCGAGATCATGCTGCAGCAGACCCAGGTCAGCACCGTGCTGGGCTACTACCAGCGCTTCCTCGAACGCTTCCCGGATGTGTCGGCGCTGGCGGCGACGCAGCTCGACGAGGTGCTGGCGATGTGGCAGGGCCTGGGCTACTACAGCCGCGCGCGCAATCTGCACCGCTGCGCCCAGGCCGTGTGCGAGCACCATGGCGGCGAATTTCCGCGCAGTGCCGCGCTGCTGACAGAGCTGCCCGGCATCGGCCGCTCCACCGCGGCAGCGATTGCCGCCTTCTGTTTCGACGAGCGGGTGTCCATCCTCGATGGCAACGTCAAGCGCGTGCTCGGCCGCTTGCTGGCCTTCGACGGCGACCTGGCCAGCAGCGCGCAGGAAAAACGCCTGTGGCAGCTGGCCGATGCCTTGCTGCCCGAGCCGGCGGCCGACATGGCGGCCTACACCCAGGGCCTGATGGACCTGGGCGCGACGCTGTGCACCGCGCGCTCGCCGCAATGTCTGCTGTGCCCCGTCAGCGATTTGTGCCGCGCACGTGCCGGCGGCGAGCCGACGGCCTATCCGATCAAGACGCGCAAGCTCAAACGCGGCCGCCGCGAGAACTGGTGGCTGTGGCTGGAGCATGGCGGCCGCATCTGGCTGGAGCAGCGGCCGGAGCGCGGCGTCTGGGCCGGGCTGTGGACCTTGCCGGTCTTCGATGACGAGGCAGCGCTGGCCGCACAGGCGCTCAGCATGGGCGCGCAGGGTGAGCTGGAAGTGATGCCGCGCATCGAGCATGCGCTGACCCACTTCGACTGGGTGCTGCACCCGCGCCGCGCTGCGCTGGGCGCCGCAGCAGGAACGGGCGAAGGTCGCTGGGTGGCCCGGGAGGAGCTGGCCAGCTATGCGCTGCCCGCGCCACTGAAGCGTCTTTTGGCATGAGCCTCAGGCTGGCTTATGCTCTGCCGCCTCTTGCAAGGAACTCACTATGAAAGCACCCGTGCGCAAAGCCGTGGAATCCGCCCTGATCGCAGCGGGCGTTGGCTTCGTCTGCCTGTGGATGCTGGTGTCTGGCGCCGATGAGGAATCGGCATCGGCTGCGCGTGGCGCGATGTATGGCATCGGCCTGGCGATCAGTCTGATCGCGCACTGGACCTATATGGGCCTGGCGATCGCGCGCGATGGCCGCGCCGTTTGGCCCTGGGTGGTAGGCATGGTGCTGCTGTTCCCGATCGTCTCGGTTGTCGCGCTGGTGCTGATGTCCAGCCAGGAGGACAGCAGCGCCCAGAACAGCGCCTGAGGCCGGTGGCGCCTACTTGGCGTCCAGCTCGCGGTGCCGCTTCAGCACATGGCCATGGCTTGAGAACTGGCGCGCCAGCGTCTCGACCAGATAGACCGAGCGGTGCTGGCCGCCAGTGCAGCCGATGGCCACGGTCAGGTAACTGCGATGGTCAGCGGCAAAGGCCGGCAGCCACTGGCGCATGAAGCCGCTGATCTGGCCCAGCATCAGATTGACCTCGGGCTGGGCCTGCAGAAAGTCGGCCACCGGCGCATCGCGGCCGGTCAGCGGCCGCAGGTCGCGGTCGTAATAGGGATTGGGCAGCACGCGCACATCGAAGACGAAATCGGCATCGCTGGGTACGCCATGCTTGAAGGCGAAGGACTCGAACACCAGGGTCAGCGAGTTGCCGTCCACCACCACCAGATCGCGCACCCAGGCGCGCAGCTGCGCCGGGCGCAGCAGGCTGGTGTCGATCACGGTGGATTCGACGCGCAGCGCTGACAGCAGCTCGCGCTCCAGCTCGATGGCGTCAAGCAGCGCGCGATGCTCGTCCTGGCCGTCGTCCTTGATGTCATTGCGCAGCGGGTGGGGGCGGCGCGTCTCCGAGAAGCGCCGCATCAGCGCATTGGTGTCCGCGTCCAGAAAGATCGAGCGCACGCGCACGCCCTCGCTGCGCAGCTGCTTGATCAGCGGCAGCAGGTGCGGCAGCGAGCCGGCGCTGCGCACATCCACGGCAATCGCGACGCGCCGCTTGCCGCGCTGCTTCTCCAGGGTCAGGAAATCGACGAGCAGCTCGGGCGGCAGGTTGTCCACGCAGAAGAAGCCCGCGTCTTCCAAGGCATGCATGGTGACCGACTTGCCGCCGCCGGAGACGCCGGTGACAAGCACCACATCGCTTTGCTGGGCCGCTGCGGCGGGTGCTGGCTCGCTCATGTCTTGGCTTTCTTGCCGCGGGCTGCGGCTTCGGTGGATGTTTGTTGATGAAGCATTTCCTGCGCATGCGCCAGGCTGGCCGACGACAGGCGCTCGCCGCCCAGCATGCGGGCAATCTCGTTGACTCGCGCCTCGCCCGACACGGGCCGCACATCGCTGGCGGTCACGCCATCGCGCAGCGCTTTCGAGACCACGTAATGCTGATCGGCGCAGGCCGCCACCTGGGGCAGGTGGGTCACCGCCAGCACTTGGGACGAGCGTCCCAGCTGCTTCATCAGCCGGCCCACGGTCTCGGCCACCGCGCCGCCGACGCCGGCGTCGATCTCGTCAAAGATCAGCGTGCCGGCACTGTGCGGATCGAATTGACAGGTGGTGACGGCAATCGCCAGGGCGATGCGCGACAGCTCGCCGCCCGAAGCCACCTTGCCCAGCGGCCGCGGCGTGCTTCCGGCATGGCCCGCCACCAGAAACTCAGCGCTTTCCAGGCCGAAGCTCTGCGGCTGCTCCTGCTTGAGCAGACTCACCTCGAAGGCACCGCCAGCCATGCCCAGCTGCTGCATCGCCTGCGTGACGGCAGCGGCCAGGCGCGGCGCGGCCTCGGTGCGTGCCAGGCTGATGCGCTTGGCCTCGCGCTGATAGGCGGCCAGGGCTTCGGCCTGCGCGCGCTGCAGCAAGGCCAGATCGCTGGCTTCATCCAGGGCGCGCAACTCGTCTTTCCACTGCACCAGCAGGGCCGGCAGCTCGGCGCCGGGGCGGCGGTAGCGCCGCGCCAGCGTCATCCAGGCGGACAGGCGCTCGTCCAGCTCCTGCAGGCGCTCGGGCTCCAGCTCGGCGCTGTTCAGATAAGAGGCCAGCGTGTGCGCCGCATCGCGCAGCTGCGTTTGTGCGCCTTGCAGTGCCTCAACCGCTGGGGCCAGGCGGGCGTCGTACTCGACCACATCCTGCAAGGCGTCCAGCGCCTGATCGCTCAGGCTTTCGGCGCTGATTTCGGCTTCAGACAGGGTCTCCAGCGCCAGCCTTGCGCCATTCATCAGCGAGGCCGCATGCGACAGCCGCTGATGCTCGGCGTTCAGTTCTTCCCACTCGTCGGCGCCGGGCGAGAGCTTGTTCAGCTCGTCGATCTGCCAGGCCAGCCTTTCGCGCTCGCGGCTCAGCTCATCGGCACGCGTCTGCGCCGCTTCGAGCTTGTCGCTGGCCTGCTTCCATGCGCCATAGGCAAGTGTCAGCGGCTTGCCGTCCAGGCCGGCAAAAGCATCGAGAAGTGCGCGCACGGCGGGCGCGCGGGTCAGGCCTTGCCAGGCGTGCTGGCCGTGGATGTCCAGCAGGCTGTCGGCCAGCTCACGCAGCTGCGCCACGGTGGCCGCGCTGCCATTGATCCAGGCGCGGCTCTTGCCCTGTGCGTCGATCAGGCGGCGCAGCAGCAGGCTGTCGCTGTCGGTGTCGAAGCCGGCTTCGTCCAGCCAGGCGCGCAGATGTGCGGGGCGATCAAACTCGGCGCTGATTTCGGCACGCGGCGCGCCTTCGCGCACCACACCGGCATCGCCGCGTCCGCCCAGCACCAGTTGCAGGGCATCGATCAGGATGGACTTGCCCGCGCCTGTCTCACCAGTCAGCGCCGAGAAGCCTGCGACGAAGTCCAGCTCCAGCGTGGGCACGATGACGAAGTCGCGCAGGCTCAGGCGGCGAAGCATCTTGGTCCTTTCGCCGGGCCGCCCCAAGAAAGGGCCGCGCCCCCTTGGGGGGCAGTGACAAGGCGCAGCGCTGGCGCGTGGGGGCTCATCACTTACACCACCCCTTCATACCAGCGCAGCTTGCGCCGCAGCGTGGCGTAGTAACTCCAGCCCTTGGGGTGCACGAAGCAGATCTTGTGGCTGGAGCGGCGCACGGTGATGCGGTCGCCGTGCAGCAGGCTGGCCAGGCTCTGCATGTCGAAGTTCACGCTGGCATCACGGCCGGCCACGATCTCCATGCGCACCTCGCCCGAATCCGGCAGCACGATGGGGCGGTTGGAGAGGGTGTGCGAAGCAATCGGCACCAGCACCAGGCCGGCAATGCTCGGGTGCAGCAGCGGCCCGCCGGCCGACAGCGCATAGGCCGAAGAGCCGGTGGGCGAGGCCACGATCACGCCGTCCGCCCGCATATTGGCCACGAACTCGTCGCCCACATCCACCTTCAGTTCGACCATCGATGCCGTGGCGCCGCGGCTGACCACCACATCGTTGAGTGCCAGGCCCTCGAAGATGCTGTGGCCGTCACGCCAGACCTCGCCCTCCAGCATCGGGCGGTGCTCCATCTCGCAGTCACCGGCCAGGATGGGTCCCAGCGCTTCGCGGTAGCGCTCGATGGGGATGTCGGTGATGAAGCCCAGCCGGCCCTGGTTGATGCCCACCAGCGGCATGCCATGCTTGGCCATCTCGCGGGCAAAGCCCAGCATGGTGCCGTCGCCGCCCACCACGACGGCCAGATCGCAGCGCCGGCCCAGCTCGGCCGGGGTGAGGGCGTCGTAGGATGAGATGCCGGTGTTCAGTGCGGTGTCTCGCTCCAGCGAGACATCCAGCCCCTGCCGGGTGATGAAGTCGATGATCTCTTCAAGCAGGGGACGAATGCCGCGCGCCTGATGCTTGCCGACGATCGCCACATGTTGGAAACGCTTGGGGGCCATGCGAAGAATTACACCACAGCGATATGACGGCTCCGTGTGGTGAGGCCTTGTGTCCGTACAATGAAAAACATGCTCGACGAGCGCTCCAAATCACTGCTGAAAACCCTGGTCGAACGCTATATCGCGGACGGTCAGCCTGTGGGTTCGCGCACGCTCTCCAAGGCCTCGGGCCTGGAGCTGTCGCCCGCGACCATACGCAATGTGATGGCCGATCTGGAAGAACTGGGCCTGATCGCCAGCCCGCACACCAGTGCAGGCCGCATTCCGACGGCGCGCGGCTACCGGCTCTTCGTCGATACCATGCTGACGGCGCAGCCCGGCATCATCGGCGCCGAGACTCGGCCCATCGAGACGCTGGAAACCCAGCTGCAGCCCGACCAGCCGCAGCGCGTGATTGCCAGCGCGGCGCATCTGCTGTCCAGCCTGTCCAGCTTTGTCGGCGTGGTCACAGCACCGCGCAAGCCCAGCGTGTTCCACCACATCGAGTTCCTGCGCCTGGGTGATCGCCGCGTGCTGGTGATCATGGTGTCGCCGGATGGCGATGTGCAGAACCGCGTGGTCTTCACCGCACAGGATTTCAGCCAGTCCGAACTGGCCGAGGCCAGCAATCGGCTCAACGCCAGCTATGCCGGCCTCTCGCTGGAGGCGGTGCGCGAGCGGCTGAAGAGCGAGGTGGATGTGCTGCGCGGCGAGATTGCCGAGCTGATGAACACCGCCGTCAAGGTGGGCACCGAGGCGATGGAGCAGGAAGAAGAGCGCGTCGTCATCTCCGGCGAGCGCAATCTGCTGACCGTGCAGGACTTCAGCCACGACATGGGCAGCCTGCGCCGCCTGTTCGACCTGTTCGAGCAGAAGACCCAGCTGATGCGCCTGCTGGACGTCTCCAGCCGCGCCGAAGGCGTGCGCATCTACATCGGCGGCGAGAGCCAGGTGGTGCCGTTTGAAGAACTGTCCATCGTCTCCGCGCCGTATGAGATCGACGGCCAGGTGGTCGGCACGCTGGGCGTGATCGGCCCCACCCGCATGGCCTACGACCGCATGATCCAGATCGTCGACATCACCTCCCGCATGGTCAGCAATGTGCTGTCGCAGAAGTGAGGCGGCCGGCAGGCGAGTCAGCTGCATGGCGCACTAACAGCGACGCTGATCGCTGATTCAAGCCCTGGGTCCAGGCGCCAGTGCCCCACCGATACAATGCGCCCCGCCCGGTGCAATGCCGGCAGCAACCCTCAGGGGGCCGTTAGCTCAGTTGGTTAGAGCAGAGGACTCATAATCCTTTGGTCACAGGTTCAAGTCCTGTACGGCCTACCAGTTTTAAAAGGGTTTACGCAATAGTGCTCACTCACTTTCCCGAACTATTTTTTTCTGGTGCCAGTCTGGTGCCAGTTTTGGGTCGATTGCCCTCCGCGTGATCCGCCGTAGTTTTCCGGCCCCTGGATTTCCCTTTCGGCTGAGCTTGGCATCGCTGAATTTGAGCGAAAACCCATCTCGCGGCCTGACCTGAAGCCGATGCACATTGGTGCTCATGGCCAAAGCGACCAGGACCCTCCCCGCTGCCGACGATGCGTGTCGCTCGACAGGTCGTCGTGAGCGCGTGAGCATTGATCTGCGTGGTCATGGTGCGGCGTTGAATGCACTCGCGCAGTCCATGCAAATGCCGGTGTCAGCCTTGGTGAGAAAGATCCTCGGCGAATGGATGCATGCTCGTACTTTCGTTGACCAATCGAATGTTGCTGGTACTGTTCCGCCTCGGTCGAATGACGCCATCACCAAGGTGACCTTGCGCATGCCTGCGCGCTACGCTGTTGAGCTGGCATACGCAGCGCGTGCAGCTGAGCTTTCTCAAGGAATCTACGTGGTGCGGTTGCTTGATGGTCAGCCGCCTGCCCCTGTGGCACTTGACCAGCATGAAAACCGGCTTGCACTCGTGCGATCCACCGCCATGCTTGCGGCTTTGTCCAGCGACCTGCATGCGCTCCTGCGGGCCATGCGCCAGGCCTCGCTGCCCGATGCGGCTGCGTGCAAGACCGCCGTGGCTGAGGTGTCCGATGCGGTGCACCTGCATCTTGTTGCAGTTGCGCCGTTGATGGCAGCAATTGCGCCTTCGCGGCGCGCAGCTGCTTCCGATCCCTTGTAGTAGTCGAACGGCAGGGCGCACATGAACCTGGGCTCTACGGTCGATGGCGTGCTGGTGCAATGGGGTGAGCGCTTGTTCTATCCCGGCAATCGCAGGGTCAGTGTGGCGCCTCAGCCGCGACTGGATACGCTGATGCGTCGCCAGGCCGCCGTCATCCGCAGGCGCATCGCATCCACCGTCGCCAGGCGAGCCCCGCAGGTCATGGTCAAGGTCACCGGGGGAGGGCGCGGCATGGGCGCTATCGCGGCCCATTTCCGCTATATCAGCAAGAACGGGCGTCTTGCCTTCGAGGACGACCGCGGCGTCATCCATCAAGACAAGGAAGCGCTGCACGACCTGGCAGAGCAATGGCGCCTGGGCGGCTCATTGATCGGCGAGACCAGCCCCCGGCGCGAGGCCTTCAATCTGATGCTGTCGATGCCACGTGGCACTGATGCGCAAATCGTCTTGCGGTCTGCCCGCGAGTTCGCCCAGATCGAGCTGAAGGACCATCGCTATGTGATGGTGCTGCACGAGCACCAGGAGAACCCGCACGTGCACTTGAGCGTAAGGGCCGAGTCCATGAACGGCCAGCGCCTGAATCCGCGCAAGGCTGACCTGCAGCGCTGGCGTGAGTCCTTCGCTGAGCGGCTGCGGGGCTATGGCGTTGAGGCTGAAGCCACGCGCCAGGCCACGCGAGGGGAGGGCCGTCGCTATGAGAACCTGTGGCAACGCAAAGCCCGGGAGGAGGGGCGCCTGCGCCATGACGCCGACCCGGCGAGGTCAGGCGATGCCTACCGACGCAACCGCACCGGCGCGCTGCTGGCCTGGGCTCGCATCGTGGAGGCACTCGACGCATCAGACCAGGCCGGGGATCGTGAGCTGGCGCAGCACATCCGCAGCTTTGTGCGCGACAGTGCTTTCGTGAAGGAGTATCGACGGCAGAAGGCGCGCGAAGTGCCGACGCGCCCGCGTGAGCGCGACGTTAGCCCGGTCCTTGCCAGGGAGAGGTCGGTGTCTGAGATCGAGCGGTGATTGCCGGAGGCGGACCATCGGCCGTTCGATGCCGCTCGACGCTCTGGATTGCCTTGACCAGCGGCCGGCTCAGGCCGGGTGAGCTACCCTTTGGGCGATGCAAACTGCCCCCAATGTTTCGATCTCTCGCGCCGCCGGCTGGATGGCCGGGTGGCTGACTCTGATGGTCGTGATCGCTGTTGCGGGTCGCGAGGCGTCGCGCGAGTTGTCGGTGTTCCAGATCATGCTGCTGCGATCCACCCTTGGCTTGGCGATGCTCTGGCCGCTGGTGCGCGCGGCGGGTGGACTGACTGCAATGAAGACTGGTCGGCTGCCGCAGCATGTGCTGCGCAACGCAGTCCACTATGCAGCGCAGTACGGATGGTTCGTGGCCTTGACCTTGATCCCGCTCGCTCAGGTGGTGTCGATCGAGTTCACCATGCCGATCTGGTCGGCTGCCCTGGCGGTGGCCTTTCTGGGCGAACGCATGAGCGGTCGGAAATGGTTCGCTGTGCTGCTGGGTTTGGTGGGTGTGGCGGTGATTGTTCGACCACAAGCGGGTCAAATCGATGCCGGTCAGTTGGTCGCGCTGGCTTCTGCGCTGGGGTTCGCGGTGTCGATCGTGTTGGTGAAGTCACTCACCCGCACCGAAGCGGCCGTGGTTATCAGCTTCTGGATGCTGGTGGTGCAGAGTGCGATTGGGTTCGTTCCGGCCCTCATGGTCTGGCAATGGCCATCGCTGTCCACCTGGGGATGGGTGGTAGTGGTGGCTTTCTGCGGGACCTACTCACACTACTGCTTCGCCAGGGCGATGCAGCATGCGGACGCAACAGTTGTCGTGCCCATGGACTTCCTGCGAGTTCCGCTGACCGCGCTCGTGGGCTGGCTCGTCTACTCGGAACGGGTGGACCTCTTCACGGCGGTGGGCGTTGGCTTGATCCTGGCCGGAAACGTGCTCAACCTGATCCGTGTGCCGTCTGGCGGTTGGCGGGCTCGGAAAAAGGTCTAGAGGGCTTTCCAAGCGTAGGTTTGGCCAGAATAGTGTGCTGGGCAGGAGACGCTGAAAATGGACGCCAGCTATGCTGCGATTGCTGCCCGCCACCGCAACGATTTGACTAAGCGATCTGAAATTACGCTGACTGGCACTAGCCGATCGTGGGCCCGCGTGACCGCAGGACGCACGCTAGTTTGCGGAACGGAGAACAGCGGCCGTGAGTCCTGGATGTGCCCTTCGGTGTCGTACCACGGACAACTTTTTTCTGACCTGGACAGCAAGTGCAGACCAAAAGGGGACCTTGTGTGAGGCTAACTCTGTCGTTCTGCTTCCAATTGACGATTGGTCTGCGCCGCGAGGTGTGCAAGTACTTTGGGCAGAAGCCAGTGCCGGCGTTGAAGCACCCGTTGCGCCTGGTCGCAAGGCCAGACGTGTCAGATAAAGCAGGCGCCCGTCTTCAGGCAATGGAGCATCACTTAGACAAACCCCATCGTGGCGTCAAGGTAGACGGAATTTCCACTAGCAAAGAAGGCTCTGAACAAAGCGGTACGAGGCCGGGTCGTGAGGACCGGTATGGGATGCAAGGCGCAGTTAACTGCCAATGGCCTAAGCTAAAGGTGCAACGCCGTAGTCGCGAGAGTCCGTGCGATCGCGGACCGTGTTGACTTGTGCAGAGCTTCCCTAGCGTTCCAGAGGCGGTCGAACCTGCCTGAATTGAGCGTTAGATGTAGAACCCCCAAGCGGCGGCACAGAGGATGAGCACTAGGAGAATCCACCGCCCAATGCCGCTCTGCGATTTGGCGTGCAGTTGAAATTCCTTGGCTGGGCCGCTCCGCATTGGAACAGTGCCTGCGGCAGGTGCTCTGTGGCGATTAGCACTTGGCGCTGTAGCCGCAGCTTTGTTCGCTGAAGCCTCCTTTGCCGGCGTGCGCGCGCTCAGCAATGTCCTCTTGGGCAGAGGCTCTTTCCCGATGAGGAGCAGGCCCATGCCCAGCCCCATCAAAGTTGAGATCGCATCCAAAATGGCGTAGCTCGGTTTCCCAGCAGCGAAAGCAAAGAACAAGACACCCAGTGCCGTCAGCCAGGTCAATAGCCGACTCTTGGTGAGTAGGGCAATGCCTAAAACCGCGAATAGATGTAGTGAAGCAATAGTCGTTGCCATGTCGTCAGCCCATCTCGAAATGTGCAGTTATTGGAAGGCGGTTGCGCGCGCCACCTCACGTCAGGCTCTGGATGCGCTCCAAAGACGCCTTTCTCGAGCGAGTTCGCAGGCGGATTTGAAGTTCATGCTTTGTGTTGTGGGGTAGCAGAGCTTACCCACAACGGCTTCAAGTTCATCTGCCCCTCGGCACTTGAATCGCTCCGGGTTTCCTAGGTTCCATGAGTCGCTGGGAAGAACATCGGTCGAACTCTACCGACTGCATTGCAGCGGATGCAGTCCTTCACTTTGCTGAACTAGGCGCCAGAAAGCAGCCTTTCACCTCTCAAATGGGCGAAGCGACGCGCAGCGCGCGGAGCGTCTTCACCCTTGCAATGCTGGTATGAGCTCATTGCTTGGGGTCAGTACGGCCAACCCTCGCTTATCAAGCTTCTTCGTCTATGCGCTCGCTGTCGAACCGCCAAGCCTGAACAGCCATGACCATTGCCAGAGTGTCCAACTCGCAGTACCTCAGCAATGCCTGTTCGATCGCCTCACTTATCGCCGGTGCCAGTTCTTCTTGCTGCAGTCGCGCGTAGGCAGCCATTGCTGCACCACCATCCTTCAAACCACTCTGCGTCTCATCGCCCAGTTCCGCCTGCTGCTCCTCCGAGAGATCGGCAAACACAGCGGGTAGCAGGCCATATGGATCCAGTGGCTGGCCCTGCGCATCGGGGACCCACCAGGCGACGGGCTCCTTCAGATTAAGGCTGGGCATCGCTGTCGTGCCATACACCGCCTGGCTGTAGGTTTGCCGCAGAAACTGGCTGTTGCGCATCAGCGCGGGAAGCACCTTCTTGAGCGAACTGCTTCCCCGCGTTCCTGGAGCGTAGAAGTGGCGCTGCGATAGTTCGCAGAGGTCGACCATATTGCGAGCGCCGGCAACGCCACCCGATTGGTGTGTGACGAGTTCGATGAATGCGACGAGATCCTGATCTCCCGGCAAGCCATCTTCGATGAGCCGATCGCGCAAACTGCTGAGCACGTTGTTCTCGTGATGGCTCCACCTGAACACGGTGCCCGTATTCGCATCCAGCGCCGCCTTCAGGGCGCGCAGAAACGACCGCGTGGGATCAACGCCGGGGCGGGCTTCAAGAAACTGCGTCTGGTGATGCACGCGACCATCGTCATGCATCACGTGATGGCTGAACTGAAAGGCAATGACCTCATATGGCCGCCGACCGGCCTGATATGGGATCGGGACCATGGCCGTCTCGAAGTCTACGAAGTTCAGCGGGTAGCGCCAGGTGCTCATTTCTCGCCGCAAGCCAGCGGCGTCGATCCAGAGCGGATGGTCGATGCACTGCATCCATTGCCGCTGCGCCATGCTGAGTCCTTCAATGCCGGGCTCTGCATTGACGAGGCCAAGATCCTCCTCGGTCAACTGACTGAGCTTGTACCGTCCCTCTGCAAGCCACTTGCCCTTGCGTCGGCTGTTCCAAAGGTGAAGCACCAGAGGGGCTTCGAAGTCGTGGCGCGTCCATCCCAGCGCAACTGCCCAACATTCGTGGAATCCGCTCCGCAACTCGCCACTCACGGGAACCTGCGCCGTCTTGAACTCGCATTGCGCACAGGCAATGCCTGGGATGCCTGGCACGCGGACTTCCCCGCGCCCTGCCCTTGCCAATAGATCGATGGCCAGAGGGAATGGCAGCTCTTGATGCCCGACCTGAAGCGTTCCAGCTTGGATCTCGGCCACTTGCGAGGCCACCGGAATCTGGCAAAGCAGAGGTGCACCCAAGCGCTCAGCCGTGCCGGGCGAGATGTCGACGGCAACCCCTCTCCCAACGCGCCTGACCTTGAACGCCTGGCCAAGGCCATCGACGGTTGCAGCGGCTTCCTTGTCTGCCAGCATCAGCCAGGGCCTGACTTCAAGATCCGGCAACGCACTGCTCACCACGTGCTGCTGAAAGGCCACGTCGAGCAGGTACGGCAACCAGGCGCTCTTGATGCCACCCTTGGCCGCGTGAAAGTCGCCGTCTTTCGAAGCGCTGTAGCTCTTGGCCTTAACCTCGATGAGATCAACCATACTGCCCTGTTTTCGCAGGATGTCGACACGAACCAGCTTGCCTTCGTGAACCAGTGTGGCCTCGTAGATCACCACGTTCTCTTGCTTCAGCAGCTCGTGCGTTCGCGCCAGCTGTTCGTCCGCGCTCTCGGCATCGATCATGGTTCCGCCCGGCACCATCAAGCAGGCCAGCGCACCGACCTGGAAGCCGCCTTCGGCCAGGGCAGCCAGGAAGCTGTCTTCCGTCCGTGCATTGAAGTAGGCAGGATCCCCTGTGTAGTGAAGCTTTGTCGCGCATTCGGTGGCCAGCTTGAAGCGGCTCTTGGTCAGATATCGATGGGTCGCCATGAATGATGGGCTCCATGCTGCGGCCGAGCAGCCTAGGTTGAGGTCCGGGCCTGATGCCGCGCAGCGGCTGTCTCGAGCGTTCGCCGCATCTCGTCGCGAAGCGAGCTCGGCGCTACCACCTCAAGCTCGGCGATGTGCGCCAGCAGCCACCAACGCAACTCCCAACTCGGGCGCAGGTGCGCTGTAATCTCGTAGCGCCCGTCAGCAAGCGGTGTGGAGCACTGATCCGCAGACAAGGGCGACTCTTCCAGCAATCCCGCCAACACAGCATCGCAATGCAGGCACAGGTCGATGGCCTCTTCTTCCTGCCCGGCGCCAAACTGGCCAGCGCTTTGCGCCATGGCACTTGCCATATCGACACCTGGCGGCACGGCGCTCGCCTTGGGGAGCATGCTCGCGGACTCGATCCTGTGCAGCGCGAAGTGACGCGCTGCGCCTGATCGATCGGCGTCACTCAGGGCTACTAGGTAAACCGCCTGACCGCGCAAGAGCAAGCCCAACGGGTGAACGAGGTACGGCGCTGTTCCCGAACTTCCAGCCTTGCGGTAGTCAAGCCGCAGCTGCCGATCGCTCAGAAGTGCTTCCGACAATTCGGCGAGCACGCTGACGGGAGGCAGCCGCGGCGCAAGCGTACTCAGACCCGGCGCCACAACATGGACCTTGCCGGGCCAATGCTTGGCACCGCTGAGCGGCCCCAGCTTGTCCAACGTGCCGCGGGCCTGCGTAAACAGTTCATTGAGGCTGGCGCTCCAGGTGGCGGGCAAGGCCAGCTGAAGGTGCTTTTCGAGCAATACCAAGCCCAGTGCTTCTGGCGTGGACATGCCTAGCACCGAGTCACGTGCGCTGGCTGAGCGCCAACGCCAGCCATGAGGTTTGCTGCGTTCGTCGCATTCCAATGCGAAGTGTCGCTGCAGCAACCTGAGGTCGCGTTGAACAGTGCGAGTGTCCACGGTCAGCCCTCGACGGGCCAACTCGACTTGGAGCTCAGCTGGCGACGTCAATTGTCCCGATGGAATTGCACTCAGCAGTTCAACAAGTCGACTCAGTGACTGTGAACTGCTCTTAGCCGGCATAACAGTTCCACTCAAGGATGATGACTAACCGATACCTGATATCCACCACCAAAGTCGCTAACAGTCCACACCCAAACGCCCGTCCTGCGGCCCCGCTTCGCAAGAGAGGCAGTCGCTGGTGTCCCTGCCGACCAGGTCTGGGGAACTTGATACCCAACGTCCTTCACATCCTCACTGGTATCAAGCAGAACGAAGTGACACTCGACATTCGGATTACTCGTCTTTATTAGGTTCAGCTTATGGATATCGGCAAGGTACGCGCTTCTCTGACCCGCATTCCTAGAGGGCGAACTCTTGATTTCAATGGCCACTTCAAGGTCAAGAACATCTAGCGTACGAACGATGTCTTGTGGCCCATGCGGGTAGCAAGTCAGATTTACCCGAGCGCCAAGTACAACGACATCGATGGCTTGCCTCGGGCCGAGCACGCTGCTGCAACCAACCTCAGGCTGAGTCCGCTCCATATCGCCGCTTCGCACATGACTGAAGCCCTTTGGCATCTTCGGGCTCAAAGGCTTTACTGTCGCCATTGACATCTTTCTGGTCAGCTTGCCTTGAATCAAGGAAATTAGGCGTCCCTGCCAAGCCTGTTCTCTCAACAGCAATAGCGGATTGGAAATGTACGTGCCCAAGAGTTCATCTATGGCTTCTGCCGCGGCAACGTTCGCTTTCATGCTCTCCCCGAGTCAGTTCATAAGACGCAGACAGTATTGGCAGCACTTATCCACAGCCTGACTCTCGTCTTTTCGATGGCCGTGCACATTTCCTCATCCTCCTTCAATACTTCCTCATTTTCGACCCGCGCCAGGACGCCCCAGTGACAGTCCTCCCACTGCTTCCACACCAGTTGCAGTGACTGGGAGCAGTCCGGCATCGGCGCCTCTTTGCCTTCAAGCGATACATGCACGATCTGCTCAACGAGCAGCACGCCGCGCCGGGTGGTCGCATGGAGAAGCGCCAGTGAGCGCGGCTTCTTGCTGGTGTCATCCTCGAACAACAGCCATTGCGCACGCGCGATGAGGCTGGGGCCGGTCCATGGCATCAGGTGCAGGAGGCCATGCCGATTCAGCAGCCGCCTCACGCTGCTCACGGTGTGCAAGCAGTGCACCCGTCTGCGGCCGTATGGGCGTCCCCCGATAAACATCGGCCGCCAACGCAAGCCTCGATGGGCATCGTTGCGAGCGGTAATCTTGGCCCACCACTGTGGCAGTCGCTGAAACCACCATTCTGGTGACGCTACCCGCCAGGGCGCACTGATGCGTTCCATGTCGTCAGGTTGGTCCCAGTACACATGCCACCACTGGTGGGCTAAGTCGGGCAGCATCCAGACCAGCACTTGATAGCGCGGCTCCTGCGCTTCGAGCGCCTCAGCGAACCTCCCCCAGTCACCGCCATGACAAACGCGCAGCTCGCGCAGCAGCCAGCGCTGAACACGGACAGGCAAGGGCTGATCCGAGGGCCAAGTCTCGCAGTCAAACAGGCCGAAGCACAGCATGCCGTTCACGGCCTTCATGCAACGCAGGACGTGGTTCAAGCTTGAGGTGTCTCGCGGCCATGCTGCAGCAGGCAGTTGGAGGCTCAGCCGCTGCAGCGCCTCCAGCAGGTCATCGGCCGGGCCTGTCTCTGCACACCACTCCAGGTGCATCACACGACGAACGACCCAGCGTGGTAAGCCAAGCGTCGGCGCAAGGACACTGGCGATCTGGCGCCTGGACGTGCGGCCGGTTCGACCACACAGGCGAGAAAGCAATCGAAGCGCCTCCTGCCCCCGAACCTTGGCGCTCCGAACCAAGGCCAAACACAACGCGACCAGCCCCCCCGCCTGTCGGAACATCTCTCGCCGCCGCGAGCGCGCTTGTGGCGACCTGGGAGTCGTGATCCATCGCACCAACGGTATCGTCATTGCATGGCCCGTCGAGAATGCTGGCGACGGCAGGATCTCGCCCTGCAGGGACTGGCGCCACACGACCATGATCAGCTCGTCTCGCAGTCGCCGCTCCAAGGGGGCGATCCACTGCATGAACGCTTGGCGCTCCCCCTGCGACGGCACACCCTTGTTCGCAAGTCGGTGCCAGTAAGCAAGCCGTTTATCCGACCAGCACAAGATGTGTCTGCTCAGGTCGGCAATGTCGGCGACCTCATCTTTCCAGGCGTACTCATCGCTTCGCAGTTGCAGGACATCGAAGGCATCCAGCGTCAGCGAATCACCTCGCACGAACGGATCCGACTCAGGCGATTCGGCCAATGCCCAGACGCGGGTTGCGCCAACGCGCCGCAACTCAGCGACTGATGCGTTCCACAGGTGATGCCAAGCGCCGCATCGACGCAGTGCCGGGAACCGGCTGAGAACGCTCGACAGCGGCTCCTTGCAAGTGGCAGCCAGGCTGAGTAGCTTGAGCGTCGCTGGCACGTGCAGACATGAAGGTCGTTGCAGGCTTTGCATTGCTCGATGGTGCGCGAGCGTGCGACCAAATGTGTCGCAATAAAACCGATCAACTGGCAACGCAAATACGACAGCGCGCGCCGTCGATGTCCACGCTGGGGTAAGACCGGGGCTGGCCACATAGCGTGCAGCGCCTTTGGCACTCAGCCTGCGCCGTCCTGATGGCTTCCGCGATCTCTGCAGCGTGCAGAGGCGACGCAAAGTCCTCCGGCCGCACGCGAAGGCGAAGCGATCCCAGCTTGATCTTGCACAGCAGAACCACAGCGCCGAAGCGGTCCAGCGCCTCCAAGGCGTCCAGTACCGGCGCTGTCCAGCCCAGTGGCAATGGGCCGAACTGGCGACATTGCTTGCTTGGGTGAGCCTTCCGCCATTGAGCAATGGCGGGCGGCAATTCATCGCAGTATTCGCTGGCATTGCTGCACAAGGCTTGCTCCGTCTCTGACGCTTGGTCGCATTCGCTTGGCAACATGCCATCCCGTGCGACGAGATGTGTCGCACTGACGCATGCCCTGTTGGCCCGCTCAGTGAACTGCTCTGGTCCGATGCAATGTGCCGATCATCCTGGTCCGGAATGGCTCCATTGAGTGAGACCCCAGCACCGCCATGAACGACGATTCAATCAACGTACAGCTAATTAAGGCCCTGATTGAGCGGCTACGCTCGAAAGCTGAGGATGCGCGGATCGCCGTGCTCACGGGAGCCGGCGCTTCTGCCGAGAGTGGCATCCCGCCATTTCGCGACAGCACAAAGGCAATCTGGTCTGACAACGACGTCAGCGAGTTCGCCACGCCCGATGCGTGGCGGCGTGACGCCGCAAAGGTATGGGCCTGGTACGAGTCACGTCGTCATGCCGCGATGACCGCAACGCCGAATGCGGGCCACCGGGCGATAGCCGATCTGGAGCGGCAATATGAAGTGACGGTGCTCACGCAGAACGTTGACGACCTACATGAGCGAGCCGGGAGCAGCCGTGTCATACACCTGCATGGCAGCCTGTTCGCGCCTCATTGCTTCGCCTGCAAGCGGCCTGGCGAGTTCAACCGCCAGCTTGTCAGCGCCGAAGCCCCGCAACCTGCAAGCCTGGAGCCGCCGCGATGCAGACGCTGTGGCGGAAAGCTGAGGCCGGGTGTGGTTTGGTTTGGCGAACCTCTGCCGGAACAGGCCTGGCGCGAGGCGACACGCGTGGTGGCGGAAGCCGACCTGCTGCTAGTCATTGGCACGTCTGGGACTGTGCAGCCCGTGGCGCAGTTGCCAAGCATCGCAGCCAAGCGGGGGGTTCCGATCTTGGAGATCAACCTTCAGCCCGTGCTCGGCTCGCTGAATGGCAACGTGCTCACCTGGACAGGCAATGCCGCCCAGGCGCTGATCGACCTGCGGGATCAACTGCTGTGAGCGCGAAGCAGCGATTCGGACAAGCCGTGTCGGCGTCAGCAAAAGACGCGCCCCGTGCCCGGCCTCTCGTTCGATCGGACCCGACGCTCCAGCCATTGCTGTTCCTTGACTTCGATGGGGTGCTTCATCCGAATGGTGCGATGAACCCGGATCTCTTCTCACGTACGAGCGCCTTGACTGATGTTCTCAACGAGCATCCTGAACTAGAGGTCGTTGTTTCGTCCAGCTGGCGCTTTCATCACAGATGGGAGGATCTTCTGGCGCTCCTCCCCAAAGCACTTGCAGATCGAGTCAGCGCATGCACAGGCGCGGCAGAGCCCGGAAAGCATCAGCGATACCGCGAGATCACTTCATTTCTCAGGCAGCAAGGCGAAAGCGGCGCGTCGAGTCGACCCTGGCGTGCCTTGGATGACGCAGCGTGGGAGTTCCCCGCCGAATGCTCTGAATTGATTGCGTGCGATGGCTCAGTCGGCGTTCAAGAAGTTGACTTGGAAGCACTATGCATTTGGCTGGCCCAGCTAAGGTCATGCCGCATGGCAGTTGGCAGGTCGTGGCCCATCAATCGGCGTGATCTCGTCGAGCCCGCCAATCGACTGCTTGCCAGCGCCCCCAACCCTAGCGTCGCGCTGCTACAGAGCGCCTTGCGGATCGGCTACACGGAGGGCATTGCACTGTTGGGCAACTACCTTCGATCGCGATAGCTAAGAAGCTGTCGTTGGTGAACGGCTCCTTTCAGCCTAAAACTGCCGCTCGACCCGAGTCAACGAGAGCCCGTGGATGGTCGGACCCGCCCGCGCGATCAATTTGCTTCGCGATCTGCTGAAGAGTCCAGCCTGCCTTCCAGTGACCCACCATCAATGCTCTTTTGGGGGCGTTGTAGAACGTTCGCGTCCGGTAATTCATCTGCAACACTCCCACTGCGTATGGAGTGGTTTTGCGCCAAATGAAACTAGATAGTTCTAGCGAGAAGGAGCGCTTGCTGAAGCTGCGCGCGCAACATGTCCAACTTGGCGCCATTGGTTTTCACTGACAACTCGCTTGCCGCCTTCATGCCCAGGAAGTAGTTGATCCTTTCCTGGCTAGCGGAGCTTGGATGAGGCAGACACCCGAGCAGGCGGTGCGTCTCCACAAGGCCTTGCTTGGCAAGCCAATGCATTGTTTCCCAGGGGACGTCTCCCACCGCGAGCACCTTCGCTTCAGGCAACGCGCGAAGCAACGGCACGAATTCCTCTAGCACCGTCGTACGCAGCATCGGGGAGCGCAACAGTGACGGGGCGCCGTTGTACGGCTTTCCATCTACAAACACCGGGTACGGAAGGACCGATGCTGTTTGCAGGAGATGGGCTTGTGCTCCAAAGAGCTCCGATGCGCTGGAGATGCCGGCCCACCGCGGCAGTCCTACCCGATCCAGCATAGCGACCAAGTTGGCGCGGAGCTTGCCGGAAAAGCCGCCGGTCCTCTTCGCCGCTATCTTGGTGCTGCGCTCGTCAGCCCCGGTCAGCAACTGCCTGCAGGCCTCCCATAGCGCATTGGCGGCTTGAGTCTCACCCGGCGTAATGCCGACGATGATCAGCTTGGCCTCTGGGTTGATCCACTCGAACGGCGCGTACTGCATGGCTAGCTTGCCCTCGCTCGCGATGCGAAGGGCTGGCGAATGGACGTCGCCGTCGAAGCTACGGATGGCCGGAGCGAAGTGGGCGAAGAGGTTGTTGGCGTGCATCGCGTTGTGTCTGGTGCTGGTGTGTGTGCTCATGTTGAGCGTGTCAGTGCTTGGTGTCCCGGCGCAGGCGCTGGGTACGGTGGGCAGCAGTGATGACGGCGCCGTCGTCTGCGATGATGGCGAGGGCTTTTAGTCGGCGAAGCTGCTCTGGTGGAAGCGTCTCCTGCACCTGTTGACGTGACCGCTTGTCGAGTGCGTAGCGCGTGGCTCCGTGCATCCTCTGAGCCCGGCCGAACTTAGTGACGAGCAGGTGTCGCTGCGGAGTGATACCGCGGTTCTTGAGTCGGTGCGCCGCGTGTCGCGTGAGGGGTTGTGGCGGCAACTCACAGCTTCGATCAGTCTCTCGCATCCCAATCATGGGAGTCGCTGCCAGTTGCTGGGCGCCCGACCTGGATATCGCAACACGATGCGCACGCTCTCGGCCATGCCAACGGACGCCAACCATATCGTCCAGGCGGTCGAATTCATGCCGCCATGCGAGGTTGCGCATGTCCTTGGGGCTCATTGGTTGCCCTCCTTGCCGGCCATTTCCCGCTCGTGGCGATCGAGCAACTGGGTTAGCAGGTCCCAACTCGACACGTTGGCTTGCGAAGCGAGGGACTCGAACCTTGCCCGAACGTCGGAAGGCAGCGAGATCTCCGTCAATTCACCGGTCTCGGGCCGAACTGGAGGTGTGAAGTGCTTTGTCGGCACATAGCCCTTGCGTCCAAGCAACCAACGGCGGGCGTCGTGGATGTCTACGAGGGTGCGTCGCCCGAAGCTCTTTGTGATCAACGGTTCGGGCAACTTCGGGTTGGCGGCATTGCGGACGCTGCGCTCGTCTATGTCTGCCAGCAACGCCACTTCGTAGATCGACAGGTACCCTGCCATCTGCTGGTCTTCGAGGGTGGTGTAGCGCTCGCCGCCGTCAAGCACTACGCGCGCAATTGCAGTCTGCACAGTGCGCATAGAGAGTCTTGGAACCCGTACCTCATCTTCATTGAGGTACAGCCTCATGGTCTCCGTGTCCAGCGCGAGGAAGAACATCTCGACATCCGCCTCGGGCCCGTCCACCAAGGCTTCCGTTTGCGAGAAAGGCACTATTCCTTCGATCCCATAGTCGTACATGCTCATCACTGTTCCCCACAGAGGGGACTCTTCAATTTGGGCGTTTTCGGGCGCCACATCCCAAGCCTTCTTTCCGGGGAAGCCGAGCAGGGCACCCCCGGTATCCATTCCGTACACCCGCTCGACGGACCGGGCGAAGCCACACATGAACTCGCGGAGTTCAGCTTTGACGTCTTGTTTGGTGAATGGCATTGCCACTCCTTGTGATTTCAATGATGTCATGGATGAACTGTAATCTTTTACGCCAACAAATGCCATCTGTGATATCACAAATATATTTCAATTGAAATTGAAGACTGATAGTTTTCTTCTTGGTCGGCAACAATGCCTAAGCCGACAGGTTGGCTGACTAGGTGACTGCCAGAGGTGCCGCGCTCTGAAGACTGGCTCTCGACTCACTCCCTGTCAGAGGACTCAAACCAAATTGGACATAAGCACTGCTGCACGGCCGGCGCGTCTGATGTCCATCCGCGCCTGTTGCCCAGCACTGCGCCGCGGCCGCGTGTTCCTCCTCGTGCGTCGGCCATGAGGGCCGAACGGTGTGATGGCCAAACGTCGTTGCTGTGTCTGACGCGTGAAGGCCAGACACCATGTCTACCCGCCCACCCGCAAGGCCCCTTACGGCTTGGGCTGGTCCTAGCTGCGCACACATGGGCGTCTCCGATGTCTGGATCGGCACGCAGCGGCGCTTAATGACGAGTTAGAGGCTGACCTGGCCTGCTTCGCAGCGATTGCCGGCAGTCGGGGCCGGGAGCTGACTTCACGGTCCCTAGCAAGCAGTTGTCATCGAAACACGAGGAAGCACAGCAACGGCAACGACCGGTATTGCGGGAGCTGAAGTCTTCCAGCTTGGCAGGCCGCAGTCTGTCCAGCAAAGTCGCGGTCGAATGGCCGCTGCTCGAAATGCCGAACTCACGCTGTCGATCTTTAGTGGACTCCTTGACCTGCCCAATTTAAGCGTGCCAGTTGCCTATTTTTTGGTCAGTCTGCGGAGGCTTGCCTGCGTATGTCCCGCCAGAGGTTCTGGAACGTTCGGTGATCGCTTGGGGTGACGGGGATCGTCACGAGCCCTCTGCCAGACGGGGTGCGCAGTTTGCCGTGCTTGCCGCGGCTGAATTGCCAACCCTCCCGCACAAGGTCTGCGACCAACTTGTTGATCTGTTTGTCCCGGCAGTAGCGCATGAAGGTCCCCCATTGATGCAACAACAGGAGGATCTGATTTCGGCACTGCCAAGTCCCGACACGGCGCCGAACCGAATTCTGGAAACGCCGGGAGGCTACTTAATCGCTCCTTGAACTTCTGGCGCGCTTCACAAGGAAATCGACGATGGCATGGCGCCCGTGGGCCACTGCGACCCACAGAGCGTCAAACCGTTCGAGCGCGGAAGACTGCATCAGCACCATGTCTGTGTCGCCGCCATGCTCGACTAAAGACGTGAAGATGTCGATGTCTCCGACCTGCGCAGCGAACAGGGTTGGCGTCCATTCGGCCAGATCGTGAGGTTCGACCTTGTAGCGCCGGTTGGCATCAGCACCAAATTTCAGCAGGGTACGCACCACCTTGCGTCGTGGCTCGGCGGGCCGCGCGTAGTGCTCCATCAAGGCGTCGAAGATGGCGCGATTTCGCGTCGTGGCGTTGCGAAGAGCCGCTTGCATCTGGCGTCGCGTGGCCAGTTGCATGTCCAGTACAGCGCCGTCCTTGGCGTCATGGACATCGGCCCTGGTCTTTCCTGCCAGGTACGCTGCTTCTTGGGTCGAGTCGGTACGGTGAATGCTGCCGTGCAAGAGCAGCATGGCGTAACAAAGCGCCGACGGCACATAGTCGCAGGCCTGTTCGACATCGGCACCCAACACAATCAGACGCTCGACGGCTTCTGCGTCGGCCATCTCGATCGCAATCTTCAGCGGCGTTTCACGGCTGGTCGATGCCTGGCGGTTGACCGTTTCCTCCGACAAGTCGAGTTGCAACAAGTAATCCATGATGACCGGATCACCTTGGTCGCATGCCCGACGCATGGCATAAGTCAGTGGCCCCTCTCCGGATTCCTTGATGAAATCGTTCGGGTCGCCGCAGGCTGCAATGGCACGTTTGACATCAGAGAGTGAGCCTTCGCGTGCGGCATTCATCAATGGCGTTCGTCGCGTGCGCCCTTCGGCGTGTTTCACCTTCCGGTTCGGATTCTTCAACTGCTCCTGGCTGATTTCAAAGGGGGCGTCCCTCAAGATGATCTCAACAGGTGGTGGAACTCGATCCTTCGCCTTCTGGGGCGAGAACTGACGCTCGAATGAAAAGGCCAGCCGGCGACGCTCTTGTTCATCGAGTGGTCGCTTCGGCCATCGATTGAGGCCCAGCATGAACGTCTTGTCCCAGTAATGCTTGGCCGCGACGCTGTCGCCCGCACCGACTGCATAAAGCAACGCCTCGTTCAGCATCGGCAGTTGGTTCGGGCCACCGAACCACCAGACGCCCTCAACGGCTTTTGCATAGAAAGCCATCGCGTCAGCCTGGCGGCCCTGAATCGCGGCGAGTCTCCCAGCGAACCAATCGTGGATGTGCTGATAGGACCGTCGCCAATGCGGGGACTCCTGCTCAATGAGGTGTTGAAAGCTGCGCAGGTCGCATTCCACCGCATCGAGATTTCGCCGTTCCACCGAAAAGTGCTGTTTGATTCGGGTCAACAGCGGAATCGCCCGCTCGCGAATTGGCAGTGCACCTGCAACCAGGCTCTGCTGCGAAAGCTTGGTCATGAATTCGTCCATAGACCATGGGTGCTGCCGCCTCAGCTCGAAATCACGTCGTATGAGTTCACGGGTCTCTATGGCCAGCGACTGGAAGGCGACGGCGAAGGTCAGCCAGCCGGTGAGTTGGTCAACTACCTGAGACGCGTGCTTTCTGTCGCTGTTGTCGCCAAGAAACTGCAACACTATCGGACGGAAGGGCCACTGCAGTTCACGGGTGGGCTCGCCAGCCATCCAACGCTCCGTCGTCCTGGGAGTGTCGTGAAGACGGGACACTGCCTCACTCTCAGTCAAGTTTGCGAGGTTCGCTGCAAGCTTGACCCAGGCAGCAACTGGACTGGTCCACCAAGAGTCAATATCCATGCCAGGGTGTTGGTGAGCCACCAGCCTAACAAGGCCCGACAACATCGGAATCTCAAAGCAGAGGCGAACCACCTCGCACCCTGATTCATCAGCGATGGGGCCGGTATCGACTGACCGTACGGACTGCTGAATGGCATCGCGCGTTTTGTGCCATGCCAAGCGGAAGAGCTGTGCCCACTGCACCCCGCAATCCACGGCCATGTCGCGCTGGACGGCGTCTTCGATTGCTGCATCAAGTCGCACGATGAGCCCGGGCGTGAATCAGTGGCCAAGTCGTCAAGGTCTTTGTCCTGGCCGAGGTTGGTGATTTGTCGACGGTAGCCCGCACTGGTTATGAGGGCCCGGAGCAGTTGGCCGAGTTGAGGAAAAACGTAGGTCGTCATAGTCGTGTTGTGGTCGGGGCGGGGCGGGGCGGGGCGGGGCGGCACGGATGCCGCCCCTGCCGTTTTAGCGCTTCCCGCCCTTCGCTGCGGCACTCTGTGCGCGGGCCGCAAAGCTGCCCTTGGCGACGCTACCGCCATTGCTCTTGGCCGTCGCGCCCTGAATGCGAGAGGCAGCAGCAGGAGTCATCGGAGATCCGGTGCCAACGGGCGGCGTGGAAGTTTTCGTGTTCATGTCAGTCCTTTCGGAGAAATACGTGCCAAAAGCGGCACGTCGATATCCTCCTGCTGGCGCTGATTTCGATCACGACACGGCACCGAATGATTCTGGCGATTTTTCTGCTGCAGCTTTTCGCTGCCCATAGTCAAAGCGACCATTGAAACTCGACCCATAACGCCAGAGCTGCCGTCCACGTGCTGTTCCCCGGTGCAGGACTTCGACCGTCAGGTCTCGGCAGTACAGCGGCCGTATGAGGTGCTGAAAGTTAGATTTCCGGTCACGGTCACAGTAGCCTCTGGAGAGGCTGAGTCCAACTGGCTCCGATCGGCCTGCAACTTTCATCCTAACTCGCTAGCCGAATACCCGATATTGATCGAGAGTGGCGACTTGCTGAGCTAGCGCCTCGAATAGCCCATCACGAGGATGCGAGCATTTGCGTCAATAGGCGCGCTTTTTCCCGTCGCGCTGACTTCGGCAGATCATTCAGTGCCAGAAGCAGGGCAGCCACGTCGTCGTCTTCACAGTAAAGGTACGGCAATGGCACGTTCAATGCTGCGGCGATGAGGCGGGCTGTTGCAACGGGTGGTTCGTGGACACCAAGCTCGTAGCGGCTGATCCGCGCACGGCTACTGGATTCATCGATTCCGATGAGCACACCGACCTTCTCCTGAGACCAGCCCAAGGCTTCGCGCCGGGAGCGCATGCGGCGTCCCACAACAGTAGTTGAGCGAACTTGCTCGATAGGCATGTAACGAGTCTCGTGACGCACCTATACTTTGTCGTCACGTAAGTCGTTACATCTGGGGCAAATGGGATTGCCTACATAGCGCGATGCAATGCTGAAAGGCGGCCGATATGAGTGCGTTCGACAGAGCCGATTCAAGGGTGCCGTTAGCACTTTGCGGGCACTATTTCAGCGCTCACTTCGAGACGCAGCGCGTTCAGGTGCTCATGGGCAATGGGTCCACGGCCGAGCAATGGGTGCACTGGGCTGTCGGCGTGCTGGGGGATGGCAATTGGGAAGCGCTGGGCGCATGGTCAGTAGCTTCTGTCGGCCCTGCGCTCTGGCGAGGCATATCGGATGATTTCGGAAACCGAGGCGTTGCCAGGATCGAGCTTGTGTGCGTGCCGGGGCTTGAAGCTACGCACAACCTGTTCCGAACAGTCAAAGTGTTGCCGCCTTTCCGCTGGATCCTTGGGGCGCTTTGCGTGGCGGATTTGAGTGACATAGCACTGCTCCGCTCTTCGGCGCGGCGTGCCGTTCGCCAAGCCTCTAGCGTTCGTGCCGCGCGCGTTGCCCTGGAAGGCCTTCTGGCGGAGTGTGAAGTTGAGCGAGCTCTAGTGTTGTCGCGGGACTGGCCTGAAGCGCTGGCAAGTTTCGAGCCGTTCTATGCGATGCGCCTTCGTCACCGCGAACTTGTGCGAACAGGCGACGAACACTTAGAGCGAATGGGGCAGAGTCTGCGGCGAGCCATTGACTGTCATCGAGCCTTCTCCGATCTGGCTACTGCCACATCGTTCGTAGCTGATACGCTGGCCCGCCATGAGCGCCGCCTCAGGGATCGCGCCTTCTCTGACTTCGGGCGGCCATTGCGTTGCACTGACTTCCCGATGGCGCGGCAAAGCGGAGGGATTCATGGGTGCCGATGTTCGCTGGCCGAGCGTTCGCCATGAACTCAAACTGGCAGTCTGCCTTCTCCCGGATCCGAGCCGCGCTGATGCGTCGCGGAAGCTCGGTTCAGGATGCCGAGGATCTGGTGCAAGAGGCCTGGGTGCGGCTGGCCTGCTATGCGCGCGACCAAGTGGTGGAGCAGCCTGTGGCCTTCATGATGAGGGCGGCGCTGAACCTCTCGGTTGATGCGCACCGCATCCGCGTCAGTCACGGCGAAGAGGTGCTGCTGGAAGAAGTGGTGCTGCTGGATACCGCTCCAGGCACGGAAGCGATCGTGCTGGCCCGAGAGCGCATGGCACGGCTGAGCCTGGGGCTGGGGCGACTGAATGACAAGACGCGGGACATCTTCCTGTGCCACCGCGTCGAAGGGATGACCTACGAGGAGATCGCCCACCGTCATGGCATGAGCATCAGCACTGTCGAGAAGTACGTCGCCAAGGCCACGCTGCAGCTGACGAGCTGGATGGAGGGCTGGTAGCGGTGCAGCGGCCAGGAACGGCGGAGGGTAGGGGATTTGGGCAGGACGGGGCTCTTCCGGTGGTGACACCGGAGATCGCGGCCGAGGCTGCGGTGTGGGTGGCCCGCCTGCATGGGCCGGATCGATCGCGTCACATGGAGCGGGAATGCCTGGCCTGGCAGGGGCGATCTGCCGCACATCGCCTGGCCTTTGAGCGCTGCACGGACACGTGGCAGGAAGTTGCGGGCATTGACCTGCGCACCTATGCCAGGGCTGCTGCGGGCGCAACGGCGGGCGCAACCAAGGGTGGGTATGCCGGACAGATGCAGGGCAGGGCAGGTGGGCGCTGGCCGATGAGCTGGGTGGCCCTGGCCTTGCTGACGGGGATCTCGGTGGGCGTGATGGTGCTGCAGCCCTGGTCCATGGGCGAGGCCTACAGCACTGGGGTAGGTGAGCAGCGCTTGGTCGTGCTCTCGGACGGTAGCCGAATGTCCTTGAACACGGCTACTCGCGTACGCGTGGCACTTGGCCGGAAGCAGCGCACCGTCAAGGTGGAGGGCGGCGAAGCGCTGTTCGAGGTGGCAAAGGATGTGCAGCGTCCTTTCGTCGTGAGGGCGGCAGGTGCCGAGGTGCTGGCTACCGGAACGGCTTTCGTCGTACGGGTGAAGCCTGGCGGCCAGGAGGTTGGCGAGGAGCTGGCTGTCACCCTTGTGGAAGGCCAGGTGATTGTGCGGGGCCAGGGAAGCGGCGCCGCTGGCGCGGCGCTCGCGGGCCCCGTCTTGATGGCGGCGGGTGAGCGTGTGCGGCTGAGCGTGCCCAGTCGCCTAGTGCTGCGAGCGCCGCCGCAGGTAGACCGGCCTCGGATGGAGCCGCTGCTGGCCTGGAAGCGTGGCGAGGCGATCTTTGATGATGCGTCGCTGCTGGAGGCGGTTGCTGAGATGAACCGCTACAGCTCGATGCCGATCAGGCTGGCGGACTCTGGAGGCTTGGGAGGCTTGCGGGTCAGTGGCTCTTTTCGGACGGGAGACAGCGTCGGCTTCGTGCGTGCGGTGGCCGTGCTGCACGGTCTGGTTGTGCGGGAGCTGCCGGATGGATTGGAGTTGGCGCCCCGACCGAGCAGAGGCTGAACGCGGTGACTCCGACGGGGGGCTTCCCAAGGGCGAGTCCTTCCGTCCAACACAACTACGCCGGCTGCGCCGGCCGAGCTGACACGCGGCCCTTTCCCGTGCCCGGGGCTCGCGGGCTACTTCCTTCACGCTGCGCGTGAACGGCCCGCTTGGCGAACTGCCCAGCGGCAAGTTGCGCTCCGCGCCTGGCTGGGCAGATCGCCACCCCAGTCACCCGCCACGCCCGAAGCCGGGCCGATTCAGATTGGGTGCAGTTTGGTTCGGATTAGTTCAGTTCGGACCGGTTTGGTGTCAGCGGCGGTCTCGCAATCGGCGCAATTTCGACGGCATGCATGCGATGAACACGCTTCATGGTTCCGAATCGGTGGTTCCAGGACGTCCCAAGAAGCAGGTAGCTAAACTCAGAAGTGAGTGCATAAGTTAGTGCAGGATAGGCTGGGTGCCAGCATCTGGAGCCAAGTGGCACTGACCTCGGGATTGATCTGCGGCTTGCAGAGATGGGATGCTGCAGGCCCACGTATGCAGGGCGCTGCACCGTCTGGTGTATGTCCAGGTCCAGTGCCGACTGTGTGATCTACACGCAGCGCTCCTTGGTCAACCTCACGTCCACAAGCATGTACTCCCGGCTGAACTGCCGCCTTATTCACATCACAAACCGCTAGATCAATTTCACACCTTAACAAGGTGTCAATGAAGCCGTCAGCAGCCAATCCGACCGATTCTGTTGAATAGTTCTTCGGATGGCGTTGTCAGCACTTCCTGAGGGGTAGTTCACTCGCCCCACTTTTCTTCTTGTCGCGTCGGCTATCGGCAATCCTTGGTCAATCTGAGAGGCCGACTGCTGACCGAAATCTGTACCGCAGTTGGAGCATCGAGTTTTGCAGCGGAATTGCCCCATTGCAGTCGATCGAGGAGTCAGGAGAGCAGACCTGGCAAGGCATCGTGTGCAGCATGAGTTGGGCGGGCCATGACTCGATCACTCAGTCAGGCAGGCTGTACCGCAGTTTGGTGCCGTCGCGCTCGTAGATCCCATAGGACTCGAGAACGTCCAAGAGACGTGAGGCCTCGGTCTCGGTGAGTTTGGGCTGAAACAAAGCGACTGTTGAACCCACCAGCGTCTTCCAGGAGCCAGGCCTTTGTGCTCCACGCCGCACAAGGTACTCCAGGATTTTCGAAAGCTTCTCGTCGTCCGCGCAGTTTGCGGGTGCTTTCAGGATGGGTATCTCGGCTATGGTGTTCCAGCGCGCGACGCGGATGCCCTGCTCAGACAGATGTGCAAGCAGTGGGTCCAAGCCAGTGTCATGGCTGATGACATGAAAGTAGTCGTCGGGGGACTCGGTCACCAGTTTGCCCAGGTAGTAGGAGATATGGAAATCAAGCGCGTTGCGTCCCGTGGCGCCGATCCTGATGACTCGTGCCGAATCACTCTTTCGTTGGACCAACTCGAGCAAGTCGATCTTTACCTTGGCCTGCTGCGCGCCGACGAAGACCCAGACCTTGAAGATTGGCGGCGAAAGGGCGTCAGCCACAGTCGGCTGGACGTTCTCGTAGTCGATAAGGACGTGGTTTGCCTTCAATCTCGTGTTTTGACCATCCGTCGGCATGGTTGTCGCTAGCCGTTCTACACCGGTCATCTCCCTCTCTAACAGTCTACTTCGGGCTGCCGCGAATTCCGGCCTGCGCGACGATTGGTGCCCGCAACCGCGGACGGGCTGGCGCACAGACGCAGAACCTATGCGACTTGGCATGAGTGCACTCGTGGCTGATCTGAGTCGTCGTTGATCATGGCCAGAGCAACTAGTCTCCCAACCACCGGCAACTGAGCGCGGCTGGCTCCTGTTGCAAATGAAGGAACCTACGCAACTCCGGGGGGCGCTTCACTTACCGCATTCAGGCGCAACTTTGCACAGTTAGTGGCGATTTAAGGGTAAGCCCGGCATCGATTCTTCCAGTCAGGGCGACAAATGCACCGCGTCGGCCATCTAAACTTCCCAAAAGAAAAA
>JACDQM010000028.1 GCA_015657635.1 Roseateles sp.
ATGAGCGAGGCAGGTGGGCATCGCCGGCCGATCGGATTCGCCAGATCTATAACGGTGTCGACACGACCGGTTCAAGCCCGTACAGCCGCGCCGACATGGACTGTTGCCCGTCGACAAGCAGGGCGCCGAGCTGTTTGTGGTCGGCACCATCGGGCGCGTCCAGCCGGTCAAGGACCAAGCGACCTTGCTGCGCGCAGTAGCCCTGCTGCTCAAGCGCCGGCCCGAGTGGCGTCAACGGCTGCGTGTTGCCGTGATCGGCGACGGGCCGCAACTGGCCGAGTTGCAGGCTTTGGCAGGCGTCCTGGGCATCCAAGGTGAAACCTGGTTCACCGGCGCTCGCCACGATGTTGCCGAGTTGCTGCAGGCACTGGATCTGTTTGTCCTGCCCTCGCTGAATGAGGGCATCTCCAACACGCTGCTGGAAGCCATGGCCACCGGGCTGCCCTTGTTGGCGACTCGCGTCGGCGGCAATGTCGAACTCGTGAACGAAGGCGTGGTCGGTGCGACTTTTCTGCCGGGTGACGATCAGTCACTCTCGGCGATGATTGAGAATTACGCCAGCGACGCTGGGCTCTGTGCCCGGCATGGTGAGGCGGCCCGCCAGAGGGCACTGCGGCAGTTCAGCCTGGCGGCCATGATGGCCGCTTACCAGGACGCCTACGAGACGCTTTGAGGAAGGCTTGCCATGTGTGGAATCACCGGAATTTTCGACACCCGCGGGACCAGCTCCATTGCGCAGGCACAGCTGCAGCGCATGAACGACTCGCAGTGGCACCGCGGACCTGATGAGGGCTCACTGCATATCGAGCCTGGGCTGGGCTTCGGCCACCGCCGCCTATCCATCATCGACATCGCCACTGGCCAGCAGCCGCTGTTCAATGCGGATCGAAGCATCGTCATCGTCTTCAACGGCGAGATCTACAACTACCAGAGCCTGATGGCTGAGCTGCAGGGCTTGGGCTTCGCCTTTCACACCCGCAGCGATACCGAAGTCATCGTGCATGCCTGGGAAGCCTGGGGGCCTGACTGCGTGCAGCGCCTGCGCGGCATGTTTGCTTTCACAATCTGGGACCGCAACAAGCAGACGCTTTTCATGGCGCGCGACCGCATGGGCGTCAAGCCGATGTTCTATTCGGTGCTCGATGATGGCCGACTGCTGTTCGGTTCCGAGCTCAAGTCGCTGCTGGCCTATGACGACGGGCGGGGTGGCATGCGGCGCGATATCGACCCGCTGGCGGTCGAGGAGTACTTCGCCCTGGGCTATGTGGCAGAGCCACGCTGCATTTTCAAGCAGGCGCGCAAGTTGCCACCGGGGCACAGCCTGCTGATTCGTCGCGGGCAGCCGGTGCCTGAGCCGGTCGAGTACTGGGATGTGCGCTTCACGCTCGACAACAAGATCGGCCTGGAAGATGCCTGCGTCGAGCTCGATGAGCGCCTGCGTGAATCGGTGCGACTGCGCATGATCTCCGAGCGGACGCTGGGTGCCTTCCTGTCTGGCGGCGTTGATTCGAGTGCCGTCGTGGCCACGATGGCCGGGCTCTCCAGTGAGCCGGTCAACACCTGCTCGATTGCTTTCGACGATCCCAAGTTCAACGAGTCGGCCTTCGCGCAGACCGTCGCTGATCGTTACAAGACCAACCATCGCGTCGAGACGGTCAAGAGCGATGACTTTGAGTTGATCGATATTCTTGCCCGGCTGTATGACGAGCCCTATGCCGACAGTTCGGCCCTGCCGACCTACCGCGTTTGCCAACTGGCGCGTAAGCATGTCACCGTGGCGCTGTCGGGCGATGGCGGCGATGAGAGCTTCGGCGGCTATCGCCGCTACCGCATGCACCTGATGGAGGAGCGCATGCGCTCATCCCTGCCGGCAGGCATTCGCCAGCCTTTGTTCGGCATGCTGGGCCGGATCTATCCCAAGGCCGACTGGGCGCCTCGGATGTTCCGCGCCAAGACCACCTTCGAGGGCATGGCGCGCAGCTCGGTCGAGGCCTACTTTCACTCGGTGTCCATCTTGCGTGGTCCCATGCGCGAGCGGCTGTTCAGCGCCAAGCTCAAGTCCGAGCTGGGCGGGTATGACGCACGCGCCGTTTTCGACCGACACGCAGCGAAAGCAGGCACCGAAGATCCCTTGGCGCTGATCCAGTACCTGGACATGAAGACCTATCTGGTGGGCGACATCAACACCAAGGTTGATCGCGCCAGCATGGCCCATTCGCTGGAGGTTCGCGAGCCCTTGATGGACCATGAACTGGTTGAATGGCTCGGCACGCTGCCATCCAATCTCAAGGTGCGTGGGCAGGAAGGCAAGTTCTTGTTCAAGAAGGCGATGGAGCCCAAGCTGTCCGACGACATCCTCTACCGACCCAAGATGGGTTTCTCGGTGCCCTTGGCGCGGTGGTTCCGTGGGCCACTGCGCCAGCGCGTGCGTGATGCGGTGCTGGGCGAAAGGCTGGCTGCGACCGGTTGGTTTGAGCAGGACTACTTGCGCGAGCTGGTGGATGGCCACCAGAGTGGCGTTTATGACTACAGCGCTCCGCTGTGGACCCTGATGATGTTCGACGGCTTCCTGCGGCAAGTCGTCGACGGTGGCACCGCTACGGTGGCGGCGCTGCGCCTGTCTGAGGAGGCTGCGGCCCTGTCATGACTTTGCGTGTCTTGCATGTACTGGATCATTCGATCCCGCTGCACAGCGGCTACACCTTTCGCACCCTCTCCTTGCTGCGCGAGCAGCGCAAACTGGGCTGGGAAACCCACCATCTGACCAGCCCCAAGCACGGGGCAGGCATGGGGGCCAAGGTCAGCGATGCGTTGGAGGAGACGGTGGATGGGTGGCATTTCTTTCGCACGCCTGCGCCGCCGCCAGGCGGGCTTCCGGGGCTGGGCCAGTTGCAGCTGATGCGCCAGACGCGCAAGCGCCTGCAGCAGGTCGCCGAGCAGTTGCGGCCGCAGATCATCCATGCCCATTCGCCGGTGTTGAATGCGCTGCCGGCGCTCAAGGTGGGGCGCGCACTCGGCATCCCGGTGGTCTATGAGGTCCGGGCCTTCTGGGAAGATGCGGCCGTGGATCACGGCACCACCAGCGAAGGCAGTCTGCGCTATCGCCTGACCCGCGCCATGGAGACCCATGCGCTGAAGCAGGTTGACCATGTGTTCACCATTTGCGAGGGACTGCGTGCCGACATCGTGGCGCGTGGCGTGGCCGCGAACAAGGTCACCGTGATTCCCAACGCGGTTGACATTGAGAACTTCGAACCAGGTGGACTGCCTGACGAAGCCCTCAAGGCCAAGCTTGGGCTCAGCGGCTGTACGGTGCTGGGCTTCATCGGCTCTTTCTACGCCTACGAAGGCCTGGATCTGCTGCTCGAAGCGTTGCCTGCAATGCTGGCAAAGCGGCCAGAGGTGCGCCTGCTGCTGGTTGGCGGCGGCCCGCAGGACGCAGCACTCAAGGCGCAGGCCCATGCGCTGGGCATCGCAGACAAGATCGTCTTCACCGGCCGTGTGCCGCATGCCGAGGTCAATCGCTATTACGACCTCGTTGATGTGCTGGTCTACCCCCGTCATTCGATGCGCCTGACTGAACTGGTGACGCCGCTCAAGCCGCTCGAAGCGATGGCGCAAGGGCGGCTGCTTGTGGCCTCGGACGTTGGCGGGCACAAGGAACTGATCCGTGACGGCGAGACGGGCATGCTGTTCAAGGCGGGCGACGCCAAACAGCTCGCAGCGGCGATCCTGAACCTCTTGGCAAAGCCGGAAGCCTGGGCAGACATTCGGCGCCGAGGCCGAGCTTTCGTCGAGACTGAGCGCAATTGGCGGGTCTCGGTCAGCAACTACCCGGCGGTTTACAAGCGGCTGGTGTCTGGCTCGCTTGCAGTGTCAGTTGATGCAACGCGGCAGCGATGAAGCAGTTTGAGCAGTTGCGCATCCTGCTGGTCGGACCATTGCCCCCACCCGCTGGCGGTATGGCCAACCAGACGCGTCAGCTAGCTGAGTTGTTGCGAGCTGAAGGCGCAGCAGTTGAGCTGGTTCAGACCAACGCACCATACCGCCCCAGATGGATTGCGCGCATTGCCGGTGCGCGTGCGGCATTTCGACTTGTGCCCTATCTGTGGGCTTTGTGGCGCGCCGCTGGCAGAAATGACGTGATGCATTTGATGGCCAATTCGGGATGGTCCTGGCACCTCTTTGCAGCGCCTGCAATCGCTCTGGCACGTCTTCGAGGGCTGCCGGTGCTCGTCAACTATCGCGGTGGAGAAGCGGCCGGCTTCCTTGAGCAATCGGGCAGGGCGGTGGCTCTGACCTTGCGACGCGCACAGGCCCTCTTGGTCCCGTCCGGATTTCTGCAAAACGTGTTTGCGCGCCATCGATACGCTGCTGAGATTGTGCCCAATGTGGTCGATCTGCAGCGGTTCTCGCCCAGCGACTGCGAGCCTGCCGCACCACATCTCGTCGTGGCAAGAAACCTCGAAGCCCTGTACGACAACGAGAGCGCAATTCGCGCATTGGCCATGATCCGAGTGCGCTATCCCGCAGCGCGATTGACTGTCGCGGGCAGCGGGCCGGAGTTGCAGCGTCTCATGGACTTGGTCGAGGAGTTGAGCCAGGGGGATGCCGTGAGCTTTGCGGGTCGCCTGGATCGCGACGCGATGGCGGAGCTGTACCGTTCAGCCACTGTTTCGCTCAACCCCAGCTTGGCCGACAACATGCCGAACTCCGTACTCGAGTCCATGGCGAGCGGCGTTCCTGTCGTATCCACCGACGTGGGCGGGGTGCCTTACTTACTTGAGCACGAGTACACGGGCTTGCTTGTCAAACCACGCGATCCGTCCGGGCTTGCGGCGGCCGTGCTGCGATTGCTCGATGATCCTGAGCTGCGCATGCACTTGCGAGAAGCCGGCCTGGCCGAGGTCGAGCGTTATACCTGGGGGCGAGTGGCGCCGTTGCTGGCTGCACATTACGAGGCACATCGTTCTCCGCAGGCTGTGACCGCGGCCCAACGACACTGAGACGCTATGCATTCCCCCAATACATCGCTCTACACATCGCTGGTTTCCAAGGTGCTGTTTCCGCTGCATGAGCGGCTGAAGCAGCACGATTCCGTTGCGCTGCGTCGCCAGATGGAACAGAGCCAATGGTTGCCGCCCGAGCAATTGGAGGCGCTGCAACTGCGCCGCTTGAACGAACTGCTGGCCAATGTGGGCCGCGACGTTCCCTTCTATCGCGAGCTTTTCGCGCGTGAAGGCATTCCGGCCGGCCAGTTCAAGAGCCTGGCCGAGCTGCAGCGCCTGCCTTTCCTCACCAAGGCTGTCATACGGGCCCATAGCGATGCGATGAAGAGCACTCAGGCGCGAGGGCTGGCCCGCTTCAACACCGGAGGCTCGTCCGGCGAGCCCCTGATTTTCTTCATTGGCAAAGAACGGGTGTCGCATGATGTGGCCGCCAAGTGGCGCGCCACGCGCTGGTGGGGCGTTGATATCGGCGACCCCGAGATGGTGGTCTGGGGCTCGCCGATCGAACTCGGCAAGCAGGACCGTATCAAGGCCGTCCGCGACACACTCCTGAGGACCGAACTGCTGCCTGCCTTTGAGATGAGCGAGGCCAAGCTTGATGGCTTCATCGCCGCGATCCGCCGCAAGCGTCCGCGCATGCTGTTCGGCTACCCGTCAGCGCTGTCGCACATTGCCAAGCATGCCAGGGCGCGTGGTCAGCGCATGGACGACCTGGGCATCAAGGTGGCCTTCGTCACCTCGGAGCGGCTCTATGACGAGCAACGCGAGCTGATTTCCCAAGTCTTCGCATGCCCCGTGGCCAACGGCTATGGCGGCCGCGACGCTGGATTCATTGCACATCAATGCCCTTCCGGGGGCATGCACATCACGGCCGAAGACATCATCGTCGAACTGGTCGATCCTCACGGGGCGCCTGTCCCCCCGGGGCAGGCCGGGGAGATCGTCGTCACTCATCTGGCGACTCGCGACTTTCCCTTCGTCCGCTACCGCACGGGCGACGTGGCCGTGTTGGACGAAGGCCGCTGCGCCTGCGGCCGCGGTCTTCCGATGCTGAAGGAGATCCAAGGTCGCACCACCGATTTCGTGGTCGCCGCCGACGGCACCTTGATGCACGGCCTAGCGCTGATCTACATTCTGCGCGACCTGCCGGGATTGGCGTCGTTCAAAGTAATCCAGCACGACCGCGCGCGTACAGAGGTTCTGCTGGTGGCTGAGACTGGGTTTGATCGCACCCGCGGTGAGTCACTGATTGTCGACGGCTTCCGCCGTCGGCTAGGGTCGCAGGTGGCGGTCGAACTGCGCTACGTGGACAACATCCCGCCCGAGAGGTCCGGCAAGTTTCGTTACATCGTCAGCAATGCACAGTGAGGGACATAAGGCGTGCGTGACCTCTTAATCATTACGCTGGTCGTCGCCGGATCTCTGATCGCGCTACGCCGCCCCTGGGTTGGGGTGCTGGTCTGGACCTGGCTAAGCATTATGAATCCGCACCGCTTTTCGTGGGGCATCGCCTATGACGCGCCGCTTGCTGCCCTCGCCGCAGCAACAACGCTGCTCGGGCTGCTTTTCGCCACAGACAAGACTTCGCCGTTCAAGGCCAGCCCCCCGGTCTGGCTGACAGTGTTCATGGTTTGGATCACTGTTTCCTGGCTGATGGGGCTGAGCCCGGAGCGTGACTATCCGCAATGGGACAAAGTCATGAAAGTCGACCTGATGATCCTGGTGGCGCTAGCTCTGATCCACACCAAGCGTCAGATCATGCTTCTGATGTGGGTCACCGTGGGCTCCCTCGCGCTGTTGGGTATCAAGGGCGGCCTGTTCACCCTGGTCAACGGCGGCAATTACCGCGTCTGGGGGCCGCCAGGCTCTTTCATTCACGACAACAATGAGTTCGCGCTGTCGCTGGTGATGACTATTCCGCTCTTGCGCTTCCTGCAGACCCAGGCGCAGCACGCCTTGATGAAGCACGCGCTTACGGCCTCGATGCTACTTTGCGCTGCTGCGGCGCTCGGCAGCCAGTCGCGCGGAGCGTTGGTTGCCATCTCGGGCATGGCACTCTTCCTGTGGTGGCGCGGTGGGCGCAAGCTACTGCCGGCGCTGGCGATGATCGCCATAGGTGCGGCCCTGGTCGCCATCATGCCCGACAGCTGGGATGCACGGATGAGCACCATCCAGACCTTCCAGGAGGACCGCTCTGCCATGGGCCGTATCAGCGCTTGGTGGAACGCTTGGAATATCGCATGGCACTACCCCTTCGGTGTGGGCTTCAATGCCGCGCGGCCTGAGCTGTTCGCACGCTTCTCGCCCTATCCGGAATATGTTCATGCGGCGCACAGTATCTACTTCCAGGTGCTTGGCAATCACGGCTTCGTCGGCCTGTTCCTGTTTTTGGGCCTATGGATCGCCACTTGGCGCAGCGCCGGTTGGCTGATGCGCAATGCTACGCAGCATCCTCAAGCTGCCTGGTGTCGCGACCTGGGCGCCATGGCCCAGGTGATGTTGGTGGCCTATGCCATTGGCGGTGCCTTCCTCAGCTTGGCCTATTTCGACCTGCCGTACAACCTGATGGTAGTCGTGGTCTGCGCGCGGATGTGGTTGCAGTCAAAGGCTTGGACGCGTCAACCCGAAGTGCTCGGCAAATGGCAGCGCTTGATGGGTTGTGGCCCCTCGGCAGATGCACCACCCACCGGGCCGACCCGATGATCCCTCAGCTGTTTTCCGCGTTGTCGCCGGCCGGCCCGAAGTCGAGGCTGACGACCCTCATTTTCCACCGGGTACTGGCGCAGCCGGACCCGCTATTCCCTGGCGAGGTCGATGCGCGCCAGTTCGATGAAATCTGCGCTTGGTTAGCGTCATGGTTCAGGGTCTTGCCGTTGGACCAAGCGGTGCAAAGGCTGACGAAGGGTTCGCTACCTGCCCGAGCCATGGCCATAACCTTCGACGACGGCTATGCCGACAATCACGAGTTGGCCATGCCCATCTTGCAAAAGCATGGGCTTTGCGCCGCCTTCTACGTGTCGACCGGTTTCCTAGACGGCGGTCGGATGTGGAACGACTCCGTCATCGAGGCGATCAGGCGGTGCCCGAGTCCGGCGCTCGATTTGTTCGGCACGCCGGCCGCTGAACTGGGCCTGCTGCCGTTATCGGACATCGAGGCGCGCCGCCAGTCCATTCACCGATGCCTGGCGCGCGTGAAATACCTGGCGCCGGCTGAACGCCTGGACTGGGTTGCGGCCATCGTCGAACGCGCAGGCGTGGCCCTGCCCGACGACTTGATGATGCGCTCGGACCAAGTGCGCCTCCTTCACCAGGGCGGCATGCAGATCGGGGCGCACACCGTGAGCCACCCCATCCTGGCGCGCTTGTCTCGTCGCGATGCCCATCAGGAAGTCGCTGACAGCCGGGATGTGCTCGAGGCTATCACTGGCGAGAAGGTTAGCCACTTTGCCTACCCGAACGGCAAGCCCGGTGAGGACTATGCGCCCGAGAGCGTGGAGGTCGTGAAGGCCTTGGGTTTCGACTTCGCCGTCTCGACAGTATGGGGTGCCGCGCGGTCGGACAGTGATCGTTTCCAGCTGCCGCGATTCACGCCCTGGGACCGGACGCGCTTGCGTTTCGCAGGCCGGCTGGCCAAGAATCTACTGCAGAGCTAGACAGAGAAACGGGCGGCCTCAGCGCTGCCGGCGTAGCATGTTCCGCACGTCGCGGAAAAAGGGCATCGGGTCCCGCCACGACCAGACGTAGTAGCAGACCGAGGGGCGAAGGTAGTCGGCGATGAAGCGAACGATCTCGGCCAGCGGACGCCGCTTAAACTGCCGGTCGTGGATCTTTCCCGGCTGAAGCACGATCCGAACCAGGCGTTTGAGCTCGGTCGTCACCATCCGGGCGCGAAGCCGCTCGCGCGCAGGCAGCAAGGCGGGCATCGCCGCATCCCTCAGCGCCGTATGCGTGAGCAGAGCGAACCCGGCACCCGCATGCATGGCCAAAGGGTAGCTCCCCCAGAATCTGCCGTTGATCTCCATCAGCACCGAACGGCCCGTAACAGGGTCGTGTCGGTACTCGACCATGGCAACCCCGCTCCAACCGATGCGTTGCAAGAGCGCAATCGAACGGGACTGCAGGCCCCGATGCAGGGCCAATGGCAGCGCGTCGGAGACGCTGGAGAATCCGCCTTCTGGCGGCCATTCGGCGACGCGTTGGTGCTGGAAGGTGCGGATAGCCTGACCCTTGTGCATGAAGAAGAACTGGCCCAGGCCGAAGCCCGGACAGTATTCCTGGATCACAGGCCAGGCCCCCACTCGTGTATAGCGCTCGCAAGCAGCCAGCAACTCGTCGACGGAATTGACGTATTCCGCCTTTTCGAGACTCAGGCCCTGCGCAGCCAGTCGGGCCACGACCTTGGCGGGATCGGGCCATTTGAGGACGGCGGGGAAGCGGCAGCGTGCCGCGCAGGCCAGCACATCGGACCAGCCCTGCGGCGCAAAGGTCTCGGGCACATCGATCCCGACAGAGCGAGCCGCTTCGAGCGTGCGCGTCTTGTCCAGCACGATGGCAAAAGCCTCTTTGGCCGGTAGGGCCGGCGCGAGCTGGCCCAGCGAACCTGGCGGCGCATCCATCAACCATTGCAGATTGGCTTCTGACACGGCGATCAATGTGCCTGGGCCAAAGCGTTCACCGATGGTGCGCAACTCGGTCAGGCCCTCAGCCGTTCGCGGCTGTTGAATGCGCACTGACTCTGACAGATAGCGCGAAGCCAGGCCGATGGCCGAGTCGCTCTGCGCGATGCCGATGACGGTAACGCCGGCGGCGCCGAGCTCCCGGACCAGGCTGAGTCCGATCTGGGTCTCCAGACCGAGCACATAGCATCGGTTTTGGGAAATCTCGCTCATCTGGGGGCGGCCCTGTCGGGCCAGTGCGTCCGAAGTGCGTGCAGCACCCAGTCGCGCAGCAGGCCGCGCTTGTTTTCAGTGAAATGGCCGACTATGCCCACCGAGACAAAGGTCAGTGCGGTGACGCTCAGCCAATAGGCCGGGCCGCCCGGGTCTCCGCGTAGCACGGCGCCCCAGAGGAGGAATAGGGGCTGGTGCAGGAGGTAGAGCGTGAAGGTGTATTGGGCAAGGAATCGAACAGGGGCCTCGATGGCCTTCATGAGGGGCGCTGCGTGAGCGGCCAAGACTCGCATACATGCAAAGTTCAGGAACACTAGGCCGCCGAGCAGGTAGTCGGAGAGAAAGAACTTCGAAAAGGTGAGGCTACGGTGCAGCTCAGCGCCGATCAGTTCCGCCAACAGGGCTTTCGCTGAACCCTCGGCGTCGAGTCGGTGAAAGGCCACGATGCCGACCACGCTGAGCACCAGCCCGAGCCAGGCCGCAGGCGCAGGCAGCCGCTCGAGCGAGCGCCAACGATGCAGCAGCACGCCGAGCCACCAGATCGGCGCGAGCAGCAGCAGCTTCGGCCCCAGCAACACGAAAACGCCGATGAACATAAGCCAGGCAGTGCGGCCGTGCAGGAACAAGAGGCTTGCGAAGGCCACGTAGTACCACCACTCATAGCTGATCGACCAGAAGGGCACGTTCGAGAAGAAGGTAACCGAAATCAGCCAAGTCTCGTTCAGCATCAGGCTGCTGGCTAGCAGGCGCAGCGCGAACTGGTCGTAGGGATAGCCGGCGTATATCGCTGGATACAGCTGGCGGCCTAGCGCGTCGGCACATAGCGTCAGTACGACGGCTGGTGCGACGACTGAGAACACCCGCGAGAAGCGGCTTGCCATGAAGACCCGCCAATCGTTTTCCTTGGTCTCGGTGATATAGGAAATGATGAAGCCTGATAGGACGAAGAACACAATCACCGAGCTGTGGCCGAAACTGCTGGCAGGCAAGAGCTCGGTCGACAGGAAGCGCTGATTTGAGTGGTACAGATAGACCAGCACCGCGGCGCTGAATCTGACCAAGTCGAGATAGATGGAGAAGGGGCGGTTCATCGCGTCAGTTTCAAATCAGGCGCCGAGCGATCTGCTCGAGGTGGCGTCGTGCGCTGGCTAGCATGGGCGCGCGGATGTCGGCACGACGGCCGCCAAACTGCACACCGAAGCCCGGCGTCTTGAATCCGCACACTTCGTAGCGATCGGACCGGTCGGCGAGGTGGGCGCAGAGTTGTTCGAATCGCGAGACTACAAAGCGATCTGGCTTCGTCGATCCGGGCACAAGCGTCTCGAAGTTGTGCGACAGGATCATGAAGTGCGCGACGCCCTGCTCATGGGCGGACGCCAGCGCTGCGCGCATCTCGGCAAAGCTGCAGGCGCCCATCTGCGCTGGACGGGGCTTACCGAAGCCGTCAGTAAAGACCGTCATCGGAAGGCTTTCCACGGCCTGGATTTGACTCGGCCGGTGGAAGTCCTCGACCCCTCGCAGGTCCAACCCTGAGTCCGGATGGCAGGGGTTGAGGCTGCTGTCGTAGCGCAGGCCCAGCTGGCTCAGCGCCTGGTAGGTGTCGGCATTGCAGGCGAAGCTGCCTGCGCGGAATGCATTGATTGCCTGGGCGCCGGCCTCGTCGAGCAGCGCCAAGCCTAGCTTCAGCAAACAGAGCTGCTCGTTCAGGGTGTAGTAGGAGAGATGCTGACGCTTGGTGTGAGCGGCTTCGAACGGCCGCGGCTGGATCTCGTCGCTCCATTCGGGGTGCAGGTGCAGCTGGACTTCCTGTCCAGCGTCCTGGATCAGGCCGACGATCTCGCGCAGAGGCTCCACACCGAAGCGTCCAGCGAACAGCGGTTCAACGAAGAAAACCGCCGGCAAGTCATACTGGCGCAGCACCTTCAAGGCATGCGGCAGCGCGAAGTCGCCCGCCGCAGAGCGACCGTAGACATAGCGTTCGAACTGCGCTGGGAACTTGCGGTCCAAGTCGTCCCAGCCGTCGCACCAGATCTCGACGTCGAAGCTGAGGTGGACTTTCATCGGTGGGCCGCCGCCGGGCTGGCTGCGAGCGTCAGATGCGAGTGCAGGCCGTGCACGGCAGCGTGCAGCTGGGCAAAGCACGTCTGGAAGTACGCTTCACTGAGCGTGTGGGGGTCGTGCAGATGGATGCGGTGGGGCCTGGACCAGTGACCCAGCATGCCGATCTGATGCGCGGGAATGCCGGCCCGCCGCAGTTGCCGGAGATGGCGCGTTTCCATGACTAGATAGTAGTCCCCATCATGATGCAGGTGATCGGCCCTATCTGTGGCGCGATGCTGGTCGAGTGAGTAGCCGAACTGCCTCGCCGTCGTCACGGCCATTTGGAAGGCTGGGGCGCCCGTGGTTGTGGACAAGCCGATCGAGCAGGTCCGTAAGCCCAGGTCTTCGGCCACGGCGTTGGCGAAGGCGCTGCGGTTGATGTTCCCCAGGCAGACGAAGACCAAGCGCTGGATGCGCTCTGGCTGCGCCGGAATTAGGTGCGCATCAAGCCGCCCGAGGAGAAATTCGGCTTCGCCGAGCAGGGTGCGCACAAAGCCGCGATGGGTGCCGTAGTTGCACCGCATCAGCGCGGCGAGGCTGCGCTCTGGCCCTGGGGTCAATTGCTCGGCCGCCATCTCAGAGCGCCTCCACGCGCCAGTCCGCTGCATGCGCGCGCAACCACTGCTCTAACATCATCGAGATCCACACCATCTCGCCGTAATAGCCAGGGTGGGCTGGCAACAGCGTTTCGAACATGGGCTTGACGAAATCAGCGCTCAATACGCCGCGCGCGGCAAGGCCTTGCACCGAATCCTTGGCGAGATCCATCAGTGCGGGGGTGCGCGTCAACCAGACGCCGAAGGGCAAGCCGAAACCTTGTTTCTTCTTGACGAGAATCTCGTCCGGCAGGAAGCCGCGCAAGGCCTCCTTGAAGAACCAGCGCAACTTTAGGCCATGCAGCTTGTAGTCGTCTGGCAGAGTCAGCGAGAAGTCCAGCAGGCCACGGCTGAGCATGGGGAAGCCCACGCCTATCCCGGCCAGTAGCGTGGCCTCGCGCACCTTGGGCAAGTCGCTTTCGCTCAGGGTGTAGCGCCAGTCGAAGGCCAGAGTCTTGTTGAGTTCGCTGGCCTTTTTCACCTCGTCCCAGACTGCCTGCTGATGGCGAGCTGGCGACTGTTGGTCGATGCTGGCCAAGAAGGCCGGCGACAGGACCTCGTCCGGGCCCAGGCGGAGCAGCAGGTTGTAAATCTGCAGCCGCGCCGGCATCGGGATGCGTGCCTGCTCGATATAGCTGGAGCCCTTCTTCAGCAAGGGCGTGCGCTGTGCCAGGCCTGTACCAAACAAGGGTTCCAGCAAACCGCCGCGCAGGGCAGCCGGCACCTGTTGGTACCAGCCAAAGATCTTTTGCTTGGAATAACGCGAATTGCCTCCGAACAACTCGTCGCCGCCGTCGCCGGCCAGCAGCCGCGTGACCCCATCCTCTCTAGCCATCTTGGCGCAGTAGTAGGCGGGCAGGGCGGACGAATTACCGAAGGGCTGGTCGAAATGCGTGGCCACGGCCGGGATGCTTGCCACGAGGTCGGCCGGCGTCACGTAGTACTCATGGTGCTCGGTGTCAAAATGGTGTGCCGCGAGGCGAGCGAACTCCATCTCGTCATAACCCTCGGCTTCGAAGCCGATCGAATAGGTGGCCGGTTGGCGCCCAGTGGCGC
>JACDQM010000029.1 GCA_015657635.1 Roseateles sp.
AGAACTACTTCTACCCGGACCTGCCCAAGGGCTACCAGATCAGCCAGTTCGAGATTCCGGTGGTGCAGGGCGGCACGGTGGAGTTCTTCGTCGGCGACGAGAAGAAGAGCGTGCGCCTGACCCGCGCCCACCTCGAAGAAGACGCGGGCAAGAGCCTGCACGAGGACTATCACGGCCAGAGCGGCATCGACCTGAACCGCGCCGGCACGCCGCTGCTGGAAATCGTTAGCGAACCCGAGATGCGCTCGGGCGCCGAGGCCGCCGAATACGCCAAGACCCTGCATGCGCTGGTGATGTGGCTGGGCATCTGCGACGGCAATATGCAGGAAGGCTCGTTCCGCTGCGACGTCAACGTCTCGGTGCGCAAGCCCGGCGAGCCCTTCGGCACGCGCCGCGAGATCAAGAACCTGAACAGCTTCCGCTACCTGGTCGACGCGGTGAACTTCGAGGTCAACTGGCAGATCGACCAGATTGAGGACGGGCTGGCCATCCAGCAGGCCACGGTGCTCTACAACCCCGACACCGGCGAGACCCGCGCGATGCGCAGCAAGGAAGACTCGGCTGACTACCGCTACTTCCCCGACCCCGACCTGCCGCCGCTGGTGATCGGCCCGGATTGGGTGGAGCGCGTGAAGAGCGAGATGCCCGAGCTGCCGCGCGTGATGGCCAAGCGCTTTGTCGAAGCCGACGGCCTGCCCGAGTACGACGCGACGATGATGACGCAGAGCTTGGCGACGGCGCGCTACTACGAGGCCGCCAAAGCCGCCGGTGCCGCGCCCAAGCTGGCGGCCAACTGGATCATGGGCGAGATCAGCAAGCGCTTGAACAGCGAGGGCATCGAGATCAACGCCGCGCCGGTGGGCGCTGCCGTGCTGGCCCAGCTCATTGGCCGCATTGCCGACGGGACGATCTCGAACAACGCCGCCAAGCAGGTGTTCGACGCCCTGTGGGCCGGCGAGGGTTCGGACGTGGACGCCATCATCGCTGCCAAGGACCTGAAGCAGTCCAACGACACCGGCGCCATCGAGGCCATCCTCGACGAGGTGCTGGCCGCCAATGCCAAGTCGGTGGAAGAGTTCCGCGCTGGCAAGGAGAAAGCCTTCAATGCACTGGTCGGCCAGGCCATGAAGGCCACCAAGGGCAAGGCCAACCCGGCGCTGGTCAACGAGCTGCTGAAGAAGAAGCTGGGCGCGGCCTGAGGCGCTGGCCCCAGGCCTCAGCGATGACAGCACGCGGCCCTTTGCGGATGCAGCTGCAGGGCGTGCGCGCGGCGTGCGGCACCATCCGCCGCGAGTTGCCGGCCGCTGCCGTCGTGGCCGTGCTGCTGGTGCCGCAAAGTCTGGCTTATGCGCTGCTGGCCGGCCTGCCGGCCCAGGTGGGTCTGTACGCCAGCGTGCTGCCGCTGTTGGCCTATGCGCTGTTTGGCGCCAGCCCCTTGCTGGGCTTCGGGCCGGCCGCGGTGTTGGCGCTGATGATTGCCCAGGCCCTGGCGCAGCTGCCGCCCGGGGTCGCCCCGGAGGCCGCCGCGCTGGTGCTGGCGGCCCAGGTGGGCCTGGCGCTGTTGCTGGCGGCCTGGCTGCGCCTGCATGCGCTGGCGGCGCTGCTGTCGGCCCCGGTGCTGCAGGGCTTTGAGATCGGTGCGGCGCTGTCCATCGCGCTGAGCCAGCTGCCGGTGCTGCTGGGCAGTCCGGCGCGCGGGGCCGACCTGATCACCGTGCTGCAGAGCGCGGCCGCCACCGGCTGGCAGATCCAGCCCGGCACCGTGCTGATCGGCGCGCTGGCGGTGCTGGCCTTGCTGGCGGCGCGGCGTTGGCTGCGTGGCCTGGCGGCCAAGCTGGCGCCCTTGGTCGTGCTGGTGGGTTGCACCGCGCTGTTGCTGACGGCCGGCCCAGGCCTGGGCCCGGTGGCGCAGATCGGCACGCTGCCGCCGCTGAGCTTCAGCGCCACTTTGCCGCTGCTGGATCTGCAGCTGTGGCGGGCGCTGCTGCCTTCGGCGCTGTCGATCGCGCTGGTGGCCTTTGTCTCCAATCTGGTGGTGGCGCAATCGCTGGGCCGGCGTGCCGGCCTGGCAGTGGACCCGCGCGCCGAGATGCGCGGCCTGGGCGCAGCCAATCTGGCCGCGGCCTTCAGCGGCGGCATGCCGGTGGCGGCCAGCTTCTCGCGCAGCGTGCTGCTGGCCGATGCGGGCGTGCGCAGCCGCTGGGCCGGTGCGCTGGTGGGTCTGCTGATCGCGGCCGCCCTGCTGCTGCTGGCCGAGCCGTTGGCGCTACTGCCCAAGGCGGCGCTGGCCGCCACCATCATCGTGGCCGTGCTGTCCGGCCTCAAGCTGGCGCCGCTTCGCCAGGCATGGCGCTATTCGCGCACCGAGGCGCTGCTGATGCTCAGCGTGGCCGCCGTCGCCCTGTGCCGCGATGTGGGCGAGGCCATCGCGCTGGGCGTGATCGTCTCGGTGGCCTTGCTGCTGCAGCGCACCGCGCGGCCCCATGTGGCGCTGCTGGGCCGCGTGCCGGGCACCGAGCATTACCGCCATGCCGAGCGCTATGCCGTCGAGCTGCGCGACGATGTGCTGGGCCTGCGCATCGATGAGAGCCTGCTCTTCACCAATGCCGGCAATCTGGCCGAGGTGGTGCTGGCGCAGCTGCCGCTGTGCCCCGGGGCGCGACGGGTGCTGCTGCAGATGACGCCGGTGAACACCATCGACCTGAGCGGCTTGCAGGCGCTGCAGGACCTGCAACAGGCGCTGGCGGCGCGCGGTCTGGGCCTGGACCTCGCTGAAGTCAAGGGCCCGGTGCTGGACCGCCTGCGCGCCAGCGGCTGGGAGCAGTGGTTTGATGGCCGGCTCTACCTGAGCATTCACCAGGGCATGGAAGGCGGGCCGCCGGACGCGGGCTGACCTTGTGTCGCACGCAAGTCGCGCGCTTCTGTTACCTTCCGCGTCCACAACAGTTTGAGGAGGCTTCGCATGAGCGACGCCCAAGCCACCGCCGCCAGCCTGCTGGGCATGCGCCGCGGCCTGGAAAAAGAAAGCCTGCGCGCCCTGCCCAACGGCATGCTGGCGCTGACCCCACATACGCTGCCGCTGGGCTCGGCGCTGACCCACGACAAGATCACCACCGACTTCAGCGAAAGCCAGCTGGAGCTGATCACCGGCGTGCATCCCAGTGCCGACGCCTGCCTGGCCGAGCTGCTGGAGATCCACCAGGCCGTCTACCAGGTGCTGCAGGCCGAGGGCGAAGAACGCCTGTGGGTCAGCTCCATGCCCTGCGGCCTGCCCACCGACGAGACCATTCCTCTGGGCCGCTACGGCAGCAGCAATGTGGGCCGCTCCAAGAGCATCTATCGCATGGGCCTGGGCCAGCGCTACGGCCGGCGCATGCAGACCATCTCGGGCATCCACTACAACTGGAGCCTGCCCGGCGTCAGCACTGAGCAGTATTTCGGCCTGATCCGCAGTTTCCGCCGCCACAGCTTTCTGCTGCTGTATCTGTTCGGTGCCTCGCCGGCGCTGTGTTCCACCTTCGTGGCAGGCCGCCAGCATGAGCTGCAGGCGCTGAACCCGCACACCTTCCACATGCCGCATGGCACCTCGCTGCGCATGGGCCGGCTGGGCTACCAGAGCGACGCGCAGGCCTCGCTGTGCGTCAGCTACAACAGCCTGGAGAGCTACGCCGCCTCGCTGCAGGAGGCGCTGACGCGCCCCTACCCGGCCTATGAGGCCATCGGCGTGCGCAACCCCGGCGGCGACTACAACCAGCTGGCCACCACGCTGCTGCAGATCGAGAACGAGTTCTACGGCACCATCCGCCCCAAACGCGTGATCCGCCAGGGCGAGCGCCCGCTGCATGCGCTGCGCGAGCGCGGCGTCGAATACGTCGAAGTGCGCTGCATGGACCTCGACCCCTTCGAGCCGCTGGGCATCAATGCCCAGACCATGCGTTTCCTCGATGTCTTCTTGCTGCACTGCCTGACGCAAGCCAGCGCGCCGGACAGCCCGGACGAGATTGCCGCTTTAGGCGCCAACCAGCACCGCACCGCCGCCCGCGGCCGCGAGCCGGGCCTGCGCCTGCAGCGCGGCGGCGCCGAGGCGGACCTGCGCGAATGGGGCGCCGAGATCGTCGAGCAATGCGCGCCGCTGGCGGCCCAGCTGGACGCTGCGCAGGGCGGCCAGGCGCATGCCGAGGCCTTGGCGATGGCGCGTGCCCGCCTGGCCAATCCGGCGCTCACACCCTCGGCCCGCGTGCTGGCGGCGATGCGGCAGGACTTTGCGGACTCGCATGTGGCCTTTATCCGCGCCCAATCCGAGCAGACCCGCCAGCGCCTGCTTTCCCTGCCCTGGAGCGACGCGCAGAACGAGCGTTACGCGCTGATGGCCGCCGAGTCCATTGCCGCGCAGCGCCGCATCGAGGCGGCCGACACGGTGGATTTCGAGACCTATCGGCAGCAGTATCTGGCGCAGCAGAGCCTGGTGGCTTGAAGCCGCGCGACAAACAAGGGAGCAAGCATCCGTGATTCTTGAAATCGCACAGCTGCAGATCAAGCCCGGCCAAGAAGCTGAGTTTGAAGCGGCGTTTCTCCAAGCGCAGCAGATCATTGCGTCGATGCCGGGATACCTGGGCCACGAGCTCCAGAAGTGCCTGGAGCGTGCGGACCACTACATGCTGCTGGTTCGCTGGGCGTCGGTGGAACACCACGAAGTCGGCTTCCGCAAGTCGCCGCAGTACCAGCAGTGGCGCGCGCTGCTGCATCACTTCTACGACCCCTTCCCGACGGTGCTGCATTACAGCCAAGTGGCGGGGCCAGGCCTGATCGCGCGCGCCGCGTCCTGAGCGCAAGGCGCATGAACTCTTGAGGCGTGGCTTGCCCGCGTCTGCGCGGCGGCCTACGATTTGCCCGTCCGCCGCAGCCCTGGCCCGCCCAGTTCCCAACGATGACTTCCTCTGCCGCCGCCCCCTTTCTGCACGGCGCCTGCAACTGCGGCGCCGTGCGCTTCACGCTGACGCAGAGGCCGACAGAAGCCACGGCCTGCCACTGCACGCAGTGCCGCAAGCAGTCGGGCCATTACTTCGCGTCGGCCAATCTGCCCAAGTCGGCGTTGCAGCTGTCGGGGGCGGAGCACCTCAGCTGGTATCAGGCGTCCGACAAGGTGCGCCGCGGCTTCTGCGCCAAGTGCGGCTGCTGGCTGTTCTGGGAGCCGATCCACAGGGACTGGACCTCGGTGGCGCTGGGCGCGCTGGACGGCGACACCCACCTCGCGCTGGAACGCCACATCTTCGTGGCGCACAAGGGCGACTACTACGAGATTGCTGACGGGCTGCCGCAGAATCCGGACTGAGCGCGCCACCCGTTGGCTCGGACAGCTTCTCTCGGTGCGGGGCGAGTGCCGAGCGGCTCTACAGTGAGCCGCTGGCGCGCAAGGCTTCAAGCCGAAGTGATATCCGCTGTTCCAGCTCGCTGAGCGACTTCTGGATGGCCAGCCGATCAGGCTCGGTACTTGCCGCTTCAAGCGCGGCGCGAAGCTGGGCGCGTTGATGGAACAACTCCACCTCGGGCGGCACCACGCCGGCGTTCTTCAGGATCTTGAAACCCATCCGGAGCTCGTCCGGCGTCTGCTCCCAGCCCGCATCGCTGAGCATCGGCTTGCCATAGCTCTGGGCGGCGCTCAGCTCGCCGGAGCGCTGGGCTTCGTCGAGCTTGCGTCCGATCTCGTCTTCACGCAGTTGAAGAGGAATCACGAGCTTCTCCAGCATTCGATCTGGCGTCGATGCTAAACGAGCAGGCGGGCCCCTGTCTTGCATCTGCCAGGCTGTCCAAGTCGCGCTGCAAAACCGGGTCTTCAGCGCGTTGGACGCCGGTGGCCCGCTATCGGCCGTGCAGCGTTAGGCGCCAGTCCTGGCAGGACTTGCCGAGTCCGGGGCCGTGCTATGGTCCTCCCCGAGGAAACAAGCATGCAGATCGAAGAGCGCATCCAGATCGCTGTGCCCCCGGACGCCATCGACAGCATCTGGAGCGAGGTCGATCGCTGGCATGTCTGGGACCCCGACACCAAGAAGGCATCGATCGAGGGCCCCTTCGCGCTCGGCAGCAAGGGGCGCATCGTGCCCAGCAAGGGCATGGGGGTGCCGATGGTGATCACCGAACGCACGCCGGGACGCTCGTTCACAGTCGAGGGCCATATCCCGCTGTTCCGGATGCATTTCGAGCACCGGGTGCACGCCATTGCAGGGGGCTCCGAAGTGACCCACCGCGTCTGGTTCAGTGGCCCGCTGGCGTTTCTGTTCGGACCCGGCGTCGCCAGGCAGGTCAGCCAGGGCCTGCCGCGAACCATGCGGTCGCTCAAGGCCTATGCCGAGCAGCGGCACCAGCAAGCGGCGGCCAGCCCCGCCTGAGAGGAGCGGCTGTTCCGTAACGGCCTCCGTCCGCACCCGATTCATCCGTCCGTGCAATCCGGCGCTGCCCTCTCTCGCTGCAAGACCTATCGCTACGCTCTGTGGCGCCACTGGTCCGACGCGCCGCCGGTGCTGTTCGTGATGCTGAACCCATCGACCGCCGATGCCTCGCAGGACGACCCGACGATTCGCCGCTGCATCAGCTTCGCGCAGCGCTGGGGCTACGGTGGCATCCTGGTCGGCAATCTGTTCGCGTTGCGCTCGCCCGACCCGCAGCAGCTGCGCACAGCCTCTGATCCGATCGGCCCTCAGAATGAGCGCTGGCTGCGGCGACTGTCGCAGCAAAGCGCGGTGGTGGTGGGCGCCTGGGGCAATCACGGCATGCTGCTGAACCGGGGCGAGGCGGTGGCTGCGCGCTTTCCCGGGATGCTGTGCCTGGGCCTGACCCAGCAGGGCCAGCCGCGCCATCCGCTCTATGTGCCCGGGGACGCGGGCCTAATGCCCCTGCCCCTGCCCCTGCCCCTGCCCCTGCCCCGGGCCATGGGCCTCACAGGCCCAGCTTCCCCTTCACCACTGACCACGGCACCAGCTTGAAGTTCTGCGTGCCCTGCGGCAAGCGCTTGCGGCCGTCCTGCACCACCAGCAAGCCTTCGCGGTAAGAACCGCCCAAGTTGGCCGATGTCACGTCCAGGCCATCGGTCTCCGAGGCGCCGTCAATGCCCAGCGCGGCGTTGATGCCGATGCGGAAGGTGCCGCGCAGCGCATGCGGCGCGTCGGCGTCATAGACGGCATAGCTGTCATTGCCCTGCGATGACACCACCAGGAAGCGGCCTTTGGGCGAGTCATGGATGGCCATGCCCTCGACATCGGCGTGCAGAGCGGCGCTCACCGGAATGGCCAGCACCGGCTCGGCCGAGGCCTGGCCGGCGCCCAGCGCCACGCGCCAGACGCCACGCTTTTCTTCGCCGACGAAGAGCTGCTGCCGGGCTTCGTCCACCACGCAGCCTTCGGGCTGGCTGGGCAGGCGGAACTCGCGCACCAGGGTCGCGCTCCAGCCGCCCTTCTTGCCGGGCTCGCGCTGCAGGCGCAGCTGGCGCACGCGGCCGTCCTTGTCGTTGGGAAAGGCGTCCAGCCCACCCTCGGCATTGCGGCCCACGCAGATGCCGTAGATATCGTCCAAACCGGTCGGCAGCCGGGCCAGCTCGCGCACGCGGCCGTCCTGGGGCGAGATGCCGAACAGCACCAAGGCATGTTCATCGCGCTGCGTGGCCACCGCCAGGTCGAGGCGCTCATGGCCATAGCGCAGGCCCTGGCGCAAGTCCACATTGTTGACGCGGCCCACCGGCAGGAACTGGCGTTCGCGCCCCTGCAGGTCGTAGACGGCCAGTCCCAGCTTCTTGTCGGTGCCCAGCACCAGGCTGCGCGAGCCCTGACGCGGATGCACCCAGATGGCCGGGTCGTCGGCCGCATCGCCCTGGGCGCGCACCGGCTGCGTTTGTGCGCTGGGCAGCACGATGACCGGCGCAGGCGCCGTGGGCGCTACGACCGGGTGTGCCGTCAGCCACTCGTCCAGGCGCTGCAGCAGCGCCTTCTCATCGGACTTGGCATCCGCCAGCAGCAGGCTGCGGCCCTCGCGCTCGGCATCTGCGGCATAGCGCCACAGGCCCACGCCGGCTTCGGCGATGTAGAGCGCGGCTTCGGCATCGCGCACGCGGCAGGCCAGCGGTGCATGCGGCGTGGCCAGGCGGCGCAGCTGGCGCGGCGCGCTGCGGCCGCTTTCGTCCAGCAGCCATTGTTCGGACAGGCCGTCCTCGCCCAGCAGGAAGAGCTGCAGCAGGCCCTGCGCATCGCGGTGCAGGCACAGCTGCTCGGCCGCAAAGGCCGGGCCTGGCCAGCGCGCCAACTGCTGCAGCTTGCTGCCATCCGGTTCGGCGCGCAGCAGCAGCAGTCGGCCGCTGTCGGCATCCTGCACCAGGGCCAGCGCCCGTCCCTGGGCATCGCTGCGCTGATCCCAGCGCTTGATGCGCAGCTTGAGCTGGTCGCTGAGGCGGCCATCGGCCGCGCGCAGCTCCAGGCCCTGCTTGCCCAGGCTCAGGGTCTGCGCCTGGGCGCTGCCCATTACCAGCGTCAGGGCGGCCGCCGCTGCGGCCAGGGAAGTTCTCATCACCATGCTCATCAGAACACCGCCGCCTTCATACCGATCTTGATGCTGCGACCATACTGCTCGAACTGCGCGTTGCGGGCCTTGTCGGCCTGGTAGACGTAGTACTTGGCATTGGCCAGGTTCAGCGCCTCGAAGCTCAGCTCCACACGCGGGTTGAGCTGGTAGCGCAGCGCGAAGTCCACCTGCTTCTGGCTGTCCACCTTCAGGTCCTTGGCGGCGTCGAACACGCTGCCCACCTCCAGCAGATAGGGCGATTTGTGGTTCAGCGCCAGGCGGGTGCTGAAGCCATGGCCTTCCCAGCCCAGGCTAAGGTTCAGCGTGCGGTCCGACTGGCTGGGCAGCGTGATCTCGCGCGAGACCCACTTGCCGCTGTCATAGCCGCCGATGCGCGCCTTCGAGTCGACGAAGGTGGCGTTGGCGCCGACGATCAGGCCGTTCCAGGGTGCGGGCAGCTGGCGCAGCAGCTGGCTGTAGGCCAGCTCCAGGCCGCGCACCGTGGCCTTGTCGCCGTTGGCATAGCTGTGCACCGCGCTGAAGGCCTCCCAGCCCTTGCTGCCAGCCAGATCGGTCTGGAACACGAAGTCCTTGATGTTCTTCTGGAACAGATAGGCCGACACCGCGCCCTCGCGCCCGTCGCGGCCCAGCGCATGTTCGACGCCCAGATCGAAGTTGCGCGAGCGCAGCGGCTTCAGCAGCGGGTTGCCCAGCTCGGCCTCGTCACCGTCGACCACGCGGCCGGGCGAAAGCTGGCCGAAAGTGGGGCGCAGCACCGAGTTGGTCAGCGCGGCGCGCAGCTGCGTCGCCTTGCCGGCCAGGTCCTGGCGCAGCAGCAGGGCGGGCAGCCAGTGGCTGCTGCGCGTGCTGGCCTTGCTGGCGCTGATCACCTCATCCAGCGCGCCAAAGCCTTCAGCCTTGAAGCTGATGCGCTCATGGCGCAGGCCGCCCAGCAGCTGGGTGCCGCCCTGCTCCCAGCGCAGCTGGGCATAGCCGGCGTCCACGTCCTCGCTCATCGCGAAGTCGTTGGTGGCCGAGTCCACCGCGTCGCGGAACTTGGCCGGGTCAAGACCTGACACCAGGCGGCGCAGCGCCGCCGCATCCAGCGCCGGGCCGAAGCTGCCCCAGGCATAGTCCACCACCGCGCCGCCGGCCAGGAACTGGTCCATCGCCAGTGCGCCCTTGGCGATGCCCGCCTTGGTGAGGTTCTTGGCGCTGTAGGCGAAGGTTTCCTGTTCATTGCGCTTGTCGCGGCGCGTGGCCTTCACGCCGGTCTTCAACTCCAGCTCGGCACCACCGGCCAGCTCGAACTCGCGCTGCAGATCCAGCTTGGCATGCTGCACGCGGTCATTGGCCTTGGAGCTTTCGATCTTGAACTTGTCCAGCGCGTAGCCGCTGGCGGCCGCCAGGCCGGCCGGGCCGACCAGTTGCGGGCGCTGCGTGCCGCTGAAGCCCACGCCGGCGAAGCTGCTCTTGAAGGCTGAGGAGGCCAGCGCATCGGGCTTGCCTTCGCTGGCGCGGCCCTGGCCGGCTTCGGCATTGAGCTGCCACTGACTCAGCGCGAGATGGCTGCCCAGCACCAGCGAGTTGCTGCGGTTGTTCTCGTCGCGCGACTTCAAGCCGCGCAGCACCGTGGCCTTGCCCAAGGCGCCGCTGGCCTGCGCATCGTCGAACTCGACCGCCTGCGACTGGCGCGTCTCGCTGTCATCGAACTGGCTGGCGAAGCCGCGCAGGTAGTAATGCTGGCCTTGAACCGGCTTGTAGTCGAGGTTGATCGCGGCGCCGACGCGCTCGCGCAGGATCTCGTAGCGGCGCAGCTCGAACTCCTCCAGCTTGTTGCCGTCCCAGGCGCCGCCAGTCTCGACGTTGTCGCTGGCAAAGCGGCGCTGGTCGGCCGACAGCGCCAGCGCCACGCCCAGGGTGTTGCCCATGAAGCGGTCGGCAAAGGTCAGCGAGCCGCGGGGTCGGGACTTGCCGGCATTGGCGTCGTGATTGGCGCCGAGGTCGACGCTGAACAGCTTGCCCGGCAGGTCGAAGGCCGACAGCGTGTTCACCGCCACGCTGCCGCCGATGGAGTTGGCGTCGTCGGCCGGCGTCAGCGTCTTGGCCACGACGAGTGAGCGGATGAGGCCGGCCGGCACCACGTCCAGCCCTGGCGCACGGCGGTCGGCTTCGGAGGCAGGCACGGTGGCGCCGTTGATGGTGACGGCGTTGTAGTCGGGGCCCATGCCGCGCACGCGGATGAAGCGGCCCTCGCCCTGGTCGCGCTCGACCGAGACGCCGGGCAGGCGCGCCAGTGCCTCGGCGGCGTTGTTGTCGGGCAGCGCGCCGATGGCATCGGCATGCACCACGCTCACCACGCCCAAGGCGGCCCGCTGCTTGTCTAGTGCGCTGCGCAGGCTGGCGCCCTGGCCGACCACCACCACGGTGGCGAGCTTCTTTTCCTCGGCTTCCTTTTTCTTGCTGTCTTCGCTGCTGGCCGCAGTCTGGGCCTGGGCGGACCAGGCCAGGGCCAGGCAGAGGCTGAGCAGGCTCAGGCGGGGCAGGGCGTTGGCGGGGTGTTTCGTCATGATGAGCGGTGGCTGAAGCCGGGAGTCGATCGGATGGACCGCATGCTCGGCAGGGCGCATGGCACTTGCGTGACATGCCCCAGCCGGGAGGCCGCAGGGCGCAGCAACGGCGCCAGACTGAGCTGATCCGACTCCCCCCGGCACTGTGCCAGCCGCATGTGACGGTTTGTCACACAAGCGGCCTAGCATCCGCGCGGATGAAGAACAGAGACGTCAACGAGCTGAACCAGCCCCGGGCCCTGCCGCGCCTGCCGGCCCTGCCCGCGTTCGCGCCGGTGCTGGGCCTGCGTCACTTCGGCCATGGCCTGCTGCTGCTGCTGGCCTTGCTGGCCGGGCTGTTTGCCGAACAGGCGGCGCCGCGCCCCTTCGCGCAGTGGCGCTGGATGGACATCGTCGGCGAGGGCGGCATGGCGATCATGGTGGGCGTCTGGCTGGCCTATGTGCGCGCCAGCCGGCCGGCCGGGCCGGTCAGCAACTGGTTGTGCCTGGGCCTGGCCTGCATGCTGCTGGGCAGTTATGTGGATGTGCTGGACGAGTTCTGGCTGCTGCCCAAGAGCGTGCTGTGGGACAACTGGCTGGAGTCCACGCTGACGCCGCTGGGCATGCTGCTGCTGACCGTGGGCCTGCACCACTGGCGCGGCGAGCAGCTGGCGCTGCAGCGCCAGCTGGGCCCGCGTGAGCGCGACTTCCGCGACCATCGCCGCATCGATGCGCTGACTCAGCTGGCCGATGCCGGCTATATGGCCGAGCAGATTGCGCTGGAGCGCAGCGCCGGCCGGGCCAGCACCCTGCTGATGCTGGGCTGGCAGGGCTTTGACGGCGTGGCGCGCCGGCACGGCCTGGCCGAGGCCGATCGCATGGTGCAGTCCGCCAGCCGCTTGCTGCTGCTGCATCTGCCGCCCGACACGCTGCTGTGCCGCTATGCCGGCGATCGCTTGGTGCTGCTGCTGCCGGCCGGCAGCGCGGCGCCCGAGCGCTTGCAGGCCGTGCTGGCGGATTGGTCTTACCACCTGCCGGGCGGTGCAGCGCTGGCGCTGCCGGTGCAGGCGGCGCAGGCCCGCACCGACGAGGCCTTGGAGCCGCAGGCGCTGCTACTGGCGCTGCATCAGCGGATGCACTGAAGTGAAACTGCCCCCGCCCAGTCTCGCGACGCTGAACGCGGGCGAGCCCAGTCGGCCCCCCGCGGGGCGGCGATGCCCGCGGCATCGAGCCGCGAGCACATCGCCGGCGCGGGCCGGCTTGGGAGCGGCCCGGCGCACGACCCGCAATACCCGGTTTCATGCGTTGCGGATGCCGCGAGTGCGGAATGGAAAACTGAGATGGCTGCGCACGCTCTGCAAGACGAGATCGATGCACTGCTGCCGCGCGGCCTGGGCGCGGGGCTGGTCTCGGCCGGCGCGCCCTATGAGATCGACATGCCCTGCCTGCCCTGGAGCGACCAGGCTGCGCTGCTGGCCGAGTTCGCGCGCAGCCGCGGGCTGGCGCAGGGCGAGTGGCTGGCGGCGGCCGGATTGCAGAGCAGCCCGGCCCTGCTGAGCCCACGCCAGCTGCTGGCGCTTCTTGAGCCTTTGAAAACCCAGGGCGGCGCCGACGCCGCCTTCGTGATCGGCCGCCAAAGCCTGCCCGGCCACTACGGCCTGGCCAGCCAGGCGCTGCAGCAGGCCGCCAGCCTGGAAGAAGCCTTGCAGCTGCTGTGCCGCCATGCCGGCCGCCTGAGCCCGCTGCTGACGCCGCGCCTGCTGGTCGATGGCCGCGAGCTGATCCTGTTGTGGAGCGACGCCTGCGGCCTGCCGCCCAGCCTGCGCGGCTTCGTCGTCGACCTGCACATGAGCGCGGTGGCCAGCTTTTGCGCCGCGCAAAGTGGCACCGCCCTGCCCTGGCGCTTCAGCTTCAACCGCACCGCGCCGCGCGATCTGGCCCAGCATGCGGTGTTCCTCGGGCCGAGGCTGAGTTTCGATTGCCAGGTGGATGCGATGCGGCTGGACCTGGACTGCCTGCGCGGCGCTTGGCATGCCGCGCCCGGCCCGGCGCTGGCCCGGCATGCGCTGGCCCAGGGCGCTGACCCGCAGGCGCTGCGCCGTGGCCTGCTGGCTGCGCTGCACGACCGGCTGTTGCAATCGGTCGCCGAGCCGCCGGCGCTGGAAGCGATGGCGCTCAGTTTTGGCGTCAGCCCGGCGACGCTCAAGCGCCGCCTGGCCCAGCATGGCAGCCACTACCAGGCCGAGCTCGACCAGCTGCGCGCCTGGGTGGCGCTTTATCTGCTGGGCCCGCGCGGCGAGGCCAACGAGGCGGTGGCCGCAGCGCTGGGTTTCTTCGACAGCGCGGGCTTTCGCCGCTTCTTCAAGCGCTGGACGGGGCTGCTGCCGAGCGCGGTGGGGCGCTGAGACTGCCTCAGGGCAGCCGCAGCTCCGCCAGCTTCCAGAACAGCAGCCGTTCGCGGTGCAGCACCAGTTCCACCGGCAGCTCGCCGCGGCGGGCGATGGCGAAGACAAAGCGGTTGGGGCTTTCGTAGCCCAGCTGCGTCTCCAGCGCAGAGCGCTCCGGCGCTTCGCCGCCCAGCGGGCCGGCGGCGGCGCGCAGCGGTGCTTGGCCTTGCATCAGGCGCGCCAAGCTCTCGGGTGTGATCAGCGTGTCCACCATCGGCCCGAGCAGCGCGCCGGCCAGTGCGGCACCAAAGGCACTGGCTGGCGTGGGCTGGCCATCGGCGCCGCGCTCCTGGCCGGCCAGCTTGCGCTGCACGCCCTGCTTCAGATGGCCGCGCAAGGACTCGAAATCCACATGCTGGCTGAAGGCCTGGGCATCGCGCGCCTCGGCCGCCGCACGCAGCTGATGCAACGTCAGGTAGGGGCTCAGCACGACGCCCGCCAGGGCCAGCAGCAGGAGCAGCGTGAGGGTCAGGCGCAAGGTGCGCGCGTTCACTCTTTGCGTCATGGGCTCAGCGATCCGACAACGCCAGCTTCAGCCCGAAAGACAGGAACAGCGCGCCGATGGCGCGGTTCAGCCACTGCGCCAGCGCCCCGCCCAGCCTGAGGCGCCGGCTGGCCAGCGCGGTGGACAGGGCCAGGAAGTGGCACCACAGCATGCCGTTGATATTGAAGATTGCGCCCAGCACGATGAAGGCCAGCGCCTTGTGCGGCGCATCCGGCGCGATGAACTGCGGCACGAAGGCCAGGAAGAACAGCGCCACCTTGGGGTTCAGCACATTGGTCAGAAAGCCCTGGACAAAGATCTGCCGGTGGCTGAGCGGGGCAGGCGCCGCTGCTTCGTGGGTCGCCGAGGCGGGCGCGCTGCGGCGTGCCAGCAGCATCTGCAGGCCGACATAGACCAGATAGGCCGCGCCCACCCACTTGACCAGCGTGAAGGCCCAGCTGGACGCCGCCAGCAGGGCAGACAGGCCCAGCGCCGCCGCCAGCACATGCACGCAGGTGCCGGCGCCGATGCCCAGCGCGGCGGCCGAACCAGCGCGCCAGCCCTGGGTGGCGCTGCGAGTCATGATCAGCACTGAATCTGGCCCGGGTGCGATGTTCAGCAGCAGGCCGGAGGCGATGAAGAGCGGGAGGTCGTGGATGCCGAGCATGGCGACGAGCTTAGCCGAGCTCGAAACGCATGACGCAAAAAGTCTCGCTGACCTGTTCATGCAGCTGCGCGCCCAGCCGGGTGTAGAAACCCGGGCCGTCGGTGCCGAAGTACAGGCGCGACAGGCCCAGCCGGCGCGCTTCCAGCAGCAGGCTGCGCACCAGCGCGCTGCCGATGCCGCGGCCGCGCTGCGACTCCAGCACCACCATGGCGGCCAGCCAGGGCCACAGATGCGTGCGCTGGCTGTCATCGTTGTCGATCAGGTTGACGGTGCCCAGCAACTGCCCGTCCGCATCGACCGCGATCAGGCACAGCGGCAGACGGTCCGGGTCGGTGGCCGTGCGCAGATGCGCCTGCAGATCGGCCTCGCTCATGCCGTTCGTCACGTCACGCCAGAACTCCTGGTAGATCATCCGGGCGACCGCATCGCCGTGCTGCGGCCGCTGGCACAAGTGCATCACCTGCTGGCGCATGTGGATCAGCTCGATGCGTGTGTCTTGCGCCCTGCCGCGCAGCGTCTCGCAGCGCTGCATGGGCACGAAGCCAAGGCGTTCATAGAAGGCCTGCGAGTTGCGTGTGGCCACCAGCTTCAGCGGCCCGGCCGCTTCGGGGCGCACGAACAGCAGGCTGACTTCCAGCGGCTCGGCGCCGACAAAGCCCAGCACCCGGATCGGGGCTGGCACAGGCGCCCGGGAGCAGCAGCCACAGCAGGGACAGACAGGCGGTGGCCGAACGCGGTAGCGCAGCGCTGCTGCTACAAGCTTGTCGATGCATGGCGATCAACCCCTCCCGGCTTGGCGCGTTGTCAACTCCGGCCTGCTCAAACCCACACCCGATATGCCCAGAACGCCTCGTGGCTGAAGATGCGTCGGCGCAGCTCCTCGGGGCTGAAGCCGCAGACGCGGCGGATTTCTCTGCACAGATGGGCCTGGTCGGCGTAGCCAGCATCCTGGGCCAGGGCGCTCCATAGCACGGCGCCCGCTTCCAGATCGCCGCGCGCCTGATGAAAGGCGGACTCGGCACGGCTGATGCTGCGCAAGGCACGCAGGCTCTGCCCGCTCCAGCGCTTGATACGACGCTCGACCTGGCGCAGGCTCTCGCCATGACCGCCAGCCACGGCCTTCAGCGCCAGGTTCTCCATCCAGTCTCGATAACGTCGCGGTGGCGCCGCCTGGGTTTGCGCCAGGGCACGCCAGCGAGGCAGCAAGAAGGCCTCGAGCCTGGCCTGGCAGGCCTGCTCATCCGGAGCCTCCAGCAAAGACGCGCTGAGCGTCTGCCACTCCGGCCCCAACACCGACTCGATGGACTCGCACCCATCGACCAGAGATGCCAGGTCCAGGCCGGTCAGCGCATGCAAGGCCTCGGGCAGCCAGGCCACCATGAAGCAGCGCGTGCCCGCATCCGAGCGAAACTGTGCCGGCCGGCTGCGGGGGCCTCCCACCAGGGCGAGACCGGGCAGCCGCCGCTCGCTGCCATCGTCCAGCACCTGCACACCGTCGCCATCGAGCACCCAGGTCATGCCGCAGTAAGGCGTGGCCGGGAAGTGGCTGCTGCGCTGGCCGTCCGTCAGGGGCCCGGCCGCCAGCGTGTCTCGCCACAGCGAGGCATAAAGGCAGCCGCTGAGAGCCAGGCTGGGGGCAATGAGCCGGGCGATGGCATCGGGGTGGCGATCGCTGTCCATGCCCGCAGTGTAGTGAGCCCGGCCCATGTCGATTTCGTTCAAGACGCCGCTCGGGCCGGCGCAGATGATGCGCCGCATGAACACACAGATCCTGCCCCGCTCCCCCGCGACCCGGCCGCCGGGTCCCACCGGCCTGGGTTTCGACCGCCTGCGCGCGATGAGCCGCGACTACCTGGGAACCTTGGGTGCCTTGCATGCACGCCATGGCGACATCGTCCGCCAGCGCTTCGTGCACCTGGTGGACTACAGCTTCCTGCACCCGGAGCATGTGCGCGAGGTGCTGGTGGCCTCGCATGACAAGCTGATTCGCTGGGAGCGCGGCACCGAGGTCTTTGCCAGTGCCCATGGCCACAGCGTGCTGGTGGCGGAGGGTGCAGCCTGGAAGCGCCAGCGCCAGATGCTGCAGCCCGCCTTCTCGCCCAAGCGGGTCGAGAGCTTTGTGCCGCGCATGGTGCAGGCCAGCCAAGCCAGCCTCGCCGGATGGGACGGCCTGTCGGAGATCGACTTCGAGGCCGCCATGACGCAGACGACCATGGCCGTCATCATGCAAACGCTGTTCTCGCGCACGGATGCGCCGCAGGGGCGTGCCATCGCTGCCGCCGTGCACGATCTCAGCATCGAGGGCATGAAGGAGTTTTACTGGCCGGTGAGCGCCCCGCTATGGGCCCCCTGGAAGGCGCGCAAGCGCCGCGCCCTGGCGCTGCTGGATCACTACATCGACAGCCAGATCCGTGAACGCCTGGCCAGCTCGCAGACACACCAGGACCTGCTGGGCCTGATGCTGGAGGCCCGCGACGCCGAGGATCAGAGCCTCAGCGCCCGCGGCCTCCGCGACGAGTGCATGACCACCTTTCTGGCCGGCCACGAAACCACCGCCGCGGCGCTGACATGGTGGGGCTGGTGCATGGCCGCTCATCCCGAAGAACAGGCCCGGATCGCCGACGAGGTGCGGTCGGTGCTGGCCGATCGTGTGCCCACGGCTGCCGATCTGCCTCTGATGCCGCGCCTGGCCCGCAGCTTCAAGGAAGCCCTGCGACTCTTCCCGCCAGCGGCCGGTCTGCTATCCCGGCGGACGACCCAGCCCCTGCGCGTCGGCGGCTACGAGCTGCCCGCCGGCAGCATGATCCGCCTGACACCCGCTCTCACCCACCGTGACCCACGCTGGTTCCAGGAGCCCGAGGCCTTCCGCCCCGAACGCTTTGACACGTCGAGCGGCCACCCCGAGATCCCACGCGGCGCCTGGCTGCCCTTCGGCGCTGGGCCGCGGGTCTGCCTGGGCAGCCACTTCGCGCTGACGGAAATGGGTGTGGTGGCGGCGCTGATCCTGCAGCGCTACGAACTGCAGCGCTTGCCCGAGCGCCCGGCCCCCAAACCACGGCTGGACGTCACGCTGCGGCCCGATCTGCCTTTGCATCTGGGTTTGCGGCGATGTTGAGCCCGAGCGGAGCGGCCTGCACGACTGCAGGCACGCGTCAAGGCTTGGATTGCGGAACGCCAGTTCGGTGCAGTGCGCGGCTGAAGTAGCTTTCAGCGGCATGGACCAACGCTGTGGCGGCCGGCGACGCCAGCCAGTCCCTCACTCCGCTCGCGGCCTTTTTGGCGATGCCTTGCTGGCGTGCAACCGGGCTGGCCGACAATGCGGCCGCCTCCGAGAAGGCGGGGGCTGCGGCCTTCAAACCGGAAGGCGAGCTGGAGGCTGTCGTAGGCCTGGCGCAAGGTGTCGAGGCCGGTGTTGCGCACCGATGGTTTCAGGGCTTGGCCGCCGTCGGCATCGGCCCGAAGGCCACCGGGCTTTGCGCCGCCAGCCAGCTCATGACCGCCCAGGCGGCGACGTTTTGGCCCAGCTTGGCCGGGTCGATCTTGTCCAGCGTGTCGTTGGGCGTGTGGTGCCAGTCGAAGTAGTCGCTGCCGTCCTGGCTGAGCTCAAGCGCCGGCCAGGCATTGCGGCGCATCAGCAAGGCGGCATCGGGCCCGGGCGAGCCTTCATTGCTGCCCAGGGCAATGCCCAGCGCGGCCAGCGGCTGCGCGATCTGCTGGATCAAGGGCAGGGCCTCGGGTCGCACGCGGCTCTGGAAGCGGTAGACCAGGCCGGCGCCCAGATCGCTTTCGCCGACGAACTGGTGCACTTGGCTCTTGTACTTGTCGGCATAGGCGATGGCGCCGTCGAAGCCGTTCTCTTCATTGGCGAACAGCACCACGCGCACGGTGCGGCGCGGCTTCAGGCCAGCCTCCAGCATCAGCCTTGCGGCCGCGGTGACGATGCCGACACCGGCGCCGTCATCCAGCGCGCCGGGGCCCAGATCCCAGCTGTCCAGATGGGCGCCGATCAGCACCACCTCGTCCGGCAGCTCGCTGCCGGGGATCTCGGCGATCACATTGTGCGAGACCGCGGCGATGCCGCCTTCGGCCTGCAGCGCCAGATGCATCTTGATCGGCTGGCCGTAGCGGGTCAGGCGGCCGATCAGATCGGCATCCGGCACCGAGACGGCCAGCGCCGGAATCTTGCTGAGGCCTTCGGCATAGCGCGTGCTGCCGGTGTGGGCCAGGCGGTCGCGGTCGGTGCCGATCGAGCGGATCGCCACCGCGATAGCGCCGCGCTTGGCGGCTTCGGCCGTGCCCTGGATGCGCGCCGCCACCGCGCGGCCGTAGCCGCGGGCGTCGCGGCTGCGCTCGGTCTTCTGGTCGATGAAGACGATGCGGCCGCGGGCGCGCTCGCTGACGTCGGCCTTCAGCGTCTCCAGATCCGGGTAGTAGGCAATCTCGGCATGCAGACCCTCCTTGGGGGTGGCCACGCTATTGCCCAGTGCCGTCATCACCAGCGGATGCGGATAGGGCGCGGTGATGTGGGCGTGCGCCTCACCGCGCTTCCAGGCCCGCAGCGGCACGGGCTCGGCGCGCACATTCGAGAAACCCAGGCGGCGCAGCCGGTCCAGTGCCCAGTCCACGGCGCGCTGGTCGTTCAGCGAGCCGGCCGGGCGTGCGCCCACCTCGGTGACCAGGCTGTCCACCAGCTCGTAGGCCAGGCCGCTGGCCAGGCCCGCTTCGCGCAGGCGCTCGGCCGCGACCATGTCGCTGGCGCTGAAGCTCGGGGCCTCAGCCCGCACGGCTTGGCCGGTCGCGAGTGCGAGACAGCTGGCGCCCAGCAGGCGGATCAAGGCCCGGCGGGCTGGCATGTGGTGGGTCATCGCGTGGAGGCCTCCCTCGCCTCTTGGATCATGGGCCACAGCCACCAGGCCAGCACTGCGGCCACCAGCAGCCAGACCAGCACGACGGCGGCGCCAGCGGCCCAGCTCTTGGGTTTTTGCAGCAGCTGCGCGGCGCGCTGGCGCGCGCGCGCCATCACCGCCGGCGGCATCAGCCGGATCACCAGCCACAGGCCCAGCGGCACCAGCAGCAGGTCGTCCAGATAGCCCAGCAGCGGGATGAAGTCCGGGATCAGGTCGATGGGGCTGAGCGCATAGGCCGCCACCGCCAGCGCCAGCAGGCGCCAACGCCAGGGGGCGAGCGGGTCGCGGGCGGCAAAGTAGACCGCCAGCACATCAGTCTTGAGCGCGCGCGCCCAACTGCGCAGGAGGCCGCGCCGCGCTCCCATCAGTCCCCGAAGACGATCTTGCTGCGCTTGGCCACCCATTCCTCGAAGTGGGCGCCATAGACCTCTTCGACGCGGTTGCGCTTGACCTTGAAGGTGGGCGTGATGAAGCCGTTGTCCACCGTCCAGGCGTTCTTCACCACCACCAGGCAGTCGAGCTGCTCATGCGGGTCGAGGCGCGCATTGATGTTGTCCAGATGCTCGGTGAGCTGAGCCATCAGCTGCTCGCGGTCGGCCTGGCTGCCGGTGCGCTGGGCAGCGTCCGGCGCCAGCATCACGATGCCCAGCGGCTGGCCCAGGTTGGCGCCGGCCACCATGCAGGCCTCGACGGTCGGGTGCATCACCAGGCGGTCTTCGATCGGTGCGGGCGCGACGTATTTGCCCTTGCTGGTCTTGAACAGGTCCTTGACGCGGCCGGTGATGCGCAGGCAGCCATTGGCTTCGATCGAGGCCTTGTCGCCGGTGCGCAGCCAGCCGTCGGGCGTGAAGGCATCCTCGGTCAGGCGCGGCTCCTTGTAGTAGCCCAGCATCAGCGCCGGGCTGCGCATCTGCAGCTCGCCGTTCTTGGGGTCGATGCGGGTCTCCACGCCTTCGTAGGCCGGGCCCACGGTGCCGAACTGGTTCTGGCCCGGCACGGTGATGTGCGAGATGGCCAGGTTCTCGGTCATGCCGTAGCCCTCGTTGATGTGCAGGCCCAGCTTCTTGTACCACTCCAGCAGCGCCATCGGCATCGGCGCGGCACCGCCGGCGGCGATGCGGCACTGGTCCAGGCCCAGGGCCTTGAGGATCTTCTTGCGCACGATGCCGCCAAGGATGGGAATGGACAGCAGGCGTGCCAGCTTGGCCGGCGGCATCTTGGCGTGCACGCCCTGCTGGAACTTGACCCACAGCCGCGGCACCGAGAAGAACACCGTCGGCCGCGCGCGCTGCAGATCGGCCGCGAAGGTGTCCAGGCTCTCGGCGAAATACACATGCATGCCGGTGCGCAGCCAGCCATGCTCGACCAGCACGCGCTCGACCACGTGGGCCAGCGGCAGGTAGGACAGCATGCGGTCATCGTGGCCGATGGGGATGCGCTTGAGGCCCTGGCCCAGGCCCCAGGCGAAGGCGCCGAAGGTGTGCATCACGCCCTTGGGCATGCCGGTGGTGCCCGAGGTGTAGATCAGCGTGGCCAGCTCATCCGCGCCCCGCGAGGGTTCGCCGGACATCGGGGCGCTGCGCGCGCAGATGGCGTCCCAGCCCTCGTAGCTCTTGACGGCGTCGAAGGGCGACAGCGAGTAGCTGATGCAGGGCATGTCGGCCGGCACGCCGGGCTTCATATGCTCCCAGCCATCGAGCTTGCCGATGAAGCAGGCCTTGGCCTCGCTGTGCTCGAGGATCTGGCGGATGGTTTCGGGCGCCAGCGTCGGGTACAGCGGCACCGAGACATAGCCGGCCATCCAGATGGCCAGGTCGCTCATCATCCACCAGGCGCAGTTCTTGGACAGGATGGCCACCTTGGTGCCGGGCTCCCAGCCCTGGCTCTGCAGGTAAGTGGCCATGCGGCGCACCTGATCGCCGACCTGGCCCCAGGTGAAATCCTTGACCACGCCCTCGCCCATCGGTTGGGTCAGCGCAATGCGCTCGGGCGACTCGCGCTCCCAGTGGTAGAAGCGTTGCAGGGCCAGGCTGTCGGCGGGAATGGTGGACATGGGGCAGTCTCCTTGCTTGTTTTCGATAGCGATAGCTCTCGTACAGGCTATCGCCACATGCCCACGAACGCCAAGCGGGTTTGTGCGGGTCAGCTCGGGATTAGAGGCCGGCCTCCAGTGCCGGGCCTGCTGCCCTCAACTCTCGGCAGCGGCGGCCTGCAAGGCGGCGAGTGCGGCCGCCAGCGAGGCTTCGTCGACGCCAGGCGCACGCTGCACCGGCGCCTCGGCCAAGGCGGCGGCGCCGTCCTGCTTCAGCCGAGCCACCCACTGGCCGGCTTCGCGGCCCTGCTCGAAAGCCAGGCTCTGCAGCAGCAGGCTGCCGTCAGCGGCATTCAGCTTGAAGTAGAACTTGCCGTCGGCCTCACGGTACTGCTTGAACAGCGGCAGCGCGGGCTTGGCCTTGGTCACCGGCGCGGCCTTGGCCTGCAGGGCCTGGAAGGGTCGCAGGCCCACCGCGTGGCGCAGCTCGGCCAGCAGCGGCGCGGCGATGGCGCGTGCCTTGGCGGCGCCGCGCTGCAGGATCTCTTCGATACGCTCGGGGTGGGCCATCAGCTCTTCGTAGCGCGCACGCATCGGGCCGATCTGGCCGTCGATTTGATCGAACAGGCGCTGCTTGGCCTCGCCCCAGGCCAGGCCGGCGCGCAGCTCGGCGCGGAAGGTGGCGCGCTGCTCGGGCGTGGCGAAGGCGTCGAAGATGCTGACCAGGTGCGAGCTGTCCGGGTCCTTGGGCTCACCGGGCAGCTTGCTGTCGGTGACGATGCGCGCGATCGCCTCGCGCAGCGCCTTCGCGCCGCCCTCGAACAGCGGGATCACGTTGTCGTAGCTCTTGCTCATCTTGCGGCCGTCCAGGCCGGGCAGCAGCTCCATCTCGGCTTCGACTTCGGCCTCGGGCAGCACGAAGAATTCCTTGCCACGCCCGAAGAGGTGGTTGAAGCGCTGTGCCACGTCGCGCGCCATCTCGATGTGCTGCACCTGGTCCTTGCCGACCGGCACTCGGTGGGCGTTGAACATCAGGATGTCGGCCGCCATCAGGATGGGATAGCTGTACAGGCCCATGGTGATGCCGGCGTCGGGGTCTTCTCCGGCGGCGAGGTTGGCATCCACCGCGCCCTTGTAGGCATGGGCGCGGTTCATCTGCCCCTTGCTGGTGACGCAGGTCAGCAGCCAGGTGAGCTCGGGGATCTCGGGGATGTCGCTCTGGCGATAGAACACCGCGCGATCGGTGTCCAGACCGGCCGCGATCCAGGTGGCGGCGATCTGCAGGCGCGAGGCCTCGATGCGGTCCGGCTCGTCGCACTTGATCAGCGCGTGGTAGTCGGCCATGAAGAAAAAGCTCTCTACGCCGTGGGCGCGGCTGGCCGCGATGGCCGGGCGCAAGGCGCCGACGTAGTTGCCGAGGTGCAGGGTGCCGGTGGTGGTGATGCCGGTGAGAACGCGCTGGGTCATGGTCTGTGCCGAAATGAGTTCGAGGCCGGGTCCCGCAAGACCGCAGCCTGCCTGTCCCTGATTCTCGCCCAGCGGGAGGAAGCCGCCTCGCACAGCTTCCGCTAGCATGCAGATTCGCTTGGCTCGTCCTGCGCTCATGACCCTGCTGCTGTTGGTCAATGCTGTCATCCTCGGCCTGTTCGGAGTCGCTATGTTGCGGCTGTGGGTTCAGGAGCAGCGCCAGCACGCCTATGTCTGGATGTGGGGCTGGAGCTGGGTGCTGCTGGGCCTGGGCTTGGGCAGCGGGCCGGTGCTGCAGGACGCCTTCGAGGCCAGTTCGCCAGCGCGTGCCGCGCAAGCGCTGCTGGCGTCCGTGGCGCTGATGAGCTCGCAGCTGCTGCAGCTGGCCGGCGCGATGGACTTTTGCGGCCGCCGCCTGCGCCTGGCGCAGGCCCTGCCGGTGCTGTTGCTGCTGATGTGCGTGCTGGCCGTGCTGAGCACCTGGCGCATGCAAATCGCTGTGGCCTTCGGTGCCGTGGTGCTGGGCCTGGGCGCGCTGCTCAGCGCTGCGCTGCTGTGGCGCCACAGCAGCGGGCAGCAGCGCTGGGTCAGCGCCCTCTTTGTGGCTTCGGCGCTGGTGCACATCAGCGGCCCGCTGCTGGACCCCTCGGGGCGCTCATCCATCACTTACAGCCTGGGCGCGATCGTGCAGACGGCGCTGTGCCTGGCGCTGATCCTGCTGTCGGTCGGCCGCGCCCACCGCGAGGCGCGGCTGCAGGCCGATCGCTTCACCCGTCTGGCTGAGCATTCGTTGCAGGGCCTGGCGGTGCTGCGCCATCACAAGCTGCTCTACGCCAATCCGGCGGCGCTGACGATGTTCGGTGCCACCGATCTGGAGAGCGCGCTGCGCGCCGATCTGCTCGAGCTGCTGGTGGCGCCGCAGCGGCGCGCGGAGTCCTTGCGACGCCATGCCGAGGTCTTGCGCGACCCCGAAGCCCGCATCGAGTGGGAAGACCTGCGCCTGGCGCGCGACGGCCGCACCTTGCATCTGCATGGCCTGTCCAGCCAGATCGAGTGGGACGGTGCACCGGCCGAGTTGCTGGCCCTGGTCGATGTGACCGAGCGCCATGCGGCGGTGGAGGCGCTGCGGCGCATGGCTTTGCATGACGAGCTGACCGACCTGCCGAATCGCAACTTCACACAGGAACGGCTCAAGGATCTGACGCGGCTGGGAGCGCCGCCGTTCGCGCTGGTGTCTGCCGATATCGACCGCTTCCAGCTGGTCAACGAGACGCTGGGCCATGCGGTTGGCGATGCGCTGCTGCAAGCCGTGGCCGCGCGGCTCAAGACCGAGCTGCCGGTCAGCGCGACGCTGGCCCGGCTGGGCGAGGACCAGTTCGTGATGCTGGTCGAGGGGCCAGGTGCGGGCGAGCGCGGCCATGCGCGCGCCTTCATCGAGCAGCTGCTGGCCTTGCTGCAGCGGCCCTTTGAGGTTGATGGTGCCGAACTGTTCGTGCACCTGTCGATCGGCGTGGCGCTGTTCCCCCGTGACGCGGACGACGGCCCCGGCCTGCTGCGTGCGGCCGATTCGGCGGTGCACCGCGCCAAGGCTCAGCCCGGTGCGGCCTGTGCCTTCTTCGACGCCTCGATGAACGCCGCGGCACAGTCGCGGCTGGATGCCGAGCAGGCGCTGGCGCGCGCCATGGAGGCCGGCGAGTTCGAGCTGCTCTACCAGCCCAAGTTCGCAGCCGGCACGCGCACGCTGCTGGGTTTCGAGGCGCTGGTGCGCTGGCAGCGCAGCGGTGTTGGCGCGATCAGCCCGGCCGAATTCATCCCGGCAGCCGAGCGCACCGGGCAGATCAAGGCGCTGGGGGAGCTGATCCTCGCGCTGGCAAGGGCGCAGCTGCGCGAATGGCTGGACCGCTTCGGCACCGCGCTGCCGGTGGCAGTGAACGTGTCGCCGCTGCAGTTCGATGATCGGGCGTTCGTGCCGCGCCTGCTGCAGGCGCTGGACGATATGCGCTTGCCGCATGGCTGCCTGCAGATCGAGATCACCGAGACCGCCGCCATCGGCCACGTCGAGCAGGTGCTGCCCCAGCTGCTGCAGCTGCGCGATGCCGGCGTGTTGTGCTCGCTGGACGACTTCGGCACGGGCCAGTCCTCGCTGACCATGCTGCGCCAGCTGCCCATCCACGCGATGAAGCTCGACCGCAGCATGATCGCCCCCTTGCCGCAGGCCGATGCCAGCGCCGTCGTGCGCGCCACCTGCGCACTGGGCCAGTCGCTGGGGCTTGAGGTCATCGCCGAGGGCGTCGAGACCGAAGAGCAGGCCCAGGCCGCCGAGGCGCTGGGCTGCACCCAGCTGCAGGGCTTCTACCTCGGGCGGCCGATGAGCGCCACCGCGGCCGCCGAGCTGCTGGCGACCTTGGACAGGCCCTAGACTCCTGCCTGCCGGGTCGCAAGGCTCGGCAGCGTTCTCAGGGCGGGGTGGAAGTCCCCACCGGCGGTATTCCGGCATGCGTCGCCCGACGCAGCGCTGGAGAGCCCGCGAGCGTCCGTGGCGGCCTGCGTGCCGCGACGGAGTCAGCAGACCTGGTGCGATGCCAGGGCCGACGGTCACAGTCCGGATGAAAGAGAACGCGAGTTCGCGGCCGCGGCCGCGGCTGTGCCTGCTCGCGCAGGTGCAGCTGCGGCATGGCCGCGCATTTGCGTGCTTGCCCTGATTTATGTCCAACCATCCTCGATGAGGTTCACATGAATCAGTCTGGTCTTACTGCTACTACTTCTTCTTCTGCTTCTGCGCCTGTCGTTCGCGACTCAGCGCCGCGCATCGCCATCGTCAGCGCCTGCTGGCATCGCGACATCGTCGGCCAGGCTTGCCTGGCCGCCAAGGAGCGGCTGCGCTCGCGCGGCGTCGATCCCGGCGCGATCGACGAGTTCGAGCTGCCTGGCGCCTTCGAGATTCCCTTGCAGGCGCAAAGCCTGGCGCGCAGCGGCCGCTATGACGCCATCCTGGCCTGCGCGCTGGTGGTCGACGGCGGCATCTACCGCCACGACTTCGTCGCCACCGCAGTGATCGACGGCCTGATGCGGGTGCAGCTGGACAGCGGCGTGCCGGTGTTCTCGGCGGTGCTGACGCCGCATCACTTCCATGAGCATGAGGAGCATCGGCGCTACTTCAGCGCCCACTTCGTCACCAAGGGGCAGGAGCTGGCGGATGCCTGCCTGCAGACGCTGGCTGTGCGGCGTCAGCTCGCGCCCTAGGCGACCATCGCCTCGCCCAGGCGGATCGCACCGCCTGGCCGCCAGGCCGGGTTGAAGCCCATGCCGCTGCGCGGGAACAGCATCACGACGGTGGAGCCGAGGAGGAAGCGGCCCATCTCATCGCCCTGGCTGAAGCGGATGTCCTGGTTCTCGTAGGACCAGTCACGCAGATGGCCGGGGCGCGGCGGATTGACCACGCCATGCCAGGTGGTGGCCATCGAGCCGACGATGGTGGCGCCCACCAGCACCAGCACGAAGTTGCCCTGCACGCTCTGGCCGTCGCCCTCGAACACGCAGACCACGCGCTCGTTGCGGGCGAACAGGCCCGGCACGCCGCGCGCGGTGGTCGGGTTGACTGAGAACAACTCGCCCGGCACGTGGATCATGCGCGTGAGCCGGCCGGCGCAGGGCATGTGGATGCGGTGGTAGTCGCGTGGGCTGAGGTAGAGCGTGGCGAAGTGGCCGTCCTGGAACTGCGCGGCCAGCTGCGCATCGCCACCCACCAGGGCGGTGGTGCTGAACTGGTGGCCCTTGGCCTGGAAGATCTCGTCGTGGGCGATGCTGCCGAACTGGCTGATCGCGCCGTCCACCGGGCAGACCAGCCGCGCCGGCGCCAGCGGCCGTGCACCGGGTTTCAGCGCACGGGTGAAGAAGTCGTTGAAGCTGGCGTAGGCCGCCGGGTCGGGATTGGCCGCCTCGGCCATATTGACGTTATAGCGCTCGATGAAGCGGCGGATGGCTGCTGTGGTGAGGCTCCCGAGCTGCGCTGATGCAAACAGGCCGGCCAGCCGGGTCAGCGCCTGCTTGGGCAGGAGGTATTGCGGCAGCACGGCAAGGCGGTCGGACACGGCGGAAACTCTTGGATACAGGGTGCGGGATTGTAGCCAGCGGGATAATGCGCACTGCGGCATCGACCGCCCCTCGAACCACCGGCCTCGCACCCCTCCTCCATGTCCAATCTGATCGTCCACGGCGGCACGCCCCTGAGCGGCCGCATCGTTCCCTCGGCCAACAAGAATGCGGTGCTGCCCATCCTGTGCGCCACGCTGCTGACGCGCGAGCCGGTGCGCCTGCGCGGCGTGCCCGAGATCACCGATGTGCGCAAGATCCTGGAGGTCTTCCGCAAGCTGGGCAGCCAGGTCGAGATCGACTACCAGACCGGCGTGCTGGACGTGCACCACCGCGACACGCATTTCGACTCGGCCACCGACCGCCTGCCCGAAGAAATGCGCAGCTCCATCATGCTGGTGCCGGGGCTGATGGCGCGCTTCGGCGCGGCGCGCATCGAGGACGACGTCAAGGGCTGCACGCTGGGCGCGCGCGAGATCGACCCGCATGTGGAGGTGTTCGAGCGCTTCGGCGCGCGCGTCGAGCGCCAGCCCGACGGCCTGCTGCTGGATGTGGGCGCCAAGCTGCGCGCCAACGACCACTGGACCGATTACGCCTCGGTGACGACGACCGAGAACTTCGTGCTCTGCGCCGCGCTGGCCGAGGGCACGTCCACGCTGATGAACGCCGCCTCCGAGCCGCATGTGCAGGAGTTCTGCCAGTTCATGCAGATGCTGGGCGCCAAGATCGAGGGCCTGGGCACCTCGCGGCTGAAGATCACCGGTGTCGAGCGTCTGGGCGGCGGCGAGTTCACCTTCGCTGAGGACTTCCACGAGATCGTCACCTTCCTGGCGCTGGGCGCCATCACCGGCGGCCGCGTCGAGGTGAAGAACTCCACGCCCGAGCAGTTCCCGCTGATCGACCGCACCTTTGCCAAGTTCGGCGTGCGCATCGTGCACGAGCATGGCTGGTCGCGCGCCGAGACCGACGGTCCGTTGAAGGTCAAGGAGCCCTTCACGCGCAACATCCTGCAGAAGGTCGAGGCGGCGCCCTGGCCCTATCTGCCGGTGGACCTGCTGCCGATCTTCGTCGCGCTCGGCGTGAAGGCCGAGGGCAGCGTGATGTTCTGGAACAAGATCTACGACGGCGCGATGGGCTGGACCTCCGAGCTGGCCAAGTTCGGCGCGCATGCCTTCCTGTCGGATCCGCACCGCATGGTGACCTTCGGCGGCAAGCCGCTGCACGCGAGCGAGGTCGAGAGCCCTTACATCATCCGCGTCGCGATCGCGCTGCTGATGGTGGCGGCCAGCATCCCCGGCCGCTCGGTGATCCGCAATGCCACGCCGATCCGCCGCGCCCACCCCCATTTCGTCGAGAACATCTGCACGCTGGGTGCGCGCATCGAGTGGGTGGACGGCGACTGAAGCGCGGGTAGCAAGCCGTGATGAGGACCTTCGTTCGAGCCCTGGCGGCAGGCTTGCTGGGCGCCAGCCTGGCCTTGCCGAGCGTCGGTGCCAAGCCCGTCGTGCGCTGGCTGGTTCAGGAAGTGCCGCCGCATTTCAGCTATGCGGCCGGGCGGCCGCCGCAAAATGTGGCCGATCTTGGCAATGGCGAACGCGACGGTTTCCTGCGGCTGCTGATCGGCCAGATGCCCCAGTATCAGCATGAGTTCGTCGAGGCCAGCCTGCCGCGCTTCGAGTTGATGGTGCGCGGTGGCG
>JACDQM010000030.1 GCA_015657635.1 Roseateles sp.
GCTGCTACGGCGTGGCTGTGCCCACCGAGTACGACGGCGCGGGCCTGGACTATCTGGCACTGGCCGTGATCCTGGAAGAGATCGCCGCCGGCGACGGCGCCACCTCCACCGTGGTCAGCGTCAACAACTGCCCGGTCTGCTCGATCCTGATGGCCTTCGGCAACGAGGACCAGAAGCAGCGCTTCCTGAAGCCGCTGGCACGCGGCGACATGCTGGGCGCCTTCTGCCTGACCGAGCCGCATGTGGGCTCGGAGGCCGGCGGGCTGAAGACCACGGCTGTGCGTGACGGCGATGACTATGTGATCAACGGCGTCAAGCAGTTCATCACCAGCGGCAAGAACGGCGATGTGGCCATCGTGATGGCCGTCACCGACAAGGCCGCCGGCAAGAAGGGCATCAGCGCCTTCCTGGTGCCCACCAACACGCCCGGCTATGTGGTCGCCCGCATCGAAGACAAGATGGGCCAGCATGCCAGCGACACCGCGCAGATCAATTTCGAGAACTGCCGCGTGCCGGCCGCCAACCGCCTGGGCGACGAAGGCCAGGGCCTGAAGATTGCGCTCTCGGGCCTGGAGGGCGGCCGCATCGGCATCGCCAGCCAAAGCGTGGGCATGGCGCGCGCGGCTTTCGAGGCGGCGCTGCGCTACAGCAAGGACCGCAGCAGCTTCGGCCAGCCGATCTTTCAGCACCAGGCCATCCAGTTCAAGCTGGCCGACATGGCCACCCAGATCGAGGCCGCGCGCCAGCTGATCTGGCACGCCGCCGCGCTGAAGGATGCCGGCCAGCCCTGCCTGAAGGAAGCGGCCATGGCCAAGCTGTTCGCCAGCGAGATGGCTGAAAAGGTCTGCTCCGACGCGATCCAGATCCACGGCGGCTACGGCTATGTGTCGGATTTCCCGGTCGAGCGCATTTACCGCGATGTGCGCGTCTGCCAGATCTACGAGGGCACGTCGGAAGTGCAGAAGATCCTGATCGGCCGCGCGCTGGGCTGATGGTCATGCCGGCGCAGGCCTTCGATGTGGTGATCGTCGGCGCCGGTATTGCCGGTGCTTCGCTGGCCTGGCGCCTGGCCGGGCAGCGCTCGGTGCTGCTGCTGGAAGCCGAGGAACAGCCGGGTTATCACAGCACCGGCCGCAGCGCCGCGATGTTCATGGAGAGCTACGGCCCGCCGCAGGCGCGGGCGCTGACGCGCGCCAGCCGAGCCTTCTATCAGAGCCCGCCGCCCGGCTTTGCCGAGTCGGCGCTGATGAGCCCGCGCGGCTGCCTTTATGTGGCCTGGCAAGGCCAGCAAGCCGAACTGGATGCGACCGCGGCCGAGTTGCGCGCCACCGGCACGACCGTGCAGTATCTTGACGCCGGCGCCACCCTGGCCCTGGTGCCGCAGCTGCAGCCCGACGGTCTGCTGGGCGCGTTCCACGAAGCCGATGCGATGGACCTCGACGTGCATGCCTTGCACCAGGGTTTCTTGAGTGGTGCCAAGCGACAAGGCGCCGTGCTCTGGACCGCAGCCCGGCTGCAGCAGGCGCAGCGCGAAGCAGGGCGCTGGCTGCTGCGCATGGCCGATGGCCGCAGCGCCAGCTGCCGCACGCTGGTCAACGCCGCTGGCGCCTGGGCTGATGGGGTGGCCACTCTCGCCGGCGCGCCAGCCCTGGGCCTGCAGCCCAAGCGCCGCAGCGCCTTCACCTTCGACGCGCCAGCGGGCCTGGATCTGCAGCGCTGCCCTTTGGTGGGCGCGATCGACAACAGCTGGTACTTCAAGCCCGATGCGGGCCAGATGCTGGGCTCACCGGCCAATGCCGATCCGGTCGAGCCGCAGGACGTGCAGCCCGAGGAGCTGGACATCGCCACCGGCATCTACAACATCGAGTCAGCCACCACGCTGCAGATCCGCCGCCCGCGCCACAGCTGGGCAGGCTTGCGCAGCTTTGTGCCGGATGGCGAATTGGTGATCGGCGCCGATCCGGCCTGCGAAGGTCTGTTCTGGCTGGCCGGCCAGGGCGGCTATGGCATCCAGAGCGCGGCGGGTGCTTCGGACCTGGCGGCGGCCTTGCTGCTGGGCCAGCCGCTCAGCGCGAACCTGCAGCGCGAGGGCGTCGATCCAGCTTTGATGAGCCCGCAGCGCCTGCGGCACTGCGGGCCCTGAGCGCCAGATCGCTCAGTTGCAGGCCGGGTACTTGGCCTGGTGCGCGGCACGCACGGCTGGCGGGGTGTAGTCCTCCAGGCTGGGCGTGTTGTTGGTGAAGCTGCAGCCGTAGCGGCCATCGGCTACCGTGGCCGGCGTCAGCACATCATCGCCGGCCGGCTTGGCGCCGCCGCCTTCCCACTGCACCATGGCGTTGAAGGCCGAAGCCGCTTCGGCCGCGGTGAAGGCGCAGTGGCCTACATCGCGGATGGCGCGCTGCACCAGCCATTTGTCATTGCCCTTGGCGGTGGCGCGCTGCCGGTAGACCTGCTCCATGTGGAAGGGCACAAACAGGTCGCCCAGCGTGTGGATGGTGACCACCGGCACGTTGAATTCGCCATTGACCTGCGGAATCCAGCGCAGCCCGTCGCGGCGCAGCCGGTTGGCATCGGCCACCGGGCTGATCTTCAGCAGGCCGGCGTTGAAGCTCTGCTCGGCGGCGCTGAGCGTGCCGCTGGTGGTCTCGAAGCGGTAGGTGATGCCGGTGGTGTCCAGCACATTGGCGTTCAGGATGCCGTTGATCGTGCCATCGCCACCCAGCGAGGCCCAGACATTGCCCTGGTTGGCCGGATCGGCCCAGCCTTCGGCATAGAAGGGGCGCGGGCCGCCGGTCATGTTCATCACGATGGCCTTGAGCTTGTCGCCCTGGGCGTTGCTCTGGGTCGGGAAGCGGCTCCACAGCGCGGCCTGGATCACCGGCGCCTTGGCGGCCCAGTCATTGACCGGGAAGCTGGTGGCGCCGACGCCAGCCAGCTGCATGGCCGCCAGCTGGTAGCCGCCGAAGTAGTTGAACAGCGCGTTGTCGCCCACCACGCCGCACATCGGCACGGCGCCGTTGTAGCTCACCTTGTTGACGGCGTTCTCCAACGCCTCCTTCTCGATGGCGGCGGCTGCAATGTGGCCACCCATCGAGATCCCGGTGATGAAGATCTTGCTCGGCGCGGCCAGCGTGCGGCCCTTGTCGGCAGCGATCTTGTTGAAGGCCAGCGCCAGCGCATTGGTGTCTTCAACGCCGGCGCGCACGTCGTAGTAGTTCTTGCTGTAGCTGGACGCGGCCCAGGCGTAGCCGTTCTCCACCAGGTGGCGGCGCATGATGGGGTTGCCGACGCTGAGGTTTTCGCCGGTGCCGGCATAGCCATGCGCCCACATCACCAGCCGGCCGTTCCAGTTCTTGGGCACCTCGATGCGGTAGGCCGAGCCATTGAGCACGCCGACCCAGCGGTCGGTCTCAACCGTGCTGCCGGGCAGGGCCGCAAAGCTGGTCTCGATCACGGGCTTGAAAACGCGGCTGTCCTGCGGGCGGGTCGGCTCGGGTTCCGGATCGGAACCGCCGCAGGCGCTCAGTATCGCCGTTATGGCCAGAAGCCCCAGGCCGATGCGGCGGGCGCCGCCGACCTCTTGAGGAGCGTGTTGCTTGTTCACCGTTGTCTCCAGTGCATTGTTGTGTGTGCGCCAATATGGGCGCGCTGCGACCGTAGCGCCGCGAGGCGGGCGCGGTCTGTCCGGCAGGCGACAACTTGCGGCCGGCGGCTTTGCTTCAGCGCGGCGGCTGGCGCGGCGGCAGGTAGCGCCGGTCCGAGTAGGTGGCCAGCCATTCGGGCCGAAAGGCCACGAAGACGGCGCACAGCATGCCGGTCAGCACCGCATCGCCCCAGGCGATCAGCCAGCGGCCCACCATCAGCAGGCCCAGATCGCCGCCGGCGGGCAGCGGCTGCCACAGCAGTTGCGCCCAGCCGGCCAAGCTCATCGCCAGCAAGGTGCCGAAGAAGCCGCGGGCCAGGATGTAGACCATCAGGTGATGCGGCAGCAGCGCGCGCGTCGCCAGACCCAGCAACAGCGCCAGCGTGCCGGGCAGCACGCCGTTCCAGGCCAGCAGCTCGACCGCGCGCGGCCACGGCAGATCGGCCAGCCAGGCACCGCCGGCAGCGATCGGCAGCAGGCTCAGCATCGCCAGGGCCAGCCGAACATCAGCACCAGCAGGCTGGCGCCCGACAGCTGCAGCAGCAGGCCGCCGGGCAGGGCGCGTTGCGCGCTCCACGCCAGCGGCAGCAGCACCAGGGCCGCCAGCCAGGGCGAGCGCAGCGCCGGCGCACGCAGCATCTGCCAGGGGCGCAGCGCCAGCGCTAGCACGCTGGCAGCGGCGATCATCAGCAGTTCAAGGAGAGGCGTGTTCATCAGCGAGGCAGGCAGAGGCGCATCTTGCCCGCTGCGGCGCGGTAGGGGCTTGCTCGACATCAATGCTGGCGTGGCGGCCTGCTTGAGGGTTTCACAGGGCTGGCATCGCGGCGCGGCTGGGCTAGGCTTGGCACACCATGAATCTGCGTGCCGCCATCCATTTCTATTTCGACTTCTCGTCGCCCTATTCCTATATCGCCTCCGAGTGGGTGGAAGCCGTGGCGGCCCGTCATGGCCGACGCGTGCAATGGCATGCGATGCTGCTGGGCGCCACCTTCCAGGCCGCCGAGCTGAAGCCGCCGATGAGCTACCCGATCAAGCGCGACTATGTGCTGCGCGACTTCGAACGCTCGGCCCGTTTCGCCGGTCTGCCCTACAAGCAGCCTGAGCGTTTCCCCATCGCCACGCAGAACGCCGCGCGCGTGTTCTGGTGGCTGGACGCGCAGGACCCGGCACGCGCCGTGGCCTGGGCCCATGCCGGGCTGCGCGCCTATTTCACGCGCGGCGTGCAACTGGACGATCCGGCGCAACTCAAGGCCCTGGCGGCCGAGAGCGGCATCGATGCCGAGGCCGCCGAAGCGGCCTGGCAGGACCCGCAGTGGAAGGAAAGGCTGAAGGCCGTCAACGAGCAGGCCATCGCCAGCGGTGTGTTCGGCGCGCCTTTCTTCATCGTCGACGGCGAGCCCTTCTGGGGCAACGACCGGCAGGCGCAGATCGAGCAGTGGCTCAGCGCGGGGCCGTTCAAGGGCATGCTCTGAACGTAGGCAGTGCGCGAGCGGCCAGCTACCCAGGCCGTCGCGCCGCGCAGTGCTGGTCTTGCGGCAGCAGGGGTTCGCGCTGCTGCCAGGCGCGCATCAGGAGCTCGGACGCTGATTCGCCGGGTTGGCGCAGCGCCAGGCAATCGCTCAAGGGCAGGCCCAGACCTGCCATGGCGCTGCGCATGCGACGTGCCGCTTGCTGCGCGCCTCCACTGTCGGTGCGCGGCATCACCACCGTGAGGGCACTGGCGCGTATGCGTGCCGTCCAGTCCACCAGGCGGGCCTGTTGCGCGATGGCGCGGGCCAGGCGAGTCAAGGCCTGATCGCCTTCGCCATGCCCCAGCCTATCGTTGAGGGCGCCCAGGCCGCGTAGGTCCACCAACCAGAGCGCCAGCGGCCAGCCTTCGCGCTCGGCGGCTTGGATTTCGCGGGCGAGGCGGGCGTCGCAATAGGCACGATTGGGCATCTGGCTGATCGGGTCGTCTGAGCTTCAGCCCGCTGCGGCGCCGGATGGGGCGGGCAGCCATCACCATCCTGCCGCCGCCCTGACGCCTGGCCTGCTGAAGCGCGGCGTCGGCCTCGGCCAGCAGTTCTGCAAAGCCGCCGGCACCGCCCAGCCAGGCCAGACCGGCACTGGCGCCGGGCGCCTCAGCGTTGGTGATGCCGGCTTCAGCCAGCGCATGAGGCCGGCATGATCGGGGGAGGACAGGGGCTCGCTCGTAAACAGGGTCAGCAGCCGTTGCGCGTCACGCAGCAGGCTGTCGGTGTCGTAGCGCTGCAGCAGCAGCGCAAACGAGTCTCCGCTCCAGCGTCCGAGCACATCCTGCGGACCAAGTGCGTTGCGGCAGCGCTGGGCCAGTTCGGCCAGAGCCCGGTCGCCGACGGCGTGGCCGTGCTGCTCATTGAAACTGCGGAAGCCGTCCAGGTCGACCAGCATCAGCGCATTGACCTCGTTCTCCGGCTGCGCCAGGCGCTGCTGCAACTGGCGGGTCCAGCCGGCGCGGCTCAGGCAGCCGGTCAGCGGGTCCAGCGGGGCAGCCTCGGCCCACTGCGCCGGCTTGGGCTGGCGATGCAGCAGCCGACGCAGGCGTTCGTAGATCAGCAGCGCACTGGCCGGTTCGCGCACCAGCTCCGCATGGGCTGGCAGCATGCCCAGCCACTGCGCCTCCTGCTCGGCACTGTCCACCAGCAGCAGGCATGGTCCGGGCGGAAGCTCCGCGACAGTGCGTGGAGTCAAAGGCAGGATGCTGGCCTCGACGGGCTCTTGGCCGGGGCCGAGCACCAAGTCCAGACCGAAGTGGCGCAGCAGCTGCACGCGCGGGTCGCGCGGGTCGCCCCGCCATGCCACCTGTTGCCGCTGATCGGGTGCGCTCATTCAATGCTCCAGGGCGGCAGCAGGGCCGCTGGTCATGCCTGCTTCTTCCCAGCGTGCCGCGGCAATGGCCTGCAGGTCGAGCGCCACATGGGCGACCACTTCGCTGAGCAGCTCAACTTCCTCTGGACGGTAGGCCTCCCGGTCGGAGCGGGTGCCGAGCACCACGAGTCCGGCCAGCTGACCGCGACGCAGCATGGGCAAGGCCAGTGCGCCGACCACGTCACTGCCGGACTGAGCATGCTCATTGCCTTCCAGCCAGCGCGGCTTGGCTTGACTGCGCATTCTGACCAGCAGGGTGTCGTCACCCTCGAGGAGATGCGGCGCACGCGGGATGCTGTTGAATACCTGCGCGAAGTCGCCGCCGGCCAGGCGCAGATAGATCACGTTGCCGGCGTGCTCGCTGAAGCGTTCCAGCTCCTCATGAAAGCGGCGCAGCAACTGCTCCTGCCCGGAAATATGCTGGGCTTCGTGCATGAACTGGCGCATCTGCTGTGCCTGGTGCAGCCTGCGGCGGAACACCAGGTGCTGCACGCTGTGGTCCAGCCAGTGGAAGGTGAAGTGCCCGCTCAGGTAGACGGCGACAGCCAGTGCCGCTTCCACGAGCTTGCGTTCCATGCCATTGCCCAGCAGAGACAGCAGCGCGGTGAGTGGCGCTTGCAACAGGAACTTCAGCAGCAGCACGACGACGGTGACGAGCAGCAGCGCAACGCCGTAGACCAGCGCGCGGTCGCGGGCCAGGTAGAGGTCGAACACGCGGTGCCGCAAGACGGCATAGCCCAGCCCCAGGTAGGACAGCAGGTAGCCTGCGAACAGCAGCAGCAGCGGCCAGCCTAGCGGGCCAGCCTCGAAGCCCGGAAGTCGATCGCCTGCAGCGAGCAAAAGGCTGATCGGCGCCACGCCCAGCATGAAGGCTGCGATCAGGAAGCGGGTTCGTGAGCGTGCGCGGCCGCTGCTGCGCGAATAGGCCATGAAGAGGGCCACGAGCGTCAAGCCCTGGGCCATTCCCATCGAGGCTGGCAGCAGCCAGCCCAGCATGGGCCAGGGGCGGCCGGAGAAATACAGCAGCAGCCAGGCGATGCTGGCCAGCGTGAGGAGTCGCATCGGCCAGAGCAGTTGCTGAAGATAGCTCCGGAGTGGATGGCCAAATTCCTCCGCGTACCGCACTGCAAAGCACAGGATCTGATATACGGCGAAAGGAATGGCGATGAAGGACAGTGTCTTGACGACTGCCGGGGCAAGTGCCTGCCCGAAGGTGAAGTTCAAGAAGGGCGAAACGGCAAAGCCGAGGAAAGCCCAGGCCAGATGGCGCGTTGCTGGCTGTAGCGGACGCTGGCGGGCCAGCAGCAGGGCCAGCACCATGGCAGGCAGGGCCTGCAGCAGGCGGCAGATGTAGTCGAAGCGCTCATTCGCCGTGAACGGACGCGCCTCGGCGCGCAGCGTCAGCCGGTGATCCGGTTCGCCGCTGCGTTGTCGCATCACCTGCATCTCGGCCCCTGGCTCGGGGACCAGCCAGCGATCCGCGACTCTGGCAAACAGCACCCGGTCACCAGGACGCAAGTCGCTGGCCAGATGCGGCTCGGGCAGGTGGACCTGCGCGGCGCTGCTCTGGCTGTCCAGGCGCGCGACACCCAGCGTATGCGTGGGGGCGAAGCCCCAGCTTGGCATCCGATTCCGCCACAAGGCGGGCACACCCACGCTGGCTTCGGCCAGAAGCAACACGAGCAGCGACATCCAGACCGCCATGTGCAGGCGCCGCCACGCTGTTTCGCCGAGAAGCTCCATGCCAGCCTTTCCACCCCGAAGCGATGCAGCAGTCTGTCGACCGCATGACGCCCTTGCATGCGGGATAACCCTGGCCAACCAGCTACAGGCGACAAGGGAGCCGCTACCCTATCCGGCTCAAGCGCGCCGAGGCGACCGCCATCCACCATCCGTTCAGCTCGACTGGACTGCGCCTGCGAAACCAGGTGAGGCCTGCGCTTGTCATCAGCTTGTCACACGGGGCAAGGAAGCTCGGCCACCCCATTCCACCAGCTTTCTGACATGGCCAAGGACTTCGCCTCGATGGAGGACAGCAACCGCTCCTCCAACCCCAGCATCCATGACATCAGCGAGCCCAGCCGCCGCACTTTCTTGCGCGGCTCGGCGGCTGCAGCGTTCCTGGCGCCCTTGAGCGGGCTGACCGCATTGACGGCCCTGGGTGGCTGCGCGAGCAGCGGCGGTGCCAGCACGGCGTCGGGCAGCCGCCCCTTGCTGGGCTTCAGCAGCATTCCCATCAGCACTGCCGACACGGTCACCGTGCCGCCTGGCTATGTGAGCCAGGTGATCGCGCCCTGGGGCGATCCGGTCGGCCTGTCCGGCGAGACGCCGGCCTTCAAGCCCGACGGCAGCAACAGTGCCGCCGAGCAGCTGGCGCAGTTCGGCATGCACCATGACGGCATCCACTATTTCGCGATCGAAGGCTCCAAGAGCGGCCTGCTGGTGATGAACCACGAGTATGTGGACGATGGCCTGCTGCACCGCGACGGCCTGGCGCAATGGTCGGCCGAGAAGGTGCGCAAGGCGCAGGCCGCGCATGGTGTCAGCGTCTGCGAGGTGGCCGAGAAGGACGGGCGCTGGCAGGTGGTGCTGCCCTCGCCCTGGGCGCGCCGCTTCACCGCCAGCACGCCGATGGCCGTCAGCGGCCCGGCCGCCGGTCATGCGCTGATGAAGACCGCTGCCGACCCGAGCGGCCGCCGCGTGCTGGGCACGCTCAACAACTGCGGCAGCGGCATCACGCCCTGGGGTACCTACCTCACCTGTGAAGAGAACTTCATCAACTACTTCAACGGCCCCGACACCCCCAGCGCCCATGAGACCCGCTGGGGCCTGCGCAAGGGCAACCCGTCGGGCAACCGCTGGCATGCGCATGACGAGCGCTTTGACGCCAGCAAGCACCCGAACGAGCCGCACCGCTTCGGCTGGGTGGTCGAGATCGACCCGATGAACCCCAGCAGCACGCCCGTCAAGCGCACCGCGCTGGGCCGCGCCGCTCACGAAGGCGCCACCGTGGCGCTGACGCGCGATCGCCGCGCGGTGGTCTATATGGGCGAGGACGCGCGCTTCGAATACATCTACAAATTCGTCAGCCGCGATGCGGTGAAGCCCGGTGGTGCCGCCGCCAACCGCGAGCTGCTGGACCACGGCACGCTCTACGTGGCGCGCTTCGACGCCGATGGCCGCGGCCGCTGGCTGCCGCTGGTGCATGGCCAAGGGCCGCTCAACGCCGCCAACGGCTTTGCCGACCAGGGCGAGCTGGTGGTCAAGTTGCGCCAGGCCAGCGACTTGCTGGGCGGCACCAAGATGGACCGTCCCGAGTGGATTGCCGTTGACCTGCAAGGCTGGGTCTACTGCACGCTGACCAACAACAGCAACCGCGGCGGCAAGGACCAGCCGGGCGTGGACGCAGCCAACCCGCGCGCCAACAACAGCCAGGGTCACATCATCCGCTGGAAGGAAGACGGCGACCACGACGGGCTGGCCTTCCAGTGGAACCACTTCGTGCTGGCGGGCGACCCTTTCAACGAGCGAGCCGAGGCCAAGGGCAATGTCAAGGGCGACACCTTCGCCTGCCCGGACGGCCTGTGGGTCGATGGCCGCGGCGTGCTGTGGATCCAGACCGATATGTCCACCTCGGCGATGGGCAAGGGCGAGTTGGCGGTGATGGGCCAGAACCAGATGCTGGCCGCCGATCCGCAGACCGGCGAGGTGCGGCGCTTCCTGACCGGCCCGGTCGGCTGCGAGGTCACCGGCGCCACGATGACGCCCGACGGCCGCAGCATGTTCATCAACATCCAGCACCCGGGCGAGAGCCCCAGCGAGCGCAGCGACCCGGCTCAACCGGACCGCTTCTCCAACTGGCCCGACAAGCGCCCCGGCGCCCGCCCGCGCTCGGCCACCGTGGTGATCCGCAGGGCGGACGGCGGCCTGGTCGGGACCTGATGGCAAGGCGCGCAGACAAGGCAGGCGCCGCGCCGCGCCGGGCCGGTCATCCGTCCAGAGCCGCCTGAGCCTCAAAGCCCCGCAAGGCCCCCAAGAGGGCGTCTGGCCGCTCATCTGAGCTGTTCGTAGAATCGCCTGCGCTCCGGCCACGGCCGGTCGCAGGTGGTGGAGAAAACGAACGAGGGCGGGGTGGGGCGATGATGGAAACGGGACCTTTCGGCAAACAGCCGCTCTTGCGGGTGTTGTTGTGCCTGCTGGCGGCTGCGCTGAGCGGCTCTCGCTTCGCCACCACCCGAGCCGCGCTGCAGGGGCGATTCGAGACGCCTAAGGCTGCTTGAGCCATGAGCGCTGCACTCGAGATTTCCGGCCTGGTCAAGCGCTTCGGCGGACAGCTGGCCGTCGACCGGCTCACGCTGTCGATTCCGCGCGGCGAGTTCCATGCCTTGCTGGGACCCAATGGCGCCGGCAAGACCACGACGCTGCGCATGGTGGCCGGCCTGTTGCGGCCTGATGCCGGCACGGCGCGCGTCCTGGGGCATGACATCGTGGACAGCCCGCAAGAAGCCAAGCGGCAGATGGCATTCCTGCCTGACGATCCGCTGCTGTACGGCAAGCTCAGGCCCTTGGAGTATCTGGAGTTCGTGGCCGGTCTGTGGGGCGTGGACCCCGGTGTGGCCGCACCGCGCGCCGAGGAGTTGCTGCGCTGGCTTGATCTGTGGAAGCACACCGGCGAGCTGACGGAGGGCTTCTCACGCGGCATGCGCCAGAAACTGGCGCTGGCCGGAGCACTGATCCACGATCCGCAGCTGCTGATCCTGGATGAGCCCCTGACCGGCCTGGATGCCGGTGCTGCCCGCCAGGTCAAGGATCTGCTGCTGGACCGGGTTGCCAAGGGGTACACGGTGGTGCTGACCACCCACATCCTTGAAGTGGCTGAGCGGCTGGCGCAGCGCATCAGCATCATCCAGCACGGCCACATCATTGCCCAGGGCAGCCTGGATGAGCTGCGCGCGGCGGCGGCCGGCGGCGCCACGCTGGAGGATGTGTTTCTGCAGCTGACGGCGGCCCAGGCATGAGCGCGGGCTGGCTGGGCCGGCCGGGATCGATGCCCTGGCTGATTCGCCATGAGTTGCGCCTGGCCTGGCGCGGCATGGGTGGCAAAGGCATCACCTTGCTGGTCGTGCTCGGCTTGCTGCTGACCCTGCCCCTGCACTATGGCGCTTATCGCGTGCTGGTCGATTTGCCCGGCGGCAAGCTGCCCGACTGGGCGGTGTTTGGTGTCGGAGCGCTGCTCTGGGTGTGCATCAGCCTGATGCTGTCGCAGGCCGTGCTGATGTCGGTCACCGCGCTGTTCGACCGCGGTGACCTGGACCTGCTGCTGGCCTCGCCGCTGCCGACGCGTCAGGTCTTTATGGCGCGCGCGCTCGGCATTGCGGTGAGCGTGGTCGGCCTCTACCTCTTTCTGCTGGTGCCGGTGGCTCATATCGGCCTGTTCACGGGCCATGTGTCGCTGCTGGCCATCTACCCGACCTTGCTGGCCCTGTCTCTGGGTGTGAGCGCCTTGGGGCTTTGGCTGACCTTGCTGCTGGTGCGCTGGCTGGGCGCCCGGCGGGCCCGCACGGTGGCCCAGCTCTTGGGCAGCCTGGTCGGCGCCGCGCTTTTTCTGGCAAGCCAGGTGCCCACTCTGCTGGATCAATCCAGCCAGCAGCTATGGCTGGCCCGCTTGGCAGGCTGGATGGCGCCAGGCGGCGTGCTTTCGGCCGAGAGCCCGGCCTGGTATCCGGCCCGGGCCCTGACGGGCGAGGGGCTGCCGCTGCTGCTGACGGTGCTGGTGGGCGCAGGCGCGTTCTGGCTGGTGGTGGGCTTGGCCCATCGAAGCTTTCTGGCCGGCACGCAGGAGTCGGTTGCCGGCAGCGCCCGACGCGGGCTGCCCGTGCGGCCGGCCGGCAGCGTGCGCTTTGGCACCGGCCTGCTTCGCGTCACGCTGCGCAAGGAGTGGCGGCTGATCCTGCGTGACCCGCAGCTGATCGCCCAGACCCTGCTGCAGCTGCTCTACCTGCTGCCGCTGCTCTTCATCGCGCTGCGCGACGGTGGCCGCATGCCGATGCTGCTGGTGCCGGCCTTGGTCTGGCTCGCCACGACGCTGGCGGCCAAGCTGGCCTGGATCACGGTCGCGGCGGAAGATGCCCCCGACTTGCTGGGCGGCGCGCCAGTGGCCTTGAAAAAACTACGGGGGCTCAAGCTGTTGGCAGCCTTGCTCCCGGTGTGGCTGCTGCTGTTGCTGCCCTCGCTGATGCTGGCGGTGCAGCAGGGCCCTCGCCATGCGCTGGTCTTGGCGCTCTGTGGGCTTGGCAGCACCTTGACGGTTGGCGCCGGCCAAATCGCCTATCCGCGCCAAGCCAAGCGCAGCGAGATGAAGACCCGCATGAAGGGCAGTCCGGCGCTCGGTCTGCTGGAGCTGCTGGCAGCCATCAGCTGGGCCGGCCTGTCTTACTGCCTGCTGGCTGCCGCGTCTTACCTGGCTTGGCCTCTGGCCGGCATTGCGGTGAGCTTGGGCATCAATGCCTGGCTGGGCCGGGCGCGGCGCGAGCGGTAGCGGTCGCAGCAGTCGCAGCAGCAGCCCTTTGACTTCCGGGCGGCTCGGGCTTGCAGCCCTTGGCTCAAGAGCGAGCCCAGGCGCAGCGGTCGTGCATCAAGGCAGCCTGCACCGAAGAGCCTGCGCTCTGTCGCACAGGTGGCGCAGCCGGGCCGCGCGCCGGGCAGCATCGCGGCACCTGAACTCTTTGCTGCTTCTTCCCATGAATCTGCTTGTCCGTTTCACCCTGCTTGGCCTGACGGCCTTGAGCCTGACTGGCCCCGCACGCGCCGCCGAGCCTGCACCGGTGCTTCTGCTGGGGAGCTTTCATTTCGACAACCCCGGCCTGGACGCGGTGAAGTTCCAAGCCATCGATGTACTTCAGCCCGCGCCGCAGCGCTATCTGCAGGGCCTGGCGCAGCGCTTGGCGGACTTCAAGCCTACGCGGGTGATGCTGGAGTATCCGGAGTCCGCCGACGAGGCCGTCAACCAGCGCTACCGAAACCACCTGGCCGGTCGGCACAGCCTGGGGCTGAATGAGGTCGAGCAAATCGGCTTTCGTGTCGCGCAGCGCGCCGGCCTGGCGCGCGTGCACAGCGTCGATGAGCAGGTGCCCTCGGATGCCTACGAGGCCTTGTTCGCAAACCTGCCCAAGCGTGACCCGCGCCTCTGGGCGGGTCTGATGGCCAAGGTGCAGGAGCTCTCGGCGCGCATGCAGCAGGCGCACAGCAGCCAGAGCCTGGGGCAGTTGCTGCGCGAGGCGAACAGTCCCGAGGCTGACCGTGAGAACAAGAGCCTCTACATGCGCTTCAACAGCGCCGGCGCCGCGCAGCGCGAGTACCTGGGGGCCGACTCTGCGGCTGCTTGGTGGCAGCGCAATCTGCGCATGTACGCGCGCATCCAGGCGCAGGCGCAGCCAGGCGAGCGCGTGCTGGTGATCGCGGGCTCCGGCCACACGGCCATCCTGCGCGATCTGCTGCGCAGTGACGCTGAGCGCGTCGAGGAACCGGTGCAGCAGTACCTGAAGGACTGAGTGCTGAAGAAAGATCCGGGCTGGCGCGTGCTTACAGCAGCCCCAGCTCGCGCGCCTTGACGCCACCGGGAAAGACACGCGCCAGCGCTTCGGTGGAGAGGCCGAACTGGCGCTGCCAGAGACCAGCCATCAGCGCGCGGTAGTCGTTGAGCACCGGAAAGTCGCGGCCCTGGTGCAGCGTCTGCGCCTTGACTTGCACCTGCTCGCCCACCACGCCGGCGCGGGCCAGGCCGCCGCCCAGCAGCCAGTAGCAGCTGCCATGGCCGTGATCGGTGCCGCGGTTGCCGTTCTCGCGGAAGGTGCGGCCGAATTCGCTGATCACCAGCACGGTGGTCTGGGCCCAGCGCTGCGGGCCCAGCTCGTCGGCAAAGCCGGCCAGGCCACGGCCCAGCTCTTCGAAACGCGTGGCCAGCAAGCCGCTGGCGCCGCCCTGGCCGACATGGGTATCCCAGCCGCCGATGTCGACGAAGCCGAGCTGGAAGCGGCCGCGCATCAGGCGCGCAATGCGGCGCGCCTCCAGCTCGAAGCCCTTGGCGTCGATCAGCGGGCTGCGGCTGGCCGGGTCCATGCCCTGGCGCAGGCGCGCGGGGTCGAGTTCGCGCGCCACTTCCTCGCGCAGCGCAAAGCCTTCCTGCACCTGGGGCGCCAGCGCCTGCTCGCGGTACATGCGCGTGAGCAGCTCGCGCGACTTGGCGTCCACCGCAGGGCGCGGGCCCTCGCGCAGCGCCTGGTTGCCGATCTTGGCGCTGCCGCGAAAGGCCACCGGCAGCTGGTCGGTGAAGGAGATCGCCTGCGCGGCGCCCAGCTCCTGCGCCAGGCGGTTCATGAAGCCGCTGCTGAAGTCGCGGCTGCCGGCCAGCGGCTGGCCGAACTCGATGCTGTCCTGGGTCTCGAAATGGCTGCGGCTCAGGTCTTCGCCGAGCCGGCGAAGGGGATGAAGGCCGCCTGGCCCGCCTGCAGCATCGGGTAGATCGATTCGCGCAGCGCCGGGTGCAAGGCCCACTCAGCGTCCAGCGGCAGGCTGCGTCGGCACCACTGCCGGGCCGGGCGATGGCGATGCGTGGCCGCTGCTCGTAATAGAAGGGGCTGGCATGCGGCACCAGCAGGTTCGTGGCGTCATAGCCGCCGCGCAGGAAGACCAGCAGGAAGCGCGGCGCGGTGGGCGCTTCATCCGCCGCGGCATACAGCCGCGTGGCGCTGCTGCCGAGCGTGGCGCCCAGCGCGCTGGCCAGCAGCAGCTGGCGTCGATTCAGTGGCATGGTCATCGGGCTCCTGTCCTCAGCGCAGCATGAATTCGGGCGCGCTCAGCAGCAGCGCGTTCCAATCGGTGCCAGGTCTTGCCTGGGCCAGGGCCTCGCGGCTGTTGGCGCTCAGTCTGGCCTGCAGATGCTGCTGGAACAGCACACCGTCCAGCGCCGGTTTGGGCGTGCTGCCCGGCGCCGGGGCCTTGCCGCCTTCGGGAGTGAAGAGCACGGGCAGTCCTTGGCCCGCGCCCAGGGTGCGCGCCAGCTCGAAGCGCGTGCTCAGCTGACCGGCGCTGTTCCAGGCTTCGGCCGCCATCGGGTAGCCGTCGGGCGTGACCTTGTCGTACAAGCCCTCGCCCAGGCGCCGCAGCCAGGCCTGGATCGGCGCGCTGTTGACGATCACCGGGCCGCCTGCCGCCGGCAGCGGATAGGCCGCGCGCAGGCCGGACAGCAGGTAGTGCTGCGGGTCCTTGAACTGGCGCGGCGCCTGTGCGAACTCGGGCGACAGCAGTAGCGGGCGCAGCGTGGCGGCGATGTCGCCGCGGCTGGTGCTGAAGGCTTCGGCCATGCGCTGCTGCAGTGCGGGCGGCGCCTCGCCCAGCAGGTAGTTCGAGAGCTTGCGCGCGATGAAGCGCGCGGTGGACGGATGCGCCACCAGCAGGTCCAGCACCTCGTCCAGCTCCTCGGCGCCGCGGCCCTTGATGCGATGGCCCAGCACGGTCTTGTCGCCGAAGTCGTGGCGCGCCGGGTTGAACTCGAACAGGCCTTCGCGGCGGTAGAGCGCCTCATGCTCGGGCTTGAGCTTGGGCCGGCCGGGCTCGATGCGCACGCCGAAGCCGGTCAGCACGCGCGCCAGCTCCTGCACGTCCTGCTGCGTGTAGCCACCGTCCACACCCAGCGTGTGCAGCTCCAGCAGTTCGCGGGCGTAGTTCTCGTTGGGCTTGCCGGCGCTGTTCTGGTCGTTGTCCAGGTAGCGCTGCATCGCCGGGTGGCGCGCCACCGCGCCCAGCATTTGGCGGAAGGAGCCCAGCGCCTGTGGCCGCAGCGCGCTTTCCTCGTAGTCGGCCAGCAGCGCGCGCAGCTCGCGCTTGTACTGGTGCACATTGAAGTGGTTGAACCAGAACCAGGCGAGGTTCTCCTGCAACTGCTGCTCGCTGTAGATCTGGCGTAGCAGCTGGCGGTGGCCGGCCTCGCGGGCCAGGCGGTTCAACTCGTTCTGGTAGGCCTGGCGCGCTGCCCGACGCTCTTCCTCGGTGGGCGGTTTGTCCTGGTCACGGCGCAGCTGCTCGATCTTCTGGACCAGCGTCAGCGCGTCGCTCTGCTGGATGCTCAAGGCGTCGATTTGCGCCTGCGCGGCTGGCAGCAGCGGCCGGCGCGGGTCGGCGCGCAGCTGGCGCTCCACATACGCGCCCCAGCCCTGTCGCTGGGCTTCATCCAGCTGCGCCGCGGTGGCGCCCCAGCCGATGCGGTTGACGGCGTGGAACAGCGCGCCGGGCGCCTCGAATTCTGGCGGCGCCTTCGGGCTGCCGGCGCAGCCGGCCAGCACCAGCAGGGTGCCGGCCAGGGCGGTGTGCAGCCACAGCCGCCGAGGCTGGCCGGACGAAAGAGGCAGAGCGGGCTTGAGCATCGCGCGAGCATGCCAAGCCCGGGGCGGGCTTGTCCACTGACTTTTTGTCAGCCCCTCATGCCGGGCAACACCTGGCCCTCTGTGCTTTCAGAGTTCGGCGACGCTTTTGATGCGCGTGGGCGGTGCCACCGTCTGGACTGCGGCTGCGGCCGCGCGACCGTGGAAGCGATCCAGCAGCTCCTGCCACTGCGCGCGCACCGTCACCACATTGGCCAGCTTCACATGGCCGTAGCCGCGGATCTTCTCGGGCAGGCGGGCGAGTTGCACGGCGAGGTCCAGCTTGTCAGCGCTCAGGTGCGCCAACAGTTCGTCGACCAGCGCCTCGTAATCGGCGATCAGTTGGCGCTCCATGCGTCGCTCCTCGGTCTTGCCGAAGATGTCCAGCATGCTGCCGCGCAGGCCCTTGAAGCGGGCCAAGGCCTTCAGCGCCTTGAAGGTCCATGAGCCCATCTCGATCTTCTTCACGCGGCCGTCGGCGCCGGGCTTGGCCAGCAGCGGCGGGGCCATGTGGAAGGACAGGGACTCCCAGTTCTCGAACTGCGCCTTCAGCGCGGCTTCGAATTTGCCATCGGTGTAGAGGCGGGCCACTTCCCACTCGTCCTTGATGGCCAGCAGCTTGGCGTAGTAGCGCGCCACGGCCTTGGTCAGGCGCTCGGCCTTGCCGGCTTCGCCCAGCTGCGCTTCGGCGGCGCGCACGCGCTCGACCAACTTCAGATAACGCTGCGCATAGGCGGCGTCCTGGTAGTCGGTCAGCAGGGCCACGCGGCGCGCGATCAGGCCTTCGGGGCCGTCGAGGCGGTCGAAGTTGGGCAGGAACTTGACGGCCTGCACTTCGTTGCCCGCCAGGCGTCGGAGCGCTTCGGGCGCGGCGATCGCCAGCCGGCCCAGCGCGAAGGCGGTCTTGTTGCCTTCCACCGCCACGCCGTTGAGCTCGATCGCGCGCATCAGCGAGGCCTCGCTCAGCGGCACCAGGCCACGCTGCCAGCAGGCACCCAGCATTACGATATTGCTAGGCATCGCATCGCCCATCAGATCGTTGGCGATGGTCTGCGCGTCGATGGTCGACAGCAAGGCCGTATCTCCACCGACGGCATGCTGCATCTTGGCTAGCAGCGAAGGCGCTTGCAGGCTGGCATCAGGGTTGCGCACAAAGGCGGCGGTGGGCAGCTCATGCGTGTTGGCCAGGATCACCGTGCGGCCGGGCTTGACCGTGCCCAGCGCATCCGGGCTGGCACCGACCACCATATCGCAGGCCAGCAGCACATCAGCCTGTTGCGTGTCGATGCGCACCTGGTTGAGCAGGTCCTGCGTCGGCGCCAAGCGCACGAAGGACAACACCGAGCCGCCTTTCTGCGCAAAGCCCATGAAGTCCAGCACCGAGGCCTGCTTGCCTTCCAGATGCGCGGCCATCGCGACCAGCGCGCCCACCGTCACCACGCCGGTGCCGCCCACGCCGGTGACCAGCAGGTCGAAGGGCCCCGTCCAGTGCCAGGCGGCAGGCGCTGAGATGGCGGCGATCTCGCGTGCCAGGTCTTGCTGCGTGAAGCCCGAGCCCACCTTCTTCTTCAGCTGGGCGCCATGCACCGAGACGAAGCTGGGGCAGAAGCCATTGACGCAGGAGAAGTCCTTGTTGCAGCTGCTCTGCTCGATGGCGCGCTTGCGGCCCAGATCGGTCTCCACCGGCACGACGGACAGGCAGTTGCTGGCCTGGCCGCAGTCGCCGCAACCTTCGCAGACTTGCTCGTTGATGAAGATGCGCTTGGGCGGGTCAACGAACTCCTTCTTCTTGCGGCGGCGGCGCTTCTCGGCGGCGCAGGTCTGGTCGTAGATCAGCACCGTCACGCCCTCGATCTCACGCAGCTCGCGCTGCACCGCATCCAGCTCGCTGCGGTCGTGGAAGGTGGTGTGAGCGGGGAACAGGCCGTGGTGGTCGGCGTACTTGCCGATCTCATCCGAGACCACGCACAGGCGCTTGACGCCTTCGGCCTCCACCTGGCGCGCGATCTGCGGCACACTGGTCTGGCCGTCCACCGGCTGGCCGCCGGTCATCGCCACCGCGTCGTTGTAGAGGATCTTGTAGGTGATGTTGGCCTTGGCCGCGATCGCCTGGCGGATGGCCAGGTAACCAGAGTGGTAGTAGGTGCCGTCGCCCAGGTTCTGGAACACATGCTTCTCGGTGGTGAAGCGGCTGTGCGCGGCCCAGTCCACGCCCTCGGCGCCCATCTGGATCAGGCCCGAGGTGCCGCGCTCCATCCAGCTGGCCATGAAGTGGCAGCCGATGCCGGCGAGAGCCCGGGAGCCCTCGGGCAGCTTGGTGCTGGTGTTGTGCGGGCAGCCCGAGCAGAAATAGGGCTGGCGGCGCACGCCGTCGGCCGCGTTGGACAGCAGGCAGGGGGTGAGGAAGTCCACCACCAGATGGCGGCGGTCCAGCGCAGGGTTCAGGCGTGCCAGCCAGTCGGCCACCGTGTTCATGATGCGGCTGGGGCGCAACTCGCCCAATGCGCTCAAGACCTGACCCCCATGCTCGTCGGTCTTGCCGACCACGCGTGGGCGCTGGGCGTCGGGCAGGTGGTAGAGCAGTTCCTTGATCTGGCGCTCGACCACCGGCGCCTTCTCCTCGATCACCAGCATGTCGCTCAGGCCCTGGGCGAACTCGCGGATGCGGGTGGACTCGAGCGGGAACACCAGGCCTACCTTGTAGACGCGCACGCCGGCGGCGGCCAGCGCGTTGGGGTCCAGGTCCAGGCGACGCAGCACTTCCATGAAGTCGTAATGCGCCTTGCCGACCGTCACGATGCCCAAGCTGGCGCGCGGGCTGACGACGATGTGCTTGTCGATGCTGTTGAGCTTGGCGAAGGCCTTGACCGCGTTCAGCTTGTGTTCCAGCCGCGTCTCCAGCTCCAGCGAGGGCAGGTCCACCGCGCGGATGTGCAGATCGACCGGCGGCTGGTGATCGACCGGCAGCTGGAAGTCCAGCGGCACCGCATCCAGGTCCACCGTCATGCCCGACTCGACCACTTCCGAGATCGCCTTGAAGCCGACCCAGGTGGACGAGAAGCGCGATAGCGCCCAGCCGTAGAGCCCGAACTCCAGGTACTCGGCCACATTGCCCGGGTGCACGATGGGCATGTGCCAGGCCTGCAGCGCCAGATCGCTCTGATGCGGTGTCGATGAGGACACGCAGCCATGATCGTCGCCGCAGACCACCAGCACGCCGCCTTGCGTGGAGGTGCCGTAGACATTGCCGTGCTTGAGCGCGTCGCCCGAGCGGTCCACGCCCGGCCCCTTGCCGTACCACATGGCAAACACGCCATCGACGACGCGCTTGGGGTCCAGTGCCACGCGCTGCACGCCCAGGCAGGCGGTGGCGGCCAGGTCTTCATTGATGGCCGGCAGGAAGTTGATCTGCGCCGCGTCCAGGAACTTCTTGGCCTTCCACAACTGCTGGTCCACCATGCCCAGCGGGCTGCCGCGGTAGCCGCTGACGAAACCGGCGGTCTTCAGCCCGGCTTGCTCGTCCAGCGCTTTCTGCGCCAGCAGCAGGCGCACCAGGGCCTGGGTGCCGGTCATGAAGACGGCGCCGTTCTTGGCGCCGAGGTTGTCCGACAACTTGTAGTCGCGCAGGGCGGGAGTCGTGGCTGCGTGCGATTGATCGGCGATGGCTTCGGGCATGGCGGCTCCTGACTCAGGTCAAGCGGAAACGGGGTGCCGAATTTTTGGCCTTGAGGCGGAGAGTTTCTTGCCTGACTGCTCGCTGTGCAACTTGGTTTTGAGAGAATTGCTCTCAAGGATGGCTGAAATGGAAAATGAACGTTTTGATCGCGCGACAAAGCAGATTCTTGAAGCCCTGCAGGCCGATGGCCGCCTGTCCACCCAGGCCCTGGCTGACAAGGTGGGCCTGTCGGCCACGCCGGTGTGGCGCCGCGTCAAGGAGCTCGAAGACAGCGGCGTGATCCGCCGCCATGTGGCGCTGGTGGACCGCGAGAAGCTGGGCCTGAACATCTGCGTGCTGGCCAATGTCAGCCTGGTGCGGCACAGCGAGGGCGCGGTGGAGCAGTTCGAGCAGCTGGTGCAGACCAGCCGCGAGATCATCGAATGCCACGGCATCACCGGCGAGGCGGACTATGTGATCAAGGTGGTGGTGCCCGATATGAAGGCCTACGACCAGTTCCTGCAGAGCCGCATCTTCAAGGTGCCCGGCGTGGCCAGCGTGCGCAGCAACGTGGTGCTGCGCGAGGTGAAGTACGAGACGGCGCTGCCGGTCTCCTGAGATTCAGCGGCTCTCGCCATCGTCCTGCAGCACGGCCAGCACGTCGGAGTGGAACTCGCGCCGGTAAAGGATGTAGATCACGCCCAGCAAGGCGAGCATCATCGCCCAAGGTGAGAAGAACCAGGCGATGGCCGCAAAGGAGATGTAGTAGGCGCGCAGCCCGTCGTTGAAGGTCTCTGCGGCCAGGGCCATGACGCGGCCGGCACGGTCGGCAAAGGCCTCGCGCGACAGGCTGGTGTCCTCGGCAAAGCGATCATGGCCCGGTGCTGCTGCCACCAGCAGGGCGCCGAAGGTGTATTGCCGCATGCTCCAGGTGAAGCGGAAGAAGGCGTAGACGAAGATGCCCGCCACCAGCAGCAGCTTCAGGTCGAACACCAGCGTCGAGGTGCGTACGGCAAACGGAATCTCGCGCACCAGCTCGCTGGCCTGGTCGCTGGCGCCCAGCACGGCCAGCAGGCCGCCGATGATCAGGATGGTGGTCGAGGCGAAGAAGGAAGGGCTGGTCGACAGGCTCTGCACCACCACCCCGTCCACCACGCGGACGTCGCGGTAGGTGACCTGCAGCATCCAGCGGTGGCGCTCGCGATTGGTGGCCGCCAGCAACGAGCCGCGGCCGAATGCATTGCGCCGCGCGAACTGCGCATAGCCGACCCACCCAGCGAAGAAGACCAGCAGCGCGACCCAGTCCAGCCAGGGCAGAAAGGCCAGCACGTTCAGCATTTTTTCCATGGCTGCGAGTCTATGCCTTGCGTGTCAGCCCATCAGGCTGCGAGATCGAACACCAGCACCTCGGCGTCCTCGCCCTCGCTCAGGGCCAGCTGTGTCTCGCCGCTGAGCTGCAGCGCATCGCCAGCGGCCAGGCGCTGGCCGTTGACCGTCAGCGCGCCGCGCACCAGGTGCACATAGCTCTTGTGCGAAGGCGACAGGGCCAGCGTGGCCTGCTCGGCGCCGTCCAGCAGCCCGACGTAGAGCCAGGCATCGGCGCTGATGCGCACCGATTCGTCGGCACCGTCGGGCGAAGCGATCAGGCGCAGCTGGCCGCGCTTGTCGGCCTCGGCGAAATGGCGCTGCTCGTAGCTGGGCGGGATGCCGCGCTGGTTCGGCTGGATCCAGATCTGCAGGAAATGCGTCTGCTGGCCGGGGGCGTTGTTGAACTCGCTGTGCATCACGCCGCTGCCGGCGCTCATGCGCTGCACATCGCCGGGACGGATCACGCCAGCGTTGGCGCCGCCGGGCTTGCCGTTGCCCATGCTGTCCTGGTGCGCCAGCTCGCCGGCCAGCACATAGCTGATGATTTCCATATCGCGGTGGCCGTGCGTGCCGAAGCCGCTGCCGGCGGCGATGCGGTCTTCGTTGATGACGCGCAGCGCGCCGAAGCCCATGCGCTTGGGGTCGTAATAGTCGGCGAACGAGAAGCTGTGGAAGGACTTGAGCCAGCCGTGGTCGGCGTAGCCGCGGTCGCAGGACTTGATCAGTTCGAGCATGGCGGGGTCTCCTGGTGTGATGCTGCAGCAACTTTAGGTGGGCGGGCGCAGCCGAGGGGCTTGTCGGCTTGAAGCGAGCGTTCAAATAAGATGAATCCCATGCCGAACCCAGACAAAGCATTCGCCGAGAAGACAGGACACAAGCGCCGTGTGCTGACGCCGGAGGCCCTGGCCATGATGGACAGCATCGCGCGCACCGGCAGCTTTGCCGCTGCGGCGCGTGAGATGGGCAAGGTGCCGTCGGCGCTGACCTACAGCGTGCGCCAGCTCGAGGAAGCGCTGGATGTGCTGCTGTTCGACCGCAGCTCGCGCCAGGCCGTGCTGACGGCTGCCGGCCAGGAGCTGCTGCTCGAAGGCCGGCGCCTGCTGCAGGAGATGGACGCGGTGGCCAACCGCGTGCGCCGCATCGCCACCGGCTGGGAGAGTGAGCTGACCGTGGCCATCGACGACGCGATCGCCCGCCGCGCGGTGTTCGACCTGATGGAGGCCTTCTACCAGTTGCCGGTGGACGAGACCCCCGATGCGCCGCGCGGCCCGCCGACGCGGCTGAAGCTGCGCGTCGAGGTGATGGCCGGCACCTGGGAGGCGCTGACCTCGGGCCAGGCCGATCTGGCCATCGGCACCTCGGCGCAGGCGCCGGGCGGCAGCGTCTATACCGAGCTGCTGGGCGAGATGGAGATGCTGTTCTGCGTGGCGCCGCATCACCCGCTGGCCAAGGCTGAAGAACCGCTGGCTGCCAGCACCATGGCCGAGCATCGCATCATCACGGTGGCCGATTCCGCCCGCAGCCTGGCGCCGATCACAGCCGGTGTGATTCCCGGCCAGGAAGTGCTGACCATGCCCTCGATGGCGGCCAAGCTGGAGGCCTTGCTGCGCGGCCTGGGCTGTGGCTCGTTGCCAGCGCCGATGGTGCGCCGCCATGTCGAGGCCGGCCGCCTGGTGGCCAAGCGGACCTATGTGGAGCGGCGTGTCTTCTCCTTGCACTATGCCTGGCGCAACACCGGCCATCCGCCCGCCAAGGCGCTGGCCTGGTGGCTGCAGCAGCTCAAGAGCGCGGCCACCCGCCAGGCCCTGTTGCAGCAGCATGAAGGGCTGCTGCTCTGAGCGTCGCCATGGGCCGCTGCATCGGACGTTTCGCGCCATCGCCGACAGGGCCGCTGCACGCCGGTTCGCTGGTGGCGGCGCTGGCCAGCTGGCTGGATGCGCGCGCGCTGGGCGGTCAGTGGCTGCTGCGCATCGAGGATGTCGACACACCCCGCTGCGTGCCCGGCGCCGACCGGCTGATCCTGCAGCAGCTGGCTGCCGTGGGCCTGCTGCCCGATGCGCCGCCGGTCTGGCAATCGCAGCGCGGCGAGCTGTATGCCCAGGCGCTGGCACGGCTGCAGCAGCACGGCTGGGTGTACGGCTGCGCCTGCTCGCGCAAGGAGATCGCGCAGGCTCAGGCCGCGCTGGGGCTGACGCTGCAGCGCCATGGCGAGCTGGTCTATCCCGGCAGCTGCAGGGCGGGCACGCAGGGCCGTGAAGCACGCGCCTGGCGCCTGCTCAGCACGGCGGATCACGCCGGCACCGAGCCGCTCTTCATCGACTGGCACGACCGCCGCCTGGGGCCGCAGCAGCAGCGGCTGGACAGCGCCGTCGGTGACTTCGTGCTCAAGCGCGCCGATGGCCTGTGGGCCTATCAGCTGGCGGTGGTGGTGGACGACGCGGCGCAAGGCATCACCCATGTGGTGCGGGGCGAAGACCTGGCCGACAACACGCCGCGCCAGATCCGCCTGCAGCAGTTGCTGGGCCTGCCGACGCCGGTTTATCTGCACACGCCGCTGGTGCTGGGCGCCAACGGCGAGAAGCTCTCCAAGCAGAACGGCGCCGCCGCGCTGGACCTGGCCGACCCGCTGCATGCGATCCGCCAGGCGGCCGCCGTGCTGGGCCTGCGCCTGCAATCGGCCACCTTGGCCGAGGCGCTGGCGGAAGCGGTGGCGCAATGGCCTGACGCGCTTGGTGGCATGATGCCGTCCGCATCTGTTTCAACACGCAAGGAATCCTCATGAACACCACCTCCAGCGGCCTGCAGTACGAAGACACGGTCGTCGGCGAAGGCGCCGAAGCCAAGGCCGGCCAGGACGTGTCGGTCCACTACACCGGCTGGCTCTACAAGGATGGGCAGCAGGGCGCCAAGTTCGACTCCAGCCTGGACCGCGGCGAGCCCTTCGATTTCGAGCTCGACGGCGGCATGGTGATCCGCGGCTGGGATGAGGGTGTGCAGGGCATGAAGGTCGGCGGCACGCGCGTGCTGCTGATCCCGCCGCAGCTGGGCTATGGCGCGCGTGGCGCCGGCAGCGTGATTCCGCCCAATGCGACGCTGAAGTTCGAGGTCAAGCTGCTGGGTGTTTCCGGCGGCCCCGAGACCATCCACCTGAATCTGCAGGAAACCGCCAGCGGCCTGAAGTACCAGGACACCGTGGAAGGCGCCGGCGCCGAGGCGGCCAAGGGCCAGCGCGTGACCGTGCACTACACCGGCTGGCTCTACAAGGACGGCGCGCGCGGCAAGAAGTTCGATTCCAGCAAGGACCGCCGCGATCCCTTCCGCTTCCGCCTGGGCGGCGGCGAGGTGATCCAGGGCTGGGATGAGGGCGTGGCCGGCATGAAGGTCGGCGGCACCCGCATGCTGGTGATCCCGCCCGAGTTGGGCTATGGCGAGTACGGCGCTGGCGCCGTGATTCCGCCCAATGCGGTGCTGTTGTTCGAAGTGGAGTTGCTGGCGGTCTGAGCGGCTGAACCAGCCGGCTGATCAACGAAGCAAGGCACTGGCGACCGTCATGTCCGAGCCTGTTGATCCGCGCCCGCAGTCGCTGCGAATTGCCATCATCGGCGCTGGCCGCTTGGGCCAGACACTGGCGCGCGCACTGGCGGCTCAGGGCTGCCGGATCGTCGCGGTGGCAAGCCGCGCGATGCCGGCCGCGCAGGCGCTTGCGGCGCGACTGCCGGCTTGTGCCGCGCTGCCCAGCGGCGAGGCCGCCGCTGCGGCGGACCTGGTCTTCCTCACGGTGCCTGACGACGCCATTGCTGCCACCGCTGCCGGCCTGCGCTGGCGCGCCGGGCAGCGCGTGGTGCATTGCAGCGGCGCCACCGAAGTCGCGGCACTGGCCGCGGCGCAAGAGCAGGGCGCGCTGGTGGGCGGCTTCCATCCGCTGCAGATTTTTTCGGACCCCGAGCGCGCGCTCGCGCTGCTGCCCGGCAGCACGGTGGCCATCGAAGCCGAAGGCGAACTGGCCATCGAGCTGCACGCGCTGGCGGCCTTGCTCGGCATGCAGCCGCTGGCGCTGCGCCCCGGCACACGCGCGGCCTATCACGGGGCCGCCAGCTTTGCGGCGAGCTTTCTGTTGTCGATGCTCGACGAAGCGGCCCAGGTCTGGGCGGCGATCGGCCTGCCCCGCGAGCAGGCCTTGCGATCGCTGTTGCCGCTGGCCCGCGGCACGCTGGATGCCGCCGAGGCCAAGGGCTTGGCGCAGGCACTGGCCGGGCCGATCTCGCGTGGCGATGTCGGCGTGGTGGCGCGCCACTTGCAGGCATTCGACGCACTGGGTGAATCGCATGCACAGTTCTACCGTGAACTGTCACGCCGCCAGCTGACGCTGGCGGCCGAGAGCGGGCGGCTCGATGCGGCGGCGCTGGCCCGTCTGGCCGCCTTGCTGGAATCGGCATGAACGCCTGCCAGCTTGCTGTCAGCGCCGTCGCCGAGGATCCGGCTGATCCCAGGAGAGCTTCCGAAGATGAATGACCCGCACAGCAAGGACGCCGACGGACCGCGTGCCGCTGCCGAAGTCGGCAACTACGCCCAGACCGGCTTCACGCCGCATGGCGCGATGCAGGTGCGCAAGGAGGGTGCAGTGATCACCGGGCATGCGCGCGGCCCCTTCAACACGGAGTTCATGCTGGCCTATGGCGCCATGTGGCGCCAGCACCTGACCGACTGGACCGGCGCGGGCGCCCTGGCGGTGCACACAGTCTGGTCCGGTTCCATGCTGACTTCGCCCGATGCGCTGAAGCTGTTCGACGAGATGATGGGCCGCGCGGCGATAGCGCTGCCGCCCAAGACCCTGCACATCTGGACTGTGCCCCTGGGCGTGGATGCCAGGCTGCTGATGCTGCCGGTGTGGTCGAAGATCATGAACTCCCACGGCCTGGCAGTGCAAGTGTTCGACTCCCAGGCTGCGGCAGAAGCTGCCATCGATGCCTTTCTTGCCCAGGCCTAGGGATGCTCTGCATAAAGCGGCGCGAGGCCGAGTTGTGCGGATCGGGATGGGATGCAAGGCGCAGTTTGCTGCCAATAGCCGTAGCTATTGGCGAGAACTGCAACGCCGCAGCCCGCCCAAGTCCGCGCGATCACGGACCGCGTTGATTTGTGCAGAGCTTCCCTAGCGCGCTGGGCCGTTTCTCAGGGCTGTGCGGGCGCCGCAGGCGTGCTCGGTGAGGGCGTCACCACATCGATGGTCTTCTCGATCACCTTGCCGCCCACCTTGACCGTGGTGCTGACCACCGCTCCCGTGACCGAGATCGCGGCACCGGCTGCTGCGCCGGCCACCGACACGACAGCGCAAGCCTGCAGCGACAGCAGCAGCGGCAGGGCTAGAACAAGGCTGAGCAGGGGACGACGGTTCATGATCGCGGACGCGCCAGATGGCGGCGAAGGGTGGCGAAAGGCGGACAGGTCCGCATTGTGCCCAAGCCTGGGCCTGTGTCATGCTTGCGCGGCTTCGACTGCATGGGAAAGGCGAGGGCCGGCATGTTCTCGGTGTATGGAATCCAGGGGCGGCTGTACAACGGGCCGCTGGAGCAGGTGCGGCAATTGGCCGAGGTCCAGGCCGTTGCCCGGCTGCGCGCGGTGGCTCCGATCGGGCGGGATGAAGTGGAGTCCGTCGCTGTGTCTCTGTCTCGCCGCGAAGGTGAGGCGGGTGCTCACGCCGGTCTGCTGGGCGAAAGCGGCCCCCGCCAGGCGCTGGCCGCTTATGCGCAAGCCCAGCAGGGCGCCAGCGCTGCGGCACCACGCCATGTGATTGCCCGGGTCGGCGAGCTGATGAGCCGCAAGCTGGTCACCGTGCCGGTGACGGCCACGCTGCGAGAGGCCTGGGGCGTGCTGGCGCAAGCCGGCATCGGCCAGGCGCCGGTGGTCGGCGAGCAGGGCCAGCTGGTGGGCCTAGTCGGCCGCTCGGCGCTGATGCGCGAGGAGATGATGCCGGCCGATCTGCCCAGCGCGCTGGCCTGGAGCGCGCGCCTGGCCCAGCCGGTCAGCGAGCTGATGTGGTCGCCGGTGCCGGCGGCGCAGCCCGATTCGCCGCTCAGGGAGGCAGCGCAGCTGATGCTGGACCTGCAGCTGCCGGGTTTGCCGGTGTTGTCCGACGAGGGCCGCCTGCTCGGCTTTTTGTCACGCACCGACCTGCTGCGGGCCATGACCCGGGAGGCGCCACTCGATCTTTGGTCCTGATCAGCTAGAATGCCCACTGTTGCCGCCCCAGTGCCTGCGCTGTGGCGGTTTTGTTTTTCAGCGTGCCGGGCGTTTCATGACCGGGTGCGCACAAGGACTGGAGCACCCGGATGGCGAAGGAAGAACTCATTGAAATGCAAGGCCAGGTAGACGAAGTGCTGCCCGACACGCGCTTTCGTGTCACGCTTGAAAACGGCCACAAGCTGATTGCCTACACCTCGGGCAAGATGAAGAAGAATCACATCCGCATTCTGGCGGGTGACAAGGTGTCGCTGGAACTGTCGCCCTATGACCTGAGCAAGGGCCGCATCACTTTCCGCCACATCGAGCGTCGCGGACCGATGCCAACCAACAACAACAGCAACTATCGCCGTTGATGTTCGCGCAGGCGCGCTACCAGCTGACGGGCTCGACCCGGTAGTAGCGTGCCAACTCCTGGTAGAGCGCGGGATGCTGCTCTGCCATTGCCTGCGGGCACTCGAAGAACACCTCGCTGGCCACGGCAAAGAACTCCGCCGGGTCGGTGGCGCCATAGTCGCTCAGCAGACTCGGCAGGCCCAGCGCCGCGCGTTCGCGCAGCGCATCGAATTCCCTCTGCATCACGCGTGACCAGCTTCGGTAGGCCTGGCGCCCCGGCAGCGGTGGCGCGCCGTTGGCATGCCCCTTGACCTGGTCCAGCTGATGGGCGAACTCGTGGATCACGACGTTGTGCCCATCGCCTGGATCGGCCGCGCCCTGCAGCACGTCCTGCCAGGACAGCACCACCTGACCTTGGCTCCAGGATTCGCCGGTCAACAGCCGGCGCTGTTCCATCTGCACACCGGCCGGGCCGGGCGCCGCGCGCTCGACCACGAAAGCGCCCGGATAGACCAGCACCTGGCTCAGCTTGGGGTAGAAGCCGCGTGCATCGCCCAACAGGGGCAGGCAGGCCTGGGCGGCTATCGTGACGCGCACCTCGTCGTCGATCTCCATGCCGGCGCAGCCGATGATGGGCTTCTCGGCCAGAAAAACCTGGATCAGCTGTTTCAGCCGCAGCTGTTGGCCGGCCGGCAGCTTTTGCACCAGAGGCACCCGCCGCCGCAGGATGCGCCGCCAGGCCAGCGGAAAAGGTTGCTGCTGCAGGCGCTGACGCCGGCGCCGCCGCCACAGCGGCTGGCCCAGCATCCAGCCGATCAAGGCCAGGGCCAGCGCAACGACGATAAGCAGGGCCATGAAGGCTTTCCCAAATTGAGGTGACTGGGTGTCAGATGGGCGAGGGCCGCGCGAATTCAAGCCCGGGCCGCTGATTCCTAGGGAATGCCCTGCGACGCGCTGTCAGCCTGCTGAAGCGTGGGGCCGCTACCCTTGTCCGGTGACGACGAAACCCTCCCCCGACGCTGGCCTGCAGGCCTGGCAGGTCATCACCGGCGGCATCCTGGCGCTGGTGCTGTGCATCGGCGTGGCGCGCTTTGCCTACACCCCGCTGCTGCCGCTGATGCAGCGGCAGGCCGGCCTGTCGGATCTGGCCGCCGGCTGGCTGGCCGCGACCAATTACATGGGCTATATGAGCGGCGCCCTGCTCGCCGCCTGGCTGGAAAGCCCGCTGTGGCGCCGCCGCCTCTACAGCGCCGGCCTGCTGGTCGGCCTGCTGAGCACCGCGCTGATGGGCTTGAGCGGCAATGTCTGGGTCTGGGCGCTGTCGCGCTATCTGGGCGGGCTGGCGGGTGCGGCCGGCATGCTGCTGGGCTCGGGCCTGGTGCTGGGCTGGCTGATGCGGCATGGCCGGCGGCCGGAGCTGGGCCTGTACTTCACCGGCCTGGGGCTGGGCATCGTGGTCTCGGCCCTGGGCGCCATGCTGATGGGCCGCCTGGACCTGGACTGGCGCGGCCACTGGTGGGGCTTTGTGCTGATCGGCGCGCTGGCACTGCTGCCGGCCTGGGCCTGGCGCCCGCCGGTGCCGCCCACCGCTGCTGCGGCGAGCGCGGCCGTGCTGCCGGCGCGGCGCTGGATTCTGCAGATGATGGCGATGTATTTCTGCGCCGGCTGGGGCTTTGTCATCAGCGCTACCTTCACTGTCGCCATCGTCGAACGCCAGCCGCTGCTGGCCGGCCAGGGGCCCTGGGCCTGGCTGCTGGTGGGTCTGGCTGCGACGCCAGCCGTCTTCATCTGGGACTTCATCGCGCGCCGCATCGGCGATCTGCAGGCGCTGCTGCTGGCCATGCTGCTGCAGCTGGTCTCGGTGCTGCTGCCGGCCTGGTCCAACGGGCTGGCGGCGGCCCTGAGTGGCGCCTTGCTCTACGGCGCCACCTTCATCGGCATCGTCAGCCTGACGCTGGCCCTGGTCGGCCGCCGCTCGCCCGCCAACCCGGGCAAGGCAATGGCGCGGCTCACACTCAGCTATGGTGCTGCCCAGGTCAGCGCCCCGGCGCTGGCCGGCGCGATGGCGCAGGCCAGTGGCAGCTACACCGGCGCGCTGTGGCTGACCGCTGCCGTGCTGGGGCTGGGGGCGGGGCTGCTCGTGTTGCTGCAGCGCGAAGAGCGCCAGTCTGCAAGGCCGCCGGCGCCGGCCTCCTGAGGGGATGCTGCACTGCACTTAAGGGGAATCCCCGCAACCCGCCCGGGGAGCCCGGTGCTAGCCTGAGGCGGCGCAAGACGGGCTTCGAGCCTGGCGCGGCAGCGCAGCCGCTGTGCGGCTCTGGTGCACAACAACCCAAGGAGACAAAAATGAGCCCTTGTATCCCTCTGCGGCAGTCCGTCAGCAGCGCAGGCCCGATGCGCACGCGCTGCTTGGCCGTCCTGCGCACAGTGCTGCCCGCGCTGGCGCTGCTTGCTGTGGGCGCTGATGCAGCGGCCAATACGCTCACGCAGAACGTCTCCTGGACGATCGATCGTGCGGGGACCACGACCAAGTACCGGGTGGTGGCCTATGGCGATTCGATCTATGCCGGCTACAACGGTTCCACCACCAATGCGGCCAAGTACGCTGCGCCCACGGTGGATGCGGAGTACCTGTCGGCCTTGTGGAACGCGGACATTGAGAGCGTGCGTCGCGCCAAGTCGGGCGCCGTGGCTTCGGATGTCTACAACAACAAGATCGTCGCCGAGAAGTCCTATATGCAGGCCAGCACGACCCGGGTCGTGACCTTTGAGATGTGCGGCAATGACGGCCTGCAGGCGCGCTCCGCCTTCAAGAGCCAGACCGGCACCTGCAACTACGCTGGCATGGACACGGCCGTCAACAACTGCAAGACCTATGTCGCTGCGGCGATGGACTTCATCAATGCCAATGCCTATGCCGGCACCAAGGTGAAGGTCATCTCGAACCTGCATTACCCCGGCTACGCTGCCGACAACGTGCAGAGCAGCTGCAAGGATGCCGGAACCGGTGCCACGGTGAACATGCAGGCGCTGTTCCTGCCCAAGCTGGCGAGCATGAACTACTGGATGTGCGAGTACGCGCGTCAGAAGGGCTTCCAGTGCGCGGACAACTTCGCGCAGTACATGGGTGCCGACTACGACAGCAATGGCGACGGAAAAGTCGATTCCGAGGCGTTGCGCTATGTGGCGGGCGAGACGGAAGCCAGCTACGTGACCCGCCTGAGCTCCACGCTGCGCTCCACCATCCGCGATGCCAACACGCACTTCGTCTCGGCGAGCAGCAGCTACGACTACATCCAGTCGGACAACACCCACCCCACCTATAGCGGCGGCACCGTCACCGCCGGCCTGTTCGGCGGCTCCACCGGGTCTGGCGCACCGCGCTACACCTCGTTCACCAACGGCAAGAGCCCGATCTGGAACCAGTTCGGGCACGAGCGCATGGGATGGGCCATCTCGACCTCGAACCCTGCGGCGCCCTGAAGCGGCGTGCGCTGATGCCAGCAGACCATGCCCAAGCCCGGCCTTCCAGGAAAGCCGCCTCACGCAGCTGAGTCGCATGGCGCTCATGATGCTGGCGCCGCCTGGGGGCCTTCCTTGGGCTGGCTGGTCCTGGCGGCAGCGCTTCTCATCGCCGGACTGGCTTGGTGGTGGACGTCAGCCACGGCGGCCGCGGACGCTGCGCCCCTTGCAGGCAGCGTTGCCGCTGCTGCGGCCAGTCCCTCAGCGGCAGCGCCGCTGGCCGCATCAGCGCCCGTTGCCGGAATGCTGCCCATGGGCCAGGCGCTCGCATCGCAAACCGGCGCGCCGGCTGAAACACCGCGCATCTGGCGCAAGCGCGACATCGATGGAGACCAGACCCCAGATCTGGCCGATTACGTGAACCAAGGCGAGACCCCGACGATGGCTGAAGTGATTGCGCGGCTGCATCTGGCCGGTGTGCATACCGGGCTGGGGGCTTTCTCGCCGCCCGGCACCCGTCCGCCGCTGATCGGGCTGGCCGTTCCAGAGGGCTATGTGCTGCCGGCCGGCTATGTACGGCACTATCAGGCCACCGATGATGGCCAGCGCATCGAGCCCATCCTGATGTATTCGCCGCACCAGCCTCCGCTGGATGCCAACGGCCAGCCTGTCGCGGTACCGGCCGACCGCGTGGTGCCGGCCGAGCTGGCGCCTGCCGGCTTGCCGCTGCGCCGCATCGTCGTGCCGGCGCCGGTGGATCCGTCCCGAGGCGGACGTTGATCCGGGCGATCGGATGGCACCGGCTGCGCGACAGCTGGTGGGTGGGGCTGCTGCTGAGCGCGCTGCTGGCCGGGCTGTATGCCCGCGGAGGCGTGGCCTGGCTGCTAGGCTTTGTGATGCTGGTGCCCTGGTTACGCGCGCTGGATCGCCAGCCCGGCTTCGGCGCCACGCTGCTCAGTGCCTATGCGATGTCGGTCACCTTCACCGCGGCGGTGTTTGCCTGGTTCGGCAGTGCCATCGGTGCGTACACGCAGATCGGATCGACAAGCGGCCTGCTGCTGCTTCTGCTGGCAGCACCCTTGTTCCAGCCGCAGATCATCGTGTTCGCGCTGGTGCGCCAGCTCGTCGGGCGCAGCCATGGCCGGCTGTTGCGGGCACTGGCCGCAGCCGCTGCCTGGGTGGCGGCCGAAGCCTGGCTGCCGCGGCTGCTCGGCGATACCTTGGGCCACGGCCTGTACCCGTCGACGCTGCTGCGGCAGGCGGCCGATCTGGGCGGCGCAACCGGGCTGACGCTGGTGCTGCTGCTCGCCAACGAGGCGGTTTGCGCGACCTTGGCGCAGCGCCACACGGCGGGCTGGCGTGCGGCGCTCCGGCCCTTGATGCTGGCGGCCCTGCTGCCGCTGCTGCTGGCAGGCTATGGGCTCTATGCACTCTCGCCCGCGGCGGCGCCAGTCCCTGCCGCGGCAGCCAAACCGCTGCGCATGGGGCTGGTGCAGTCCAGCATCACCGACTACGAGCGCCTGCGCCGCGAGAAGGGCGCAGGCGCGGTGGTGCGCGAAGTGCTGGACACGCATTTCGCGATGTCCTACGACGCCATCGAACGTCAGCGTGCCGATGCCGTGCTGTGGTCCGAGACGGTCTACCCGACAACGTTCGGGCAGCCCAAGAGTGAGGCTGGGGCCGAGCTCGACCGCGAGATCCTTGCGATCGTGGCGGCTGCGCGCGCACCCTTCGTGTTCGGCACCTACGACCGCGACGCGGCTGGCGAGTACAACGCAGCGGCCTTCGTCAGCCCGGACGCCGGCTTGCTGGGCATGTACCGCAAGACGCGTCCCTTTCCCTTCACCGAACATGTGCCGGCCTGGCTGGACGGCCCGCGGCTGCGGCAACTGCTGCCCTGGGCCGGCAGCTGGTTGCCGGGAACGGGCGCCAGGGTGTTCCCGCTGCGTCTCGCCGATGGTCGCGAGATCCCGGTGCTGCCGCTGATCTGCCTGGACGGCGTCGACGCTGGCCTGGCCATCGACGGCGCGCGGCTGGGGGCGCAGGCCATCCTCAGCTTGTCCAACGACTCCTGGTTCTCCGGCCATGCGCAGGGCGCGGCGCTGCACCAGGCGGTGGCCGCCTTTCGCAGCATCGAGACGCGGCTGCCGCAGTTCCGCGTCACCAGCAATGGCTTGAGTGCGGTGATCGACGCGCATGGCAGCGTGATCGCCGGCTCGCGCGTCGGTGAGCGCACGCTGGTGATCGGCGAACTGCCGGTGAACGAGCTGCAGCGGCCCACGCTGATGCTGGCCTGGGGCGATTGGGTCGGTCGGGCGGCCGGCCTCTTCCTGCTGGGCTTGGCGCTGGCCGTCGCGTGGCAACGCTGGGCGGCGCGACACGCTGCAGCCGCCGAGAGCGCGGCAGCGCTGCGCTGGCCCGTCGAGGTCACAGTGCTGCCGCCGGCCGCCCGCTGGATCGCCGCCCTGTTGCGTGGTTTCGCGCGCCTGGCGCTGCTCTACATGATCGGCGCCATCCTGCTGGGCGATGGCGCCTTGCAGAGCAACACACTGGCCCAGATCCGCGCCTTTTCCGCGGTGTTCCTGATCCCTGAGGTCGCGGCCTGGCTGGTGCTGCGTGCCTTCTCGGCGCGGGCCACGATCGACGGCGGCATGCTGCTGCTGGCGCGCGGCCAGCGGCGCCTGGAGCTGCCGCTGAGCCGCCTCGCTGCGCTCCAGCCCTGGCGCCTGCCGCTGCCCGGCAATGGCGCATGGCTGCGGCTGGCTGACGGTAGCCGTTGGCGCTGGGGGCTGGCCGGTGCCAACCCCTGGGCGCTGGCGCATGCCATGCATGCTTCGGGCTTCCCGGTGCAGGTCGACGACGGCCGTGCCCCCGCGCTGGCGCTGGCCTATGCACGAGCGCGGCTGGCGGTGCGGCGGGGCTGGCCGGACCGCCCGTGGCTGAAGTTCGGGATCTTTCCCTTGCTGCTGGCGACGCCGGCATTCCGGCTGCATCAGCACATTGCCTATGGCAGCGCCTTTGGCGAGTACTACAGCTACGGCCTGGCTGCCTATCTGACGACCTTTGCCCTGTGGTGGGCGGCCTGGGCCATTGGCGTGGTGCTGTGTGCTGCGGCGCTGCGCGCACTGGTCGAGATCGGGACCGTGGTCACGTTGCCGCTGCGCCGCCCGGCCTTGTCCGCCGCAGCGCGACGCTGGCTTGAGCATGCGGCCCTTGCCGCGCTCTACCTGGGCTTGCCGAGCTGGCTGCTGCTGCGCATGCTCAGCTCGTGATCGTGGCAGGTCGTGCCGGAAACACCGACTCCGTCTGCGCCGGCAGCTTCACCATGCAGGCCTCGAACAGCGCGCTGTCCAGCCATCCAGTCAGCCAGGCCTGCAGCGCGGGCCAGGGCTGTTCGGCAAACCAGTCCGGCTGCACCGCCGCGAACTGGCGCACGAAGGGGAAGATCGCCAGATCGGTGGCGCAGGGCGTCGTGCCGCCAAGGTAGCGCTGCTCGCTCAAGCGCTGCTCAAGCGGCTGCAGCAGGATCGCCAGCGCCTGCGCTCGGGCGTCTTCCTGCGTGATGCCTTGCGCGGCATGGCGCTCGGGGTATTTGTAGCGGTCGAGCTGCTGCTTGAAGGCGCCGTCATTTCGCGCCAGCAGATCGAGATTGGCGGCGGTCTGCGCGCGCACCCACCAGCCCGCGCCGTCCGCATCGGGCGCCAAGGCCCAGGCCATGATGTCCCAGCTCTGCTCCAGCACCTGACCATCGGCCAGCTGCAGCACCGGCACCGTGCCTTTGGGCGACAAGGCCAGCATCTCGGCCGGCTTCTCACGCAGCACGATCTCATGCACGCGAAAGCCGCATCCGGCCTGCAGCAGGGCCATGCGCGCCCGCATCGCATAGGGGCAGCGCCGGTAGCTGTAGAGCAGCGGCAGCAGGGCAGCGGCCTGCGTCGGCTGGCTGCTGCTCAAGCCCGGCCTTCCAGCCCCCGCAAGGCCTGGCGCGCGGTGTCCTGCGCCTGCTCGACGATGCGCTGCTTCCACTCGTCAGTGTCGACATAGAAGGCATCGCGGATGCGCTGCTTGATCTGCGCGGCCAGCTCAGCCGGCGCCTCGGGATGGGCTTCCAGCCAGTGGTCGCCGCGCAGCGACTGGGTCACCTCGCTCCAGGGCACCGTGCCGTATTCCAGCGCGACGCCGGTGTAGCGCGCCTCGGGGCAGGCGTCGAAGATGGCGCCCCACATCAGGCCTTGCAGCAGGGCCGAGGTGGAACTGCCGTCGTAGATCGAGGTCACCTTCTGGCCCCACCACTGGCGCGCGCGGGCAATCGCCGCCGCGTCGTCGCGGCCGGCCCAGATCAGCTCACCCAGGCCGCTAGGGCCGAGGCCGGTGTGCAGATCGATCCAGGCGATGTCCTGGGCACCGCGGCCATGCTCTTCAAGCACATGGCGCAAGGTCACATTGCTCCAGGTCGGCGCCTGGCCGCCGTAGAACAGGCCCTGCTCATAGGCGTACTGCCCGCCGCTCATCGCGGCCTGCAGGCCGCGCTCGCCATGGCGGGCGGCGTAATCCTTCAGCACGGCCTCGTCAGCCTCGCTGGGCGGCCAGTGCGCAGGCACCACCGCGGCGGCGATCTCGTCGTAGCCGGGGTTGGCGGGCAGGGGCTGGTGGTGACGGAAGTCCAGGAAGTTGCGGTTCAGGTCCACGCCTTCCTGCGTGACGCGGCGCCAGAACGAGAAGCCATGCGGATTGAGCGCGTGGATGTAGAGCACGGCCACGCCGGCGGCCTTCACCGCGGCATGCCAGCTCGGGTCGCGCAGCAGCGCGATCTGCACGCCGGAGCCGCAATAGCCTTCCACGCCATGGCAGGCGCTGCTGATGATCAGCAACTTCTTGGCCGCACCCGGCGCAGCGCCCTGGCGCACCACATCCATCGCCAGGCGTTCGCCATCGCGGCCCAAGAGCGGATGCCAGTGCGGCTCGTTGTCCAGGCCGGCCGCTTCAACGGCGGCGAGAAACTTCTCGCGCGCCTCGGCGTAGCTTTGCGAGAAGTGCAGGGCGGCGCTCATCTCAGGGGCGCGGATTGTTCAGCCACGCTTCTGCCATCTTCACCCACATCGAGCCGCCCAGCGGGATCAGCTCGTCGTTGAAGTCGTAGCTGGGGTTGTGCAGCATGCATGGGCCCAGGCCATGGCCGCCGACGCGGTGGCTGCCGTCGCCATTGCCGATCAGGAAGTAGCAGCCGGGCTTCTCCAGCAGGAAGTAGCTGAAGTCTTCAGCGCCCATCGTCGGTTCGAACTCCTGCACGTTGTCGCTGCCCACCATCTCGGTCAGCACGTTGCGCACGAACTCGGTCTCCTTCGGGTGGTTGATGGTGGGCGGGTAGTTGCGGGTGAAGGAAAACTCCACCGTGCAGTCGAAGGCCGCGCCGATCGACTCGGCCACCGCCTGCATGCGGCGCTCGATCAGGTCCAGCACCTCCAGCGTGAAGGTGCGCACCGTGCCTTCGAGCACGCAGGCGTCGGGGATCACATTGGTGGCCTCGCCGGCATGGATCATCGTCACCGAGATCACGCCGGCATCGATCGGGCGCTTGTTGCGCGTGATGATGGTCTGGAAGCCCTGCACCATCTGGCAGGCCACCGGCACCGGGTCCACACCGACGTGCGGCAGTGCGGCGTGGCCGCCCTTGCCGCGCACGGTGATCTTGAATTCATTGCTGGATGCGAACACCGGCCCGTTCTTCAGTGCGAACTGCCCGGCCGCCATGCCGGGCCAGTTGTGGGCGCCGAACATCGCCTCCATCGGGAAGAGCTTGAACAGCCCATCCTTGATCATTTCGCGCGCGCCGCCGCCGCCTTCTTCGGCCGGCTGGAACACCAGATAGACGGTGCCATCGAAATTGCGGTTCGTGGCCAGGTGCTTGGCCGCCGCCAGCAGCATCGCGGTGTGGCCGTCATGGCCGCAGGCGTGCATCTTGCCGGGGTAGGTGCTGGCGTGGGCGAAGTGGTTGTGTTCGGTCATCGGCAGCGCGTCGATGTCGGCGCGCAGGCCCACCGCGCGGTCGGACGTGCCGTTCTTGACGATGCCCACCACGCCGGTCGTGCCCAGGCCGCGGTGCACCGGGATGCCCCATTCGGTCAGGGCCTTGGCGATCAGGTCCGAGGTGCGCTCTTCCTGGAAGCAGAGCTCAGGGTGGGCGTGGATATCTCGTCGCAGGGTGGCGATGCTGGATGCATCGGCCAGGATGGAATCGATCAGCTTCATGGGCAGGGGCTCCGTTTTAAGGCGGCCATCAGGCCGCCCTGCAGGGTGTCGGACCAGTTTACTCGGCGGGGTTTGGCATGGCATGACCAAGGTCTCACGACTGGGCGATGTGCAATAGTTCGGCCATGAGTGAAAGTACTGCCCCGACCGCGAACACCACCACCACCGTCAAGGGCGCCTGCCCGCACGACTGTCCCGATACCTGCGCGCTGCGCATCACGGTGGAGGGCGGCCGCGTCATCAAGGTGCAGGGCCAGCCCGACCATCCCAGCACCCATGGTGCGCTGTGCACCAAGGTCTCGCGCTACCCCGAGCGCACCTACCACCCCGAGCGCGTGCTGCGGCCGATGAAGCGCATCAGCGCCAAGACCGAGCCGCCGCGCTTCGAGCCGGTGAGCTGGAGCGAGGCGCTGAGCGACATCGCCGCCCGCCTGAAGGCCATTGCCGCGCGCGATCCGCAAGCCATCCAGCCCTATAGCTATGCCGGCACCATGGGCCTGATCCAGGGCGAGGCGATGGCCGGACGCTTCTTCAACAAACTGGGCGCGGCGCGGCTGGACCGCACCATCTGCGCCTCGGCCGGTGCGGCGGCGCTGAGCGCCACCTACGGCCACAAGCTGGGCATGCACCTGCCTTTCTTTGCCGAGAGCCAGCTGATCCTGATCTGGGGCAGCAACTCGATCGCCTCGAACCTGCATTTCTGGACCTATGCCAACCAGGCCAAACGCAATGGCGCCAAGCTGATCTGCATTGACCCGCGCAAGACCGAGACGGCCGATAAATGCCACCAGCACATCGCGCTGCTGCCCGGCACCGACGGTGCGCTGGCGCTGGGCCTGATGCACGAGTTGATCACGCATGACTGGCTGGACCACGATTACATCGCCCGCCATGTCGACGGCTTCGAGGAGCTGAAGGCTCGCGCCCTGGCCTGGACTCCCGAGAAGACCGCTGCCGTCTGCGGCATCACCGCCGATGAGGTGCGCGGCCTGGCGCGCGACTATGCGCAGGCCAAGCCGGCCGCGATCCGCCTGAACTACGGCATGCAGCGCGTGCGCGGCGGCGGCAATGCGGTGCGCCTGGTGGCGCTGCTGCCCTGCCTGACGGGCGCCTGGCGCTCGCGCGCCGGCGGCCTGCTGCTGTCCAGCTCGGGCTGGTTCGCACCCTTCAAGAATCCGCAGCTGGAGCGCCCCGATCTGCTGGCCGGGCGCCAGCCGCGCATGGTCAATATGAGCAGCATCGGTGACGCGCTGCTGGACGAGACGCTGGCGCCGCGCATCGAAGCGCTGATCGTCTACAACAGCAACCCGGTGGCGGTGGCGCCCGAGTCGCCCAAGGTGCTCAAAGGCTTCCAGCGCAGCGATTTGTTCACCGTGGTGCTGGAACACTTCATGACCGACACCGCCGACCTGGCGGACTATGTGCTGCCGGCCACCACCCAGCTGGAGCATCTGGATGTGCACACCAGCTATGGCCACACCGATATCCTGATCAACCACCCGGCGGTGGCGCCGCTGGGCGAGGCCAAGCCCAACACGCAGATCTTCCGCGAGCTGGCTGCTGCGATGGGCTTCAACGATGCCTGCTTCGCCGAAACGGACGAACAGCTGGCGCGTCAGGCCTTCACCGCAGAGATTGATTTCGACGCGCTGGCCGAGCAGGGCTGGCAGAGTCTGCCCATCGCCGAGGCGCCTTTTGCCGACGGCGGCTTCGCCACGCCGAACGGCCGCGCGCAGGCCGCCGGTGCCGACTACCTGCCCAACTACGAAAGCCAGCAGTCCACGCCGGCACTGGCTGCGCGCTTTCCGCTGGCGATGATCTCGCCGCCGGCGCGCAACTTCCTCAATTCATCATTCGTCAATGTGAAGAGCCTGCGCGATATCGAGGGCGAGCCGCTGCTGGAGATCCATGCCGACGACGCCGCCGCGCGCGGCCTGGCCGATGGCGGCCTGGTGCGGGTGTTCAATGAGCGCGGTAGCTACCACTGCAAGGCCAGCATCAGCGCCCGCGCGCGCCCCGGCGTGGTCAACGGCCTGGGTGTGTGGTGGCGCAAGCTCGGGCCGCGTGGCAGCAATGTCAATGAAGTGACGCACCAGCGCCTGACCGATATGGGCGAGGCGCCGTGCTTCTACGACTGCCTGGTCGAGGTGGAAGCCAGCGCATGAGGCCTTGGCTGGCGGCCTTGAGCCTGGCGCTGCTGAGCGGCTGCGCCCAGGTCGGCTATCTGGGGCAGGCGGTGGGCGGCCATCTGGAGCTGCTGGCCAAGGCCAAGCCGGTGGACGAATGGCTGGCCCAGCCCGATCTGGCGCCCGCGCTGCGTGAGCGCCTCATGCTCAGCCAGCAGATGCGCGAGTTCGCGGTGCGCGAGCTGGCGCTGCCGGACAACGCCAGCTACCGCCGCTATGCCGATCTGCAGCGGCCGGCGGTGGTCTGGAATGTGGTGGCCGCGCCCGAGCTGAGCCTGCAACTGAAGACCTGGTGCTATCCGCTGATGGGCTGTGCCGGCTACCGCGGCTTCTTCGCCCGCGAGCAGGCCGAGGCACTGGCGGCCGAGCTGCGCGGCCAGGGCTGGGATGTCTGGGTCTACGGCGTGCCGGCCTACTCCACCTTGGGCTGGACCAATTGGATGGGGGGCGATCCGCTGCTGAGCACCTTCATCCGTTACCCCGAGCCCGAGCTGGCCGGCCTGATCTTCCACGAGCTGGCGCACCAGGTGCTGTATGTGGCTGACGACACCGCCTTCAACGAGAGCTATGCCAGCGCGGTTGAGCAGCTGGGCCTGCAAGCCTGGCTGGCGCAGCGCGGTGCGCAAGGGCCTGTCGACGCTGCCGCCCACGCCCAGCGCCAGCAGCGACGTGCCGAGTTCCAGGCGCTGACCGCCCGCTACCGCCAGCAGCTGGATGCGCTCTACCGCAGCCGCCTTGCCCCTCAGGCCCAGCGCGAGCACAAGGCCGGGCTGCTGGCCGCCATGCGCGCCGAGCATGCCGCGCTGCGTGACGGCCCCTGGGGCGCTGACAAACGATATGACGCGTGGATGGCCGGCGCCAGCAACGCCAGCCTGGCCATCCAGGCCGCCTATTCAGACCTGACCCCGGGTTTTGTGGCCCTGTTCGAACGGCAGCAGCGCGACTGGGGCCGCTTTCATGCCGAGGTGCGCCGCCTGGCCGCGCTGCCGCCCGAACAGCGCCGCCGCGAACTCGGCGATGATGTCAGCAAGACAAAGCCGCAACCCTAGGAGCACCCGAGCATGGCCGACATCCACATCCACCGCGAACACAGCCTGGGCCTGGAGCGCGCCCGCGAGATCGCCTGGGACTGGGCCGAGCAGGTCGAGCAGAAGTTCGACATGGAATGCACGGTGCTGGAAGGCGAGACCAGCGACACCGTCAGCTTCAGCCGCTCTGGCGTCAAGGGCGAGCTGATCGTCACGGCCGAGCATTTCGAGCTCAGCGCCAAGCTGGGTCTGCTGCTGGGCGCCTTCCGCGGCAGCATCGAAGCCGAGGTGCAGAAGGAGCTGGACACGCTGCTGAGCAACGCCAAGCCGGCCAAGACGAAGGCCGTGGCGGCAGCGAAAAGCGGCGCCAAGAAGAAGGCCTGAATCGGCCGACGCCTGAACGACAACGGCGGCCATGGGCCGCCGTTTTCACTGCTTGTGCCGGGTGGGCTGACGACTTACTTCAGCGATTCGATCAGGTCGATGTACTGCTGCATCGCGTCGTCGGTGCTGGTGCCCTTGAGGGCGGCCCAGGCGTCGTACTTGGCGCGGCCGACCATGTCGGTGAAGCCGGGGCGCGAGCCTTCCACATCGCCGCTGCTGCCTTGCTTGAAGAGCGCGTAGATCTTCAGCAGCGTCATATTGTCCGGACGCTCGGGCAGGTTCTTGGACTCGGCCATGGCCGCTTCAAACTTTTCCTTGAGGCTCATCATGTCTCCTGGGTGATGGGTTGAACCCGACTTGGTGACAATCGGGATGGACGGCGACGATGTTACCCAGCATCGTGTGGATTGGTCACTCTAGAGCGACAGAACGACACAACAGGAGACAGTCTTGGCCTCAGCACAGGAACGCATGTCGCGGGTGGATACCGCCTGGCTTCGGATGGATACCGAGGCGAATCTGATGATGATCGTCGGTGTCTGGTTCATCCGTCCCGGCATCACGGTGGCGGCGCTGCGCGAACGGGTGGAGGCCCGCCTGCTGCAGTACGCGCGCTTTCGCCAGCGCGTGCTGCAGGACGCACTGGGCGCGGTCTGGGAAGAGGACGAAGACTTCGACATCAACCGCCATGTGCTGCAAGAGATCCTGTTGCCGCGGCGCGGGCAGTCGCGCCAGGCGGCCTTGCAGCAGCGTGTGGCCGAGTTGGCCGCCACGCCGCTGGACGCCGCGCATCCGCTGTGGCAGTTCCAGCTGGTGGAAGACTATGAGAACGGACAGAGTGCCCTGATCGCGCGCATCCATCACTGCATCGCCGATGGCGTGGCGCTGATCACCGTGATGCTGTCCATCACCGACGGCGGCAAGGCGCCGCCCCGGCGCAAGCAGCAGCCGCGTGATGACCAGGACTGGCTGACCGATATGCTGCTGCGCCCGATCAGCGACATGACCATCAAGGCCATCCATCTGGCCGGTGACGGCGTCGGCAAGTCGGTGGACGTGCTGGCGCATCCGCCGCATCCGATCGACAGCTCGGTGGACATGGCGCGCATGGGCTACCAGGCGGTCAGCGATGTGGCGGCCTTTGCGCTGATGGAGGATGACTCGCCCACGCTGCTCAAGGGCCCGCCCGGCACGCGCAAGAAAGTGGCCTGGGATGATGGCCTGCCGCTGGACGCCGTCAAGGCCGTGGGCAAGGCGATGAACGCGTCGGTCAACGATGTGCTGCTGTCCTGCGTGGCCGGCGCCTTCGGCCGCTATCTCAGCGCACAGGGCGAGAACCCCAGCGGCAAGGAAATCCGTGTGATGGTGCCGGTGAACCTGCGCCCGCTGGAGAAAGCCTATCAGCTGGGCAACCGCTTCGGCCTGGTGCCGCTGGTGCTGCCGATCGGCATTGCCAATCCGGTGGAGCGCCTCTACGCGGTACGTCAGCGCATGCAGGAGTTGAAGGGCAGCTTCCAGCCGGTGCTGGCCTTCGGCCTGCTGTCGGTGGCGGGCCTGCTGATCAAGCCGGTGCAGCACGCGATGCTGGGCATCTTCGCCAAGAAGACCACCGCGGTGATGACCAATGTGCCCGGCCCGGCCGAGGCGCTGAAGTTCTGCGGCAGCACGGTGGAACGGGTGATGTTCTGGGTGCCGCAATCCGGCGACATCGGCGTCGGCGTGTCCATCCTGACCTATGCCGGCAATGTGCAGTTCGGCCTGATTACGGCCGAGGCGCTGGTGCCGGAGCCGCAGGCCATCATTGACCACTTCGAGCCTGAGTTCAACAAGCTGCTGATGCTGACGCTGATGCTGCCCTGGGGCGAAGAGAACGAGTTCTGATCGAAGCCACGGCTGAGGAGCGCCGTGGAAGGCGCGCTCGCGATGCCATGCCTGGCACCGCCCCGCTGAGTGGGCGATCCAACAGCGCCCGTCGGGATGGCGGCCTGGTGTTGCGCGGCAGCGGTCCCCCAATCAGGGGACAGCGGCGCTGGCTGATTCTTTCCATCCGCGGCCGACCCGCTCCTCGCGCGCCTGATCACCGCTGCGCCCGTGCTGCCGCGCGCGCCGGCCAGCATTGAGCCTTCGCCGCGCGAGCGCAGCCCGGGCTGGAGCGGGCGCCGCTGCTGCACTGAGCATCAGCCGGTTCTGCCTGACACGCGGCGGCCTGGGCAGTGGGCTATCCTGCACAGGTGTTCTGCTGAACCACCCCCACATGATGCAAAGCTTGTCCATAGGCAGACCGCTGGCAGTGCTGGCGCTGGTGGGCTTGGCGCTTGGCGCGCAGGCCGAAGTTCTGAGCATCGGCGGCACGGGCGCTGCATTGGGCACCATGCGCCTGCTGGGCGAGGCCTATGCCCGGCAGCAGCCGGGGCTGAGCGTGCAGGTGCTGCCCAGCATGGGCAGCGGCGGTGGCATCAAGGCGGTGCTGGCCGGCGCCATCCAGCTCGCGGTGAGCGCGCGGCCGCTCAGTGCGCCGGAGCAACAGGCCGGCGCCCAGGCGGTGGAGTACGGGCGCACGCCCTTCGTCTTTGCCACGCAGAGCAGCAACAAGGCGCGCGGTATCAACAGCCAGGAGCTGGTCGAGATCTATGCCGGCCGGCTGGAGCGCTGGCCCGACGGCACGCCGATCCGGCTGGTGTTGCGGCCGGTCGGCGATGCCGACAGCGAGACCATCAAATCGATCTCGCCGGCAATGCGCGAGGCCAAGCTGGCGGCCGAGCAGCGCAAGGGCATGTTGTTCGCGGTCACCGACCAGGACGCGGCCGATGCGCTGGAGCGCACGCCCGGCAGTTTCGGTCCGGCCACGCTGGCTCTGCTGATCAGCGAGAAGCGTGCGCTGAAGGCCTTGACGCTGAACGGTGTGCCGCCTGAACCGCGCCATCTTGCCGATGGCCGCTACCCGTTTGCCAAGTCCCTGCTGCTGGTCAGCGGGCCGCGCTCCAGTGCTGCCGCGCACGGCTTCATCGAGTTCACCCGCACGCCGGCGGGCCGCGAGATCCTGCTGCGCAACGGCTACTGGGTGCCATGAGCGCAGGCTCTCTCGCTCGGCGCGCATCGGGCCTGTTGCTGGGCAGCGTCCTGGCCCTGTTGCTACTGCTGGCGCTGGCGGTGCCGGCCGCCTATTTCAGCCTGAACTATGGCGCGCGCGCCGCCGCACTGCAGACCAAGGCCGAGGTCAAGGCCGAGCTGGTGACGCAGCTGATCAGCCGCTCGCCGCAGCTGTGGCGCTATGAGGAGATCCGCCTGCTGGCGCTGATCCAGCGCATGCCGCTGGAGCTCGAGGACGAGCATGCGGTGATCTACGCCAGCGACGGCGCGGTGGTGGTCGAGTCCCGGCACGAGCTGGCGCCGCCGCTGCTGCTGCGCAGCGTGCCGCTGTTCGACGCCGGTCAGCCGGCCGGCCGCATCGAGATGCGCGCATCGCTGCGGCAACTCTGGGGCGAGACCGCGCTGGTGGCCTTGGGCGCCTTGCTGACAGCCAGCGGCGTGCTGGGCGTGCTGCTGAATCTGCGCCGCGCCAATCGCCGTATCGCCACCGAAATGCGCGATACGCAGGAGCGCGCGCGCGTGACCCTGCATTCGATCGGCGATGCCGTGCTCACCACCGACGCGCAGGCCCGCATCGACTACATGAACCCGGTGGCCGAACGCCTGCTGCAATGGCCGCTGGACGAGGCGCGCAGCCGGCCGCTGGCCGAGGTCTGCAGTCTGGTCGACGAACGCAGCATGCAGCCCATGCCCACGCTGGTGCCGCGCGCCATCGCTGAAGGCATGTTCTGCCCCTTCACCGGCCGCGACGTGGCGCTTCTGCGCCGCGACGGCAGCTCGATCGCGATCGAGGACTCGGCCGCGCCGATCCGCGATGGCGAAGGCCGCATCGTCGGCAGCGTGATGGTGTTCAGGGACGTTACTGCGACGCGGCGCATGGCGCAGCGCATCAGCTGGGCGGCCACGCACGATGCGCTCACCGGCCTGGCCAACCGGCGCGAGTTTGAGACGCGCCTGGACCAGGCGCTGAAGGCGGGCGGTGAGTCGGGCCGGTCGCTGGTGGTCGCCTGCATGGACCTGGACTGCTTCAAGATCGTCAACGACAGCTGTGGCCATGCGGCCGGCGATCTGCTGCTCAAGGAGGTGGCGGAGCTGCTGCGGTCGCGGCTGCGCGAATCGGACACGCTGGCCCGCGTGGGCGGCGACGAGTTCAGCCTGCTGCTGGACGGCTGTTCGATGGAGCGCGCGCGCCTGATCGCCGCCGACCTGGTCGCGGCCGTGCATCAGCACCGCTTCATCTGGGAGGGGCGTGCGTTCACCGTTGGCGTCAGCATCGGCCTGGCAGCCGCCGAAACGGAGCTGCAAAGCCGCAATGAGCTGCTGGCTTGCGCCGACACGGCCTGCTTTGCCGCCAAGGAACAGGGGCGCAACCGGGTCTGCGTGTTCCAGAGCAGCGATGCCGACATGCAGCAGCGCCGTGCTGCCGTGGGCTGGGCGGCCCGCCTGCAGAGCGCGCTGGAGGAAGATCGCTTCCTGCTGTACTACCAGCCCTATCTGCCGCTCGGCGACACGCAGGCCGACGAAGGTCTGCATATCGAGCTGCTGCTGCGCCTGCGCGAGGCCGATGGCACGCTGGTGCTGCCCACGGTCTTCCTGCCTGCAGCCGAGCGCTACAACATCATGCCGGCCATCGACCGCTGGGTCATCGGCACGATGCTGGCGCGCTACCGCAGCCTGGAGCAGGCGCTGGGGGCTGCGCCGCTGACCTGCTCGATCAATCTGTCGGCCACCAGCATCAATGCCGAGGGCACACTCGATTTCATCCGCGAGCAGCTTGAGCGCCACCAGCTGCCAGCAGGCGCGATCTGCCTGGAAATCACTGAAACGGCGGCCATCCACAATCTGCGCGCGGCCACCGTCTTCATGCAGGCCGGGCGCGCGATGGGGTTGCGCTTCGCGCTGGACGATTTCGGCGTGGGCAGCAGCTCACTGGCCTATCTGAAGGCGCTGCCGGTGGACTATCTGAAGATCGACGGCAGCTTCACCCGCAATATCGCCACCGACCCGATCGACCGCGCGATGGCCGAGACCATCAACCGCGTGGGCCACATCATGGGCCTGCGCACCGTGGGCGAGTACGCCGAAAGCGATGCGGTGATCGGCGAGCTGCGCCAGCTCGGGGTGGACTTCGCGCAGGGCTTTGCCTACCGCGAGCCGCAGCCGCTGCCCCTGTTCACGCCCGACGAGCGGGTTCGTCTCAGCTGAGGCGTGCGCCGGTTTCGGCGTCGAACACCCACATCGAGGCGCTGGGCAGCTCGATCCGGATGTCCTGCCCGGGCGACAGCGCGGGCCAGCCCGGCAGGCGCATGTGCAGCCTTTGCTCGCCCAGCTGCAGTTGCAGGCAGCAGTCAGGGCCCAGCGGCTCGATCAGGCGCAGCTGGGCCTGCAGGCGCAGCGTGCCGGGTTCGCTGCGCAGCTGCTCGGTGCAGCCCAGCGTCTCTGCCCGCCAGCCCAGCAGCAGGCAGCGGCCCACCATGCTGTTGAAGGGCGGCAGGCAGGCCCGGTCCGGCATCCACTCCAGCGGCTCCGTGCCGGGCGCCAGCAGGCGCAAGGCGCCGTCGGTGGCCAACCGGGCCGGCAGCAGGTTCAAGCCCGGGCCTGACAGGAACTGCGCGACGAAGAGATTGTCCGGCTGCTGGTAGATCTGCTGCGGCGTGCCCACCTGCTGCAGCCGGCCCTGCTTGAGCACCGCGATGCGCTGGCCCAGCGTCATCGCCTCGGTCTGGTCATGGGTCACATAGATCGCGCTGCGGCCCAGGCGCTGATGCAGCAGCTTGATCTCGCCGCGCATCTCTGCGCGCAGCTGCGCATCCAGGTTGGACAGCGGTTCATCGAACAGGAACAGCTGCGGATGGCGGGCCAGCGCGCGCCCCATGGCCACGCGTTGCCGCTGCCCGCCCGAGAGCTGCGCAGGCCGGCGCTCCAGCAGGTTCTGCAACTGCAGCAGCTGGGCCACCTCAGCCACCCGGGCCTCGCGGCGCGCGCGTGGCCAGCCCTGCATCTCCAGGGCGAAGCCCAGGTTCTGCGCCACGCTCATGTGCGGGTACAGCGCGTAGTTCTGGAACACCATGGCGATGTCGCGCTCGCGCGGGCTCAGGGCATCGATGCGCCGTCCGTCCAGCGTGATTTCGCCGGTGTCCGCCTGCTGCAGCCGGCCACGATGTTCAGCAAGGAAGATTTGCCGCAGCCCGAAGGCCGACCAGGATCAGCATCTCGCCAGGGTCGAGATCGAGATGGATGTCGTCCAGGATCTGCTGGGCGCCAATCCGCTTGTGCAGGCCGCGGATGCGCAGGCCGCTGCTGCGTTCGTTCGTTGTCGTCATCATCGTGTTCGTGCTCATCCCTTGACGGCGCCAGCGATCAGGCCGCGCGTGAAGTGCCGCCCCGCCAGCAGATAGACCAGCAGCGTCGGCGCTGCGGCCAGCAGCGCGGCGGCCATCTCCAGCGGATAGGCGCGCGCGCCGGTCTCGGTCTGGGCGGCCAGCTGGGCCAGCGCCGCGGTGATGGGGCGCGCGCCGTCAGGGCCGAACACCAGGCCGAACAGGTATTCGTTCCAGATGGTCGTGAACTGCAGGATCAGCACCACCACGAATATCGGCCGTGACAGCGGCAGCACGATGCGCCACAGCAGGCGCCAGAAGTTGGCGCCATCCAGGCGCGCCGCATGCAGCAGCTCATCCGGGAAGGACAGGAAGTGGTTGCGGAAGAACAGCGCCAGCGGCAGGCTGTAGATCACGTGGATCGCAATCAACAGCCCCAGCGAGCGGTCCAGGCCGAGGCGGGCCATGCTGATCGCCAGCGGCAGCAGATAGACCTTGATCGGCAGGAAGAAGGCCAGCACCAGCAACAGCCCCACCCAGCGCTCGCCCTTGAAGCGGTATTTGCACAGCACGAAGCCGTTGATCGCAGCCAGCAGGGCCGACAGCAGCACCGCCGGCACGGCCAGCATCAGGCTGGCGCCAAAGCTGCCGGCCAGCAGACGCCAGGCCTGGCGCCAGGCCGCAAAGCTGGGCTCGGTGGGCCAGCTCAGAAAGCTGCCCTGCTGCACCTCCAGCCCGGACTTCAGGCTGTTGGCCAGCATCAGCAGCACCGGCATGGCCACGATGACGGCGGCCAGCACGGCGATCACGTACAGCAGCAGGCGCCTCATGCCGCCGCACTCCGCGGCGTGCTGCGCCTGAAGGCATAGGGCAGGGCGATGGACAGCACCATCATCACCATCACGATGGCGCTGGCCGCGCCCAGGCCCAGGCGGCTGCGCTCGAAGGCCATCTGGAACATGTAGAAGGCCGGCAGCTCGCTGCTCTGGCCCGGGCCGCCCTCGGTGAGCACGGCCACCAGGTCGAAGGTCTTGATCGCGGCGGGCAGGAGGATCAGCAAGGCCGAGAACAGGCAGGGTCCCAGCTGGGGCAGCAACACGCGCCGGTACAGCGTCCAGCCGCTGGCGCCGTCGAGCCTTGCGGCCTGCACCATGCTCTCGTCGATGCCGCGCAGGCCGGCCAGGAAGATGGCCATCACGAAACCGCTGATCTGCCACACGGCCGCCACCACCAGCGCATAGACCGCCATGTCCTCCTGCGCCAGCCAATCCCAGCGGAACTCCGTCCAGCCCAGGCGGCGCACACCTTCGGCCAGGCCTTGTTCCGGGTCCATCAGCCAGCGCCAGGCGCTGCCAGTGACCACCATCGACAAGGCCATCGGGTGCAGATAGATCCAGCGCAGCACACCCTCGGCGCGCAAGCGCTGGTCCAGCAGCACGGCCAGGCCCAGGCCGATCAGCAAGGGCAGCAGCACAAAGCCCAGGCTGAAGCGCAGCAGGTTCCACAGCGAGGCCTGCCAGCGCGGGTCTTCCAGCAGGCGGCGGTATTGCAGCAGGCCGACGAAATCATTGCTGGGCAGCAGGTTGGAGCGCGTCAGCGACAGCCAGCCCGTCCAAAGCAGGAAGCCGTAGAAGAACACGGCGCCCAGCAGCAGCATCGGAATCAGGCAGGCCAGCGCGCTGCGGCGCTCGGCGCCGGCGGCACGCAGGCCCTTGATCAGCATCTTCATGGTCTCTCAGTCCCTGCTCGACATGGCCTGCATCAGCCGGCGCTGCGCTTGCTGCGCCGTCATGCGATCGCTGGCCCAGTAAGCGGACAGCGCGTCGCGCAGGCCGCCATACGCGCTTTCACCCAGCCGCGCGCTGAGCGCCAGCACCAGCTGCCCTTGTTCATCGCCGGCATTGAAGTCGGCGGCCGAGCGCTGCGCGCAGGCGTTGAAGCCGGCCAGGTCGGCGTCTCGATGCACCGGAATGCCGCCCTTGATCTGGGCCAGCTGGCGCGATGTCGCGGCGCGCAGCAGCAGGCTGGCCAGCTGTCGTTGTGCGGCCACTTCCTTGGGGTCGGTGGCGGCAAAGAAGATCAGGCGGTCGAACTCGAAATAGTGCAGGCGCCCATGTCCGGGTGCCGATGTGCAGTCGTAGTCCTGCCCGGCCTGCCAGCCCGCTTTCTGGAACTCGCCATTGGCCCAGTCGCCGGTGAACTGGAAGGCCGCCTTGCCCTGCAGCAGCAGCGCCGTGGCGCCGGCCCAGTCGCGGCTGACCTGGCCCGCATCGGTATAGGCCTTGAGGCTGCGGAACTCGGCCAGCAGGTCCAGCATCTGCGGGGCTTGCAGCAGGCGCGGGTCGGCGTGCAGCAGCGCGCGCTCGAAGTAATCGCGGCCCGCCCGGCCGAGCACCAGATTGACGAACAGGCTCAGCCGCTGGCCGGCCGAGCTGCCGATCGCCAGCGGCAGCACACCGCGCGCTTGCAGGGTCTTGGCCGTGGCATGGAACTCGTCCCAGTCGCGCGGCACACCCAGCTGTTGTGCGCGCAGCAGGCGCAGATTGCTCCACATCACATTCAGCCGGTGCACATTCAGCGGCACGGCCACCGGGCGCTGCTCATGGCGCAGCTCGGCCGCCACCGCATGCGGCAGCGCCGAGAAAGCCTTCGTGACCACCGGCCCCAGGTCGGCCAGCGGCACGGCCTCGCCCCATACCCGGACCGACTTGTCCGTCTGCGCTACTGACGGCGGCTGGCCTGACAGAAACGCGTTTTGAGCACGGTGTTGGCATTCGCGGCACCGGCCACGGCCGAGGTCTTCAAGGGCAGGCCCGCCTGGCGCGCCTGATGGCGAAGCTCGGCCACCATCGAGGCTTCGCTGCCGGCCGTCCACCAGTGCAGCAGCTCCAGATCCTTGGCCTGGCCCTGTGCTGAAAGGGCCACCATCGAAGCCATTAGCAGGTGGCGCTTCATGCGCGCGCCTCCTGCGGGCGGCGCAGATCCAGGCGTTGCTGCAGCGCGTTCACCATGGCGGGCACCATTTCGTTCACCAGCTCGGCGCACTGATGCAGGCAGCGCTGCGTGGCGCGTGCCTGCACCGCCGGCAGAGCTGCAGATCCGCTCCACAGCGCCAGGCCAAGATGGGCCAGCAATTCGAGCCGGGCCAGCAAGAGCGCTGGCACCATGGGCAAGGCCAGGCGCCAGCCGGGCAGTTCTTGCAACAGCTGCTGCAAGGCCGCGAGCCAGGCGGGTGCGTCATCACCGAGCTGGGCCATCAGCGGGCTTTCGGTCGGCAAGGCATCGGCCAGCTGATCCAAGGCCTGGTCCTGGTGGTAGGTCTGCGTCTGCTTCTTGGCGTGATGCCGGGCATAGCCGGCGCCCGGTTCCAGCCACAGCGCCAGCGCCCGCAGCGCCGCGGTGTCGGCCGGGGCCAGGTGATGCAGCAGCGGGCCGGCAGGGTCAGGTTCCACGCAGCCCGTGGCTTGCAACCAGCGCTGGCTGGCGGCCAGCCGCGCGGGCAAGGCGGCCAGCGCCTCGGCGCTCACCGCGGGGTCACGCCACAGACGCTCGGCAATCGCCATCAGGCCCGGGCCGCAGCGCAGCGCCAGCTGCGGCGCCTCGATCAGCTCCGACCACAGCGCGGCCTCGCCGCCCCATACGGGCAGGGATGCAGCGCCGGGGGCCGCGCCGGGCCAGTCTTCGGCCGCTTGCACGCCCAGTGAATGCCAGCGGCAGCTGACGCGCCGGTTGCCCAGGCGCAGCCAGCCGCTGCTCACGCTGTCATCGGTGGGCGCGCCGGCTTCCGGCCCCCACAGCTCCAGTTCGCCCAGATCGCTGTCGACCTGCAGGCGCCAGAGGCAATGGCGATCCGCGATGGCCTGGGGCGCCAGCGCTTCGGCCAGGGTGCCGCTGCTGCGCAGCCACAGCCGCGGCCCCTGGCTGGCGTCCAGCCACAGGCGGCCCTCGACAGACCATGTGCCCAGCTGCGCTTCCAGTCCCCAGGCCATGCCGGTGTGGGGCGCGCTGGGCACGGTCGACGGCGCGGGCTGGCGCCGCCAGTGCCAGGCCGCGCTGTGCAGCTGGTCGAGGTAGTAGCCGGCGCTGCGCAGCCGGCCCGCCACACCCTGCGGCTGCCAGCGCAAGGCCGCTTCGCCACGCCAGGCCTGCAAGACGCTGCCGGCGGGCAAGACTGCATCGGGGGCTTCGCCCAGCTCGTCCCAGGCCACCAGCTGCCGGCCGTGGCGCTGCAGGATCTCGCCCACACGGCCCAGGTACTGCGCCTGCAGCGCCGCGACCGTGGTGCCTGTGGCGGCAGCGCGTTGTGCCCAGGGTTGTGGCGCCATTTCGTCCCCGCCGAGATGCACAAAGCGGTCGGGGAACACCTCGGCCCATTCGCCCAGCAGGCCGTCGATGAACTCGTACAGGGCCTCCTGCTCAGGGTCGACCGCGCAGGGAAAGACGCCGAAGCCGCGCTGCGCTGCGCCGGGCCGCGGCTCGCACAGCAGCTCCGGATAGGCCAGGCCCAGCGCCCAGCAATGGCCGGGCAGGTCCAGCTCGGGCAGCACGCGGATGCCGCGGGCGGCCGCTTCTTGCACCAGCATGCGCGCCTGGTCCAGGCTGTAATGGAAGCCGCTCGAGGCCCGCTGCTGCAGGCGTGGAAAGCGCTCTGAAGCCAGGCGCCAGGCCTGGTCGTCGCACAGATGCCAGTGCAGCACGTTCAGCCGCGCGGCGGCCATGGTCTCTAGCAGGCGCAGCAGCGCGTCCATCGGCAGCGGCCGGCGCGCCACATCCACCAGCAGGCCACGCCAGGGGTGGCGCGGCGCATCCTCGATCAGCATCGCAGGCAAGGCGCTAGCGCCATCGATGCGTGCCTGCATCCACAGCTGTGACAGCGCATGCAATCCGTGGCTGGCCCCCGCCCGCGTGGCAGCCGTCAGCTGCACCACGTCGGCCGACAGGTGGAGCTGGAAGGATTCATCGTCGCCCAGCTGAGGTGCCGGGTGGGCCTGCGTGGCGGAGGCGGGCAGATGCAGCTGCAGCACCGCGGCTGGAGCGGTGTCGGCCGCGGCCGGCAGCAGGCGCAGGGCCAGCGCGCTGAGTGGAACGGGCAGCGCCTGCAGGCCGCGCAGGCCCAGCACGGCCGGCCCTGCGCCGGGCTTCAAGCCCAGCGCTTGCGGCGCTGGCAGCAGGCCCGCACCGGCCAGCGGCGGTGTGGCGCTGGCGTTCAGTGGAGGTGCGGCAGCAAGAGAAACGGACATGGCGGCCATCTTGCGTCGGACCGACTTCTTCGCGCCTCAAGGAAAACTGAAGATTGCCTCAAGGCCGGCGGCGAGCGCCGGTCGGCAAAGGCCTACACCGGGCAGTAGGCCACCGCATCAATCTCCACCTTGGCGGCGATCATCAGCCGCGATTCCACCGTGGAACGCGCCGGCTTGCCGCCCGGGAAGTAGCCCATGTAGACGCGGTTGAAGGCGCCGAAATCGCGCGCGTCTTCGAGCCAGATGGTGGTCTTGCAGACATCGTCCAGCGTGGCGCCGGCCAGGGCCAGCGCGGCCTGCAGATTGGCCATCACCTGCCGGGTCTGCGCCTCGATGCCGCCAGTGACGATCTGGCCCTCGGCATCGACCGGCACCTGGCCGGAGACATAGACAAAATCACCGGCCCGAACGGCAGGCGACAAGGGGCGCGGCTGGCGATCGCTGGCGTTAGGTTCGGCGCCCAGGTAGACGAGGCGGCTGGGCTTGGGGGTGGGGGTGCTGGGGTTCATGGGCGCGCAGTCTCGCCGCGCGCATCAGCGCAGGCAAGCCGCGCCTTTAGACAGCCTTCAGACGGCGCCAGCGATGATCGCGCCATGCAAGATGATCTGGACACGCCCCGCGCCGGCTGGCTGGGGCCCTGGCTGAAAGGCTTTCCCGCGCTGCAGCCGCCCCTGCCGCTGGATCAGGTGGCGCAGCGCGGCTGGCGTCTCGGCGGCCCGGAACTGCCGCTGCCGCTGGCGGTGCTGCGCCAATCGGCGCTGGCGCACAACATTGCCTGGATGCAGGCGTTTGCGCAGGGGCAGGGCGTGCAGCTGGCGCCGCATGGCAAGACCACGATGAGCCCGCAGCTGTTCAAGCAGCAGCTGGCGGCCGGCGCCTGGGGGCTGACCTTCGCCAATGTGCACCAGCTGCGGCTGGGGCTGGCGGCCGGTGCGCGGCGCGCCTTGCTGGCCAATCAGCTGCTGAGCGCCGCCGATCTGGCCGAGCTGCTGGATCTGCGCCGCCGCCATGGCCATCCGGAGCTGGCCTTCTTTGTGGATTCCAGCGCGCAGCTGGCGCAACTGGCCCAGCATTGGCAGGCGCTGGGCGCCGCAGCGCGCGGCGAAACCCGCCTGGATGTGCTGATCGAGCTGGGCAGCTCGCGCTGCGGCGTGCGTGAGCCCGAGCAGGCGCTGGACCTGGCCCGGCAGCTGCAGCAGCACCCGGCGCTGAGGCTGCGTGGACTGGCTTTTTACGAAGGGCTTGAGGCCCGTGGCGAATCGGCTGCTGACCGCGCCCTGATGCGGCACTGGCAGCAGCGCGTGGAGGCGGTGCTGGCCGGCATCGAATCCGAGCAGCTGATGGACGACGCTGACGCTGCGCCGCTGTGGCTCAGCGCTGGCGGCTCGGCGCTGTTCGACCTGGTGGCGCCGGTGCTGGCGGCCCCAGGCGTGCCAGGCCGCGCCGCGCGCCCGCGCCTGGGCCTGCTGCGCTCGGGCTGCTATGTCTGCCATGACCGGGGGCTCTATCAGCGCATGGTGGACGAGGTCGATGTGCGCCTGGGCACGCCGCTGGGTGCCGCAGGCCACGGCGGCTGCGCCTCCAGCCTGCGCCCCGCGCTGGAGGTCTGGACGCAGGTGCTGTCCTGCCCCGAGCCGGGCCTGGCGCTGCTGAATGCGGGCCGGCGCGATGTGGGCTTCGATCAGGGCTGGCCGCTGCCGGTCTGGCATCTGCCCCAGGCGACCGCTGCAGCGCGCCTTGCGGTTCCGCCCGGTTGGTCCATCACCGGCTTGAACGACCAGCATGCCTATCTGCGCTGGGATGCCGACAGCGTGGCCGGGCCAGCCGTGGGCGACCGCGTGGCGCTGGGCCCCTCGCATCCCTGCACCACTTTCGACAAATGGGCCTGGATGGCCGTGGTCGACGATGACGACCGGGTGGTGGACGCCATCACCACGCAGTTCAGCTGAGCAGCAGCATGGCCCTGTCTTCCTGCTCGCTCTTGCTGCATGGCGCGCACCTGGTGGATGGCACCGGCACGACGCCCGCCTGGCAGGGCGATCTGCTGATCCAGGACGGGCGCATCGCCGCGCTGGGCGCGCAGCTGCACCGCGAGCTGGATCCCGCACTGCCGCGCCGCGATTGCGCAGGTCTGGTGCTGGCGCCGGGCTTCATCGACGCACACAGCCACGACGACGCCGCGCTGATCACCGGGCCGGCGATGACGGCCAAGCTCAGCCAGGGCGTGTGCACCGTGGTGACGGGCAACTGCGGCATCTCGCTGGTGCCGCTGCTCACCGAGGAGCCGGCCCCGCCGATGAATCTGCTGGCCCGCGAGCAGTTCCGTTATGGCAGCTTTGCCGCCTGGCGCGATGCGGTGCATGCGGCGCGGCCGGCCGTCAATGCGGTGGGCCTGATCGGCCACACCGCGCTGCGCATGCGCTGCATGGCGCGCTGGGACCGGCCCGCCAATCCGCAAGAGCTGGCCGCCATGTGCGAGCTGCTCGACCAGGCCTTGGCGCAGGGCGCGATGGGCTTGTCTTCGGGTGTGTTCTACACGCCTGCCGCGGCCGCAGACCGTGCCGAGCTGCTGGCGCTGGCCCGGGTGGCAGCGCAGCATGGCGGCGTGTATGCAGTGCATCTGCGCGATGAGATGGCCGGCGTGCTGGCCGCCATCGAGGAAGCGGCCGACTGCGCCCATCAGGCCGGGCTGCCGCTGGTCATCTCGCATCACAAATGCGCGGGCCGCGCGCAGTGGGGGCGCAGTCTGCAGACGCTGGCCCTGATCGAACGTCTGGCCCAGCGCCAGGCGCTGGGGCTCGATGTGTATCCCTATCTGGCGGGTTCCACCGTGCTGCGCGAAGACCTGGCCGATGGCCTGACGCCGATCCGGCTGACCTGGTCCAGCGCCCACCCGGAGCTGGCCGGGCGCTGGCTGGCCGACATCGCCGCCGAGTGGCAGCTGAGCGAGCCCGAGGCGGTGGCCCGCCTGCAGCCCGGCGGTGCCTGCTACTTCCAGATGCATGAGGACGATGTGTCGCGCATCCTGGCCCATCCGCTGGCCATGATCGGCTCGGACGGCCTGCCGCATGACAGCGTGCCGCACCCGCGCCTGTGGGGCGCGTTCGCCCGGGTGTGGTCGCACTACGGGCGCGAACGCGGCCTGCTGACGCTGGAACAGGCGGTGCACAAGATGAGCGGCCTGAGCGCCGAACGCTTCGGCCTGCGCGACCGCGGCCTGCTGCGCCAAGGCGCGGCCGCCGACCTGCTGCTCTTCGATGCGGCGCGCTTCAGCGACCGCGCTGACTACGCCACGCCCTGCCTGCCAGCCGACGGCGTTGAAGCCGTGTGGGTCAACGGCGAGCTGGCGTGGGAGCGGGGTGAGGCCAAGCGGTGTGCAGGACGGGTGCTAAGCCGGTCAGTCAACGGCGCTTAACAAGCACAACAGGGCGGCTCAAAACTGCTGGCTCCAGGCAGGCCCGCCTGCGCCCTGAGCGGCGTCGCTTCAGCCCGTCGCCTTCGCCGCCCACGCCTGGAGCATCAGTCGCGCGCCCGAGACATTGGTGGCGCAGGGCACATCGTGCACATCGCAGGCGCGCACCAGTGCGTTGATGTCGGGCTCGTGCGGCTGCGGCGTCATGGGGTCGCGCAGAAAGATCACGCCATCCATCTCGCCCACTGCCAGGCGCGCGCCGATCTGCAGATCGCCGCCCAGCGGACCGGAGAGCACGCATTCCACACGCGTCAGGCCCACCTCGGCCCGCAAGCGCCCGCCGGTGGTGCCGGTGGCGACCAGTTCGCAGCGCTGCAGGAACTCGGCGAACTCGGCGGCCAGGTCCACCATGGCGTTTTTCTTGTGGTCGTGGGCAATCAGGGCGATTCTCATGGTCGGCATCTTAGGCCGCGCCGCGTTACAGGCCGGGTACTTCCTGCGCCGCCGCTGCAGCGGCGCACGGTGTGCCCCGCCTGCGGCCTGATGACGCGAAACAGACGGATTGCAAGATGAGTGGGCAGTGCGTTCGGCGCATGGCATGGCTTGCATAGCAACTGGACGGACCCGAGCGCTTGCCAGCAGCTGAACTTGGTGATTGCCACATAAGTCCCCGCTGCAGGCTGAGTGCGCCAGTTCACGGGTATCCGCCATGCGGCGCGGCGCCGATCAGGACAGCGAATCCAAGGGGCTGTGCCCCGCCTTACCGCCGATCATCAGCACACGGTGCATATCATCGGAAGCAGGTATTTGCATGCTGGTGCTAACCCGCCGAGTCGTGGCAACATGCAGGCTGACTGCGTTCCGGAAGGGCACAGAAGTCAATGTAACAAGCTGCCGGATTTGCAGGCAAATTTAGTACTGTATAAACATACATACAATTTGAGGAAAACCGCTGTGCATCAAGCACTTAGGGGGGCGATCCCGTCCGAGGTTATGCAGCATCGGCCGACGTTAGGGCGCAGCGCCTGTCGCCCCAATTTACGTTAGGTGTCGTGTCTATATGTCAACTGCCGCGGATCGCATTCGTCATGTCTCGTTAAAGATCGAACGGGCTAGAGCGCACGCAGGTGCGCTTCGGAAGGCCGTTGACGAATTCTTCGACACGACGCCTTTCAAGGTCGGTTCAAAGCATGATCCTGCAACGCGGAAGCTCGTCTACTTTGTCGCTGAGGCTCAAGCCGCACCTAATGACCTCGCGCTCATTGCGGGTGACGCAATTCAGAACCTCTCTACCGCGCTCGATCATTTGGCCTATCAACTGGTTTGCAAGGACACGGGTGATGCCCCGCCGAATCCACGCGGCATCTACTTTCCTATTGCCGACGATCAAGCTAGGTACGATGCATCGAAGGCGAATAAGCTCTGTGGAGCCTCCGCTCAGACAGTCGCCCGCATTGATGCAGTGCGCCCCTATAAAGGTGGAAATGACGCACTTTGGCGGCTTGGCCGATTGAACAACATTGAGAAGCATCGTCTGCTCTTTACGGTCGGGTCACAAGCGGCAGGTATCCATCTGGGGCAGCTCATGGCGGCGACTCTGGCGCAGGTCATGCCGATGGACGCTGTTGCAGCGTTCGAAGGCATGGACCTGTACCTCAATCCCGCAGAAAAGGGGTTCCCGCTGCAACCAGGGTTTGAGCTCTATATTGGACAAGTCGATGAAGCCCCAAACCCCAAACAGCAGTTCCGATTTCAGCTCGTGCTAAATGAGCCAGGTATTGCTGAAGGCACCCCCCTCATTGAGACAATCGAAGAGGCGCTGCAAGCAGTTGAGGCCGTCGCTGCAGACTTGTCATCGTTGCTCAACTAGACGCTATGCGCGGCGCGACACCTAACCAGTCGCTCGAGCCGACTCGCGTCGGCAAGCCGCCGCTCGCGGCTCAGCTTCAACGTTAGGGGGCTACACGTGGTCAGCGAATTTATCGACGCCTACTCCGATGACCAAATCTACCTAGGCATGCTGGAGGATCTGGTCAATTCGCATCCGGTGGAGGAAGGCGCTCCGACCAGCATTAAGTACTCCTCGTTCTGCCGCTTGTGGGCCGTAATGATGGTTGGTGGCGTTGAGTGCATGATTAAGGAGTGGACTCAAAGCAAGCCGATGCTCGCGGACATCTACTCCTACTTTGACGACGGCTCCAATGTGGAGCGGATCGACAGGCTGAAAACCTCTTTCAAGCTCCGGGGTCTTAGCGTTGACGCGGAGCTTTTCGAAGACTTCCTAGCTGTTAAGTACATCCGGAATGCCTACGTGCATGGCGAATGGAACGAAGCACAGCGCAGATTCGTTGCCGCCCGTGACTTTCCAAGTTCACTGATGTCCTTCGAGAAGGTGCACTTCGAGAGAATGAAAGAGTGCTACCTGCACGTAATGACCTGCTTGGGCATGGCCAATACGCTCACCTCAGTTCTGGAAAGTCGCAGTTCGGCTAATGATGGCCAACCCGCCCCCTAACCAGTCGCTCAACCGGACCCGCAACGGCATGCCACGGCTGGCCGTCATTTCATTCTCGGCCAGCCGCGTCCTGCCGCTGCAGGCCGGTTAGCTTCAACGTTAGGCCTCAGGCCACACCCCGCCGACAGTTCTCAGCCATGACACACTTCCGCGGTTCTTGCCTCTGTGGCAACGTCACCTACACCGTCGCAGGCGCTCCCCTTCAAGTCGTAGCCTGTCACTGCAGGCTTTGCCGCGCTATGACTGGCGCTCCTCTTGCAACCTACGTCGTGGCCAGGGCTCGCGATGTTCAACTGGAAGATGGTCATAACCGTCTCAAGCGTCACCAAGTCACCGACAGAACGACAAGAGCCTTCTGCTCGACCTGCGGGTCCCCGCTTTTCAACTCCAACCCAACTACCTACCCTGGGTTAACGATGCTGTACTTGGGTTGTACCGAGCAACCGCAGCACTACGTGCCAAGCATGCAGATCTTCTGCGAGAGCAGGCTTTCTTGGTTGGGGCTCAAAGAGGGAAGCGCGGAGTTCAGGCGGTCGCCAAGTGAGGCCTAACCCCTTACAGGGACTTCCCGCCGCGTCAACACCCTTGCATTGACTTCCTCATCAAGGCCTGACCCCGGCTGATTGCCATTCATTGCGCACGTCGCCGGACGAAGGGCTGAACAGAGAACAGACTGCCACGCTACAGACGGCCTTGTTGCTGGTGCCAGCTGGCGCTGCGGACCCAGATACGAACCGCTCAGCGGGGCTCCAATCCGTTCACGTGGACCTGCTGCCGTTGGGCTTGGGCCACCAGGGCTTAGTCGAGCTTGCCCGCTGCCGGTCTGACCTGTCAGTGCATCTTCTACGTGTCGTCGTGCAAGGAAGAACGAAGCATCAAGCCGGAGCCGTGCTGCCAGGCTTGACGCTGACGTGATGCGGATCGAATCGCTCGCCCCGTGTCATGACGGCCCACAGGATGCGCGCGTTCTTGTTGGCCAGGGCGACCACGGCTTTCTGCCATCCTGAGCGCTCCTTGAGCGCCAGTGCCCAGCGCGAGATCGGATCGCTGCGCGTGTGTGCGCTGTTGACCACGGACTTGGCGCCCTGGATCAGCAGGGTCCGCAGGTAGGTGTCGCCGCGCTTGGTGATCGTGCCCAGATTGCTCTTGCCGCCGCTTGGGCTGGGCCCGCTGGATGGTCATGCACGCCAGGCCGTTCATCTCGGTGGCGCCGCACAGATCCGCAGCCCAGCAGAGTTTCCTTAGCCCCCCAATCCCCTCGGAAACCTCACCTCCACCGTCGTCCCCACGCCGTCCGGCCCATCCAGCAGTTGCACGGTGGCGCCGTGCTGGCCGGCGGCGCGTTCGACGATGGTCAGGCCCAGGCCGCTGCCGTGGCAGCACGCGCCGTCGAGGCGCACGAAGCGCTCGAACACGCGCTCCCGCAGCGCTTGCGGAATGCCCGGCCCCTGGTCGCTGACGCGCAGCACGATGGCTGCGGCTTCACCGTCATCCGTGGCGTCCAGGCTGACGGTCACATGGGCACCGTCGGGCGAGTACTTGATGGCGTTGTCCACCAGGTTGTCGACCAGGCTGCCCATTGACTCGCGGTTGAGCCACATCTCCAGGTGTTCAGGCGCCACCAGCTCCAGCTCGATGCGACGCTGCACCGCCAGGCCGCTGGACAGCGCGATGCGCTCGCGTACCAGGTCCACCAGGTCGTGGTGGCTCTTGCTCAGGTCGAGCGAGTCGGCGCCCGAGCGCGCCAGCGCCAGCAGCTGGTGCACCGTGTGGGTGGCGCGTTGCACCCCCAGGCGCAGGCGCTCGCGGGCTTCTTCGCGCGCTTGCGCGTCGCCCTGGTCCAGCGCCTCGGCGCCCAGCTGCACCACGGCCAGCGGCGTTTTCAGTTCATGCGCCGCATCCACCAGAAATTCATGCTCGCGGTCCATGCGCTGCTGCAGCCGCCACATCAGCGAGTTGACGGCGTTCACCAGCGGCTCCAGTTCCTTGTAGGGTGTCGGGGGCAGCGGGGTCAGGTCTTGCGCTGATCGTTGCGAGATCAGTGTGCCCATGCGCTGCAGCGGGGCAAAGCCCAGGCGGAACAGCAGCCACAGCGGCAGCACCAGCAGCGGCAGGCCGTACAGCAGGGGCCGGGCGTAGTAGCTGAGGCCGTCCAGGCTGAAGTGCCAGTCGCCCGGGCGCTCTTGCCAGCGGCGCACCACCAAGCCGCGCGCATCGTCGCGTTGCTCGACGAACAGCCAGTTCGTGTCTTCGCCAGCGCGGGCCTCCTGGGGCAGCACCCGGTCACGGCCGGTCAGATCGGGGCGCAGCTCGATCAGCAGCTGGTCGCGTTGCAGCACCTGCAAGAGCCTGAACGGCGGGCGATGGCCTTTCTGCCGCCACTCCTGGTCGCGCAGGTTGTCCAGCGTGTCCAGGGCCTGCCGCAGGGCCTGGGGCTGCGTGTCGGCGGTTTCACGGGCGCGGTCCAGCGCGAGGCCGGCCCACAGGGCGTTCTCGGCCTGGCCGTTGCGCACCTGCAGCAGGCCGATGTCGATCAGCTCGCGGGCCACCAGCACCAGCCAGGTCAGGAACAGCACCGCAAACAGCGCGCCCACGCTGCGCCCGAACAGCGAGCGCTGCGCGGGGGCGCCCGGCACAGCGCTCAATGCCGCTCCACCAGATAGCCGACGCCGCGCACGGTGCGGATATAGCCTTCGCCGATCTTGCGGCGCAGGTTGGAGATGTGCACGTCCAGGCTGCGGCCGTCCATCTGGCAGGGCGCGCGGTTTTCCAGCTGGCGGCGGGTGACGACGCGGTCAGGCATCTTGACGAGGGTGAGCAGCAGGCTGAACTCGGTGCGCGAGAGCGCCAGCCGCTCCGCGCCGCGGCGCACTTCCATGCGCGGTTCGTCCAGCACCAGATCGCGCAGCTGCCACTCGGCCGCCTGATCGGCCGCGTCGGTGGCCAGGCTGCGGCGGGTCACCGCGCGCAGGCGCGCCAGCAGCTCCGAGCCGGCGAAGGGCTTGACCAGATAGTCATCGGCGCCGCCGTCCAGGCCGTCCAGGCGGTTTTCGATCGCGTCGCGGGCGGTGATGATCAGCACCGGCAGCTTGCGGTCGCTGCGGCGGATGCGATGCAGCAGTTCCATGCCGTCGCCGTCGGGCAGCCCGAGATCGAGCACCACCGCGTCAAAGCCGCCCTCCTGCAGCCACAGCCGCGCGTCGGCAATGCGGCGCAGCCACATCACCTCATGCTCAGCGTTCTGCAGCAAGGCTTGCAGTGAGCGGCCCAGCTCCAGATCGTCCTCGATCAAACAGATTCGCATGGTCGGACTGTAGCGAGAGGCGCGTTAAGGATGTCTTAACAAGCCCTTGAAGTGCCGTGTAGGCGCTCGGGCGGAAAGTCTGCCATCCGCAATCGATGCTTCGACACCTCCGCATGATCCGAGTCCGCCTTTGGGCCTCCCTGTTTTCCCTGATGACTGCTGCACTGGCGCCCACGCAGGCCGCGGCTGCGCCGGCAGGCGAGGGCACCGTGTTTCTGCCGAGCCGCGCGCAGTTCGAGCAGCTGTTCCCCGAGCGCATCGCTTTCTACACCTACGAAGGCTTTGTGGACGCGGTGCGCCAGACGCCGGGCTTTGCCTCGCGCGGGAGCGAGCAGCAAAAGCGCCAGGAGATGGCCGCCTTTCTGGGCCAGATCGCGCATGAGTCTGACCAGCTGCGCGCCCAGCGCGAGTACCGCCGCGAGAACTGGGACCACTACTGCCGCCGTGACGATGGCATCGGCTGTGCCTCCGGTCAGCAGTACTACGGCCGCGGCCCCATCCAGCTGAGCTGGAACTACCAGTACAAGGCGGCCGGCGACCACCTGGGACTGAATCTCTGGGCCGATCCCGACCGCGTGGCGCGCGATTCCAAGGTGGCATGGCAGACCGCGCTTTGGTACTGGATGACGCAGCCGGGCGAGTCCACGCAGACCTCGCATGCGGCCTTGTACGCCGGCGCCGGCTTTGGTGCCACCACCCGTGCGATCAACGGCCCGCTGGAATGCGACAAGCCCACCGACCCTGAGGCGCTGCGCAAGAACAAGCGCCGCGCCCAGTTTTATGAACACGCCAGTGAGCTGTTTGGCGTGCCCCTCTTGCACCCGTTGCGGTGCTGAACCTGAAAATAGAAGCCGGAGACAAGACCATGAGAGACAAGAAGGTGATGACCCCCGTTCGCTCGGCCATCGCGGCCGCAGCCTTGCTGGCCCTGGGCCTGCCCACGCAGGCGCAGCAGGCGCCGGCGCCCAAGGACAGCAAGGACGCAGCGAAGCTCGATTCCGTTGTCGTGACCGGCATTCGCGCCAGCCTGCAAAAGGCGCTGGATACCAAGCGGGATGCCAACTCCATCGTCGACGCGATCACGGCCGAGGACATCGGCAAGCTGCCGGCCACCAATGTGGCCGAGGCGATCAACACCATTCCCGGCGTGACGATCGACAAGGCCTTCGGCCAGGGCGAGCGGGTGTCCATCCTCGGCACCGATCCGGCGCTCAACCGCACGCTGCTGAACGGCCAGGCCATCGCGTCGGCTGACTGGTTCATCGCCGACCAGCCGGGTCGCACCTTCAACTATTCGCTGCTGGCGCCTCAGCTGGTCAACAAGGTCGAGGTCTACAAGTCGCCGGAAGCCTGGCTGGACGAAGGCTCGATCGGCGGCACCGTCAACATCTCGACCCGCAAGCCGCTGGACCTGGGCAAGCGCCTGACGCTGGCCGGCTCGGTGAGCTATCTGCACAATGACCGCATCGGCAGCGGCAAGCCCACGTTGTCGGGTCTGGTGGGCTGGAAGAACGAATCCAACACCTTCGGCCTGCTGCTGTCGGCCCAGCGCTCGGAAGAGCACATCCGCCGCGACGGCATCGAGTCCTACGGCACGGTGCGGGGCGCCGACTACGCCAATGGCCGCGGCGGCTCGCCCAATTCGCTGACGAGCACCAGCACCGACTGGTCGAAGAACCCGCCGATGGAGATGCCGCCCAGCTGCGTGGGCAGCTGCGCCACGACCCTGCGCGCGAATCTGAACGCGGTCGGCCCCAACTCGATCAGCGCGCATTTCTTCGAGCAGCAGCGCGAGCGCGACACGCTGTCGCTGTCGGCGCAGTTCAAGCCGCTCAAGCAGATGGATGTGGAGCTCAATGCCCTGAAGGTGAAGGCCGGCTTTGACAACATCAGCCATTCGATGTTTGCCTTCAACGGCAATGCCTGGAACGCC
>JACDQM010000031.1 GCA_015657635.1 Roseateles sp.
ATCAGCGTCATCGACAACGGCCGCGGCATCCCCACCGGCGTGAAGATGGACGACAAGCACGAGCCCAAGCGCTCGGCCGCCGAAATCGCCCTGACCGAGCTGCACGCCGGCGGCAAGTCAACCAGAACAGCTACAAGGTCTCGGGCGGCCTGCACGGCGTGGGCGTGAGCTGCGTGAACGCGCTCTCCAAATACCTGCGCCTGACCGTGCGCCGCGAGGGCAAGGTCCACCAGATCGAGTTCAAGAAGGGCGTGCCGCAAGACCGCGTGCTGGAAATGCGCGATGGCTTCGAGGTCAGCCCCATGAAGATCATCGGCGAGACCGACAAGCGCGGCACCGAGGTGCACTTCCTGCCCGACACCGAGATCTTCCAGCAGAACAACGACTTCCACTACGACATCCTGGCCAAGCGCCTGCGCGAGCTCTCGTTCCTGAACAACGGCGTCAAGATCCGCCTGGTCGACGAGCGCAATAACAAGGAAGACAACTTCGCCTATGCCGGCGGCGTGCGCGGCTTTGTTGAGTTCATCAACAAGGGCAAGACCACCCTGCACCCGAACATCTTCCACGCCCAGGGCGACAAGACTTCGGACCAGGGCACCAATATCGGCGTTGAAGTCTCCATGCAGTGGAACGACGGCTTCAACGAGAACGTGCTCTGCTTCACCAACAACATCCCGCAGCGCGACGGCGGCACCCACCTCACCGGCCTGCGCGCCGCCATGACCCGGGTGCTGAACAAGTACATCACCGACAACGACCTGGCCAAGAAGGCCAAGGTCGAAGTGGCCGGCGATGACATGCGCGAAGGCCTGGCCTGCGTGGTGTCCGTCAAGGTGCCTGAGCCCAAGTTCAGCAGCCAGACCAAGGACAAGCTGGTCTCCAGCGAAGTGCGCGGCCCGGTGGAAGAAATCGTCGCCAACAAGCTGACTGACTGGCTGCTGGAGAACCCCACCGACGCCAAGATCATCTGCGGCAAGATCCTCGACGCTGCCCGCGCCCGCGAAGCCGCGCGCAAGGCAAGAGAGATGACCCGCCGCAAGGGCGTGCTCGACGGCCTGGGCCTGCCCGGCAAGCTGGCCGACTGCCAGGAAAAAGACCCCGCGCTGTGCGAGATCTACATCGTGGAGGGCGACTCCGCCGGCGGCTCCGCCAAGCAGGGCCGCGACCGGAAGTTCCAGGCCATCCTGCCGCTGCGCGGCAAGATCCTGAACGTCGAGAAGGCGCGCTACGAAAAGCTGCTCACCTCTAACGAAATCCTGACGCTGATCACCGCTCTGGGCACCGGCATCGGCCGCGCGCCGGCAGCGACGATTTCAACCCCGACAAGCTGCGCTACCACCGCATCATCATCATGACCGACGCGGACGTGGACGGCGCCCACATCCGCACCCTGCTGCTGACCTTCTTCTACCGCCAGACGCCTGAGCTGGTGGAGCGCGGCCACATCTACATCGCGCAGCCGCCGCTCTACAAGGTGAAGGTCGGCAAGCACGAGCAATACCTGAAGGACGCGCACGAGCTGGATGCCTTCCTGCTGAAGGTGGCGCTGCAAGACGCCGAGCTGCACACCGGCAGCGGCGCCGTGCTCAAGGGCGAAGCCTTCGAGACCCTGGCGCGCCAATACGTGCTGGCCGAAAACGTCATCAACCGCCTGGCCAACTGGATGGACTTCGAGGCCCTGCGCCTGCTGGCCACCGGCCTGAGCATCAACCTCGACAACAAGGAAGCCGCCGACGCCGCTGCCACTGCGCTGCAAGGCGCGCTGCACGACGCCCTGGTGACGAGCGAATACGACGCCCGCACCGACAAGCTCTTCCTGCGCATTGCCCGCAAGCACCACGGCAACACCCGCGCCAGCATCATCAATGCCGACTTCGTGCACGGCGCTGATTACCAGGTGCTGGCCGCCGCCGGCACCACCTTCAAGGGCCTGGTCGGCGAAGGCGCGCTGGTGCGCAAGGGCGAAGGCGACAAGGCCAAGGAATCCAAGGTGGCCGATTTCCGCGGCGCCATGGGCTGGCTGATGCAGCAAGCCGAAAACTCGGTGGGCCGCCAGCGCTACAAGGGCCTGGGCGAGATGAACCCCGAGCAGCTGTGGGAAACCACCATGGACCCCAACGTGCGCCGCCTGCTGCGCGTGCAGATCGAAGACGCCATCGAAGCCGACAAGGTCTTCACCATGCTGATGGGCGACGAAGTGGAGCCGCGCCGCGACTTCATCGAGAGCAATGCGCTGAGGGCGGGGAATATCGACGTTTGACGTCGGTGCGCGGAGCGGGTTGAATTCCGACATGGCTGCACTCCACGCGCCCCCCCTTCTGGCCGAGCACCAGGCCCAGCTTGCAGAGCTTTGCCGCCGCAGCCATGCGCGGCGTCTGCACTTGTTCGGCTCGGCCGCACGCGCCGACTTTCGCCCCGAGAGCAGCGACCTCGACTTTCTGGTCGAGTTCGATGCCGAGCTGGCACCAGGCGCCTACTCGCAGGCCTTCTTCGCGCTGAAAGCGGGTCTCGAGGAATTGTTCAGCCGACCGGTTGACCTGCTGACACCCGAAAGCCTGCGCAACCCTTATCTGCGCCAGCGCATCGAGGCAGAGCAGGTGCCGGTCTATGTCGCCTGATTCGGCCAAATACCTTTGGGATGCCCAGCAGGCTGCGGCCAAGGCGCAGCGCTTTGTGCGGGGTCGGTCCTTCGACCAGTACCTTGCCGACGACCTGCTGCGCTCGGCTGTCGAGCGCCAGTTGGAAGTTGTCGGTGAGGCGCTGAACCAGCTGCGCAAGGTCGACGCTGCGACGGCTGCGCTGATCCCCGACCTGCCGCAGGCCGTTGCGCTGCGCAATGTGCTGGTGCATGCCTATGCCACCGTGAATGACCGGCTGGTTTGGGGCGTTGTGGAGCAGCATCTGGAGCCGCTGCTGCGCGCGATCAACGCCTTGCTGCCCACCGACGATGGCGACTGAGTTGCCGCCATAGCGCGGCGTTGGCTCAGCAGCTGCTCACTCCATCTTCCAGATCACGCTCATCGGCGCATCCCCTGTGTGCGATTGGTACCGCACTCGCCCGCAGTAGACAAACGGCGCAGCCTTTCCGCCGGCCAGCTTGCCGTCGCGCACGAAGAGATGGATGGCTATCCCTTTAGCCTCGTGAAGAATGAGTTCTTGGCCACGTTTGCTGCTTGGGGAAGTCGAGTTTTGGCTCTGCCAGTGGAAGGTCTTGGCATCGATCCAATGGTCTAGGTACTTGTGGTCATCGGCCTTGCCCTGCTTGTTCAGTGTGACGAGCAAGATGTGAGCCTTCTTGTCGTTCAGTGCAACGTGGCCCACGTTCCAATTGCCAGGGTTGAAGGCCTCACCAAACAGGGCAGGGATGTCCTCGCGAAGGAACGACTGTCCTACCGCTAAGTCCCAGGGGGCGATGACGGCCTTCAGACGCGCGAGCGTCCGCATGTCATCGCTTGCAGGCATGTCCGCGTAGGCCGGATTCTGAGCCTTGAGCACATAGCCGCCGTCTGGCGATTTGCTCACGACGCGCAGAAGGTATTGGCTGTCACCACTGTCATCTAGGCGTTCAATCGCAACGATGTTGCCCGTTATGGAACCGGCTCGCTGCGGCGTGATCAGTTCCAATAGCAAGGCATCCCCATCGCGGACAGGATGCTTCCCGCCGTCCATCGAGTTCCCTGATGCCGGCGCGATGAAGTGCCGGCTGGGGTCCAAGTGTCCGTAGCTGCTTGGTAAAGAACGCAGCTCGTCGGCGTCCGTGCGGCCCGTCTTGAAGTGGCCACATGCGATTTTCAGGTTGGGAAAGTACGGCAGTTCAACCACACCAGCACGCCTTGCCGGGAATGGAATGATCTGTGCTGCGTCACTGGGTTCAAGGCGGACCTCATACGCAGCAAGCCGATAGTCAACGAGTTCCTGCAGCATGCATGCCGCCGTCGGAGCCTTGTCGGTAGGCATCGGCGCAGCAAGGGCGAAGGAGCTCTCACGAGCAACAAAGAACGCCGTGCCTACGTCCCGCCTGCTTCCGCCCGTCCATGCCTTGATCGGGTTGGCTCGCCAGTACGTCAACCACTCCGAATCCTGAGGCAAGAGCCCTCGCTGGGCAGGCTCCAAGTCAGCAAGCAAGCTGCGCCTGCGTTCCAGCACTTCACGTGAGCGAATCGCGAGCGCTCTCTCTTGAACCGGTTGCACCAAGCCATCGAGCTCAAGCCAGGCCTCTAGCAGCACAGCCTTGAAGCTCTTGCTCATTGCGGTCACCTCCACTTCCCGCAACAAGGCGCCAAACTCCGTAGCTACGGCCTGCTCATCCTCACTAAGGTCGCCCATCTCACGAACGAGCGCGAACCAATGCCCCGCCTGTCGGCGCATGTCCTGGACACTGCTTCCTGATCGATAGAACTCGAGCAGTGTGGGCCGGCGTCCAAGCCCATCTCTCAATGCCTCATAGTCGTTTCGGGGCCCACTTGCGTCGAGACTTTTCAGAAAGTCGATGAGCGCCAAGTCATAGTTCACAAAGCAGCCCTCAGGTAGCTCTAGTGCGTTCTGCTGAAGGCGCCGGCCGAACTTTGCTAACGCGCTATACGTGCTACCGACGCCGAACAGGGCCTGCGGCTTTCGCAGGAAGCTTTGATGGTTGCCGATGAAGTCGAGCACCACGAGATGCTCCTTATCGGCATGTCGCCGCAGTCCGCGACCCAGTTGCTGAAGAAACAGGATCTTGGACTCAGTGGGTCGCAACATCATCACGGTGTCGATGCTCGGTACATCAACGCCTTCGTTGAAAAGATCCACAGAGAACAGCACTTCGAGCGTGCCTGCCTCCAACATCTCCAGCGCTTGTGCACGCCCCATCGTGGAGCCCGAGTAAACCGCGGCGGCTGAAACGCCGTGGGCTTGGAACTGCTCGGCCATGAAGTCCGCATGCCGCTTTGAAACACAGAACGCGAGAGTTCTGCGCTGCCCATGCTCCTTCCAACTGCGAAGGGCGTGGCGTGCACGAGCAAGCGTTGCCAGCTTGTTCGAAAGTTGTGTCGTGTCGAAGCGCCCATTGCGCCATGGAATCTCACGGTAGTCGACGTTGGTGTCGTGGATCCCAAAGTAGTGGAATGGTGCGAGTAGTTGCGCCCTTATGCCATCGAACAGCGCGCAGCTGTATACCAAGTTGTCGTCGCAAAGGGCGAGGATGTCAGCCTGATCGGTGCGGTCGGGCGTAGCTGTCAGCCCGAGCATGAATGCTGGGGAGAAGTGCGCCAGAACGCGCCTGTAGGTGCTCGCCGCAGCATGATGGAACTCGTCCACCACCACGTAATCAAAGTGTTGTGGAGCGAATCGCTTCAGCGGCTCTGGCTTGCCCAGTGTCTGAACTGAGGCGCACAGAACATCGACACTGGCATCACGACTTCGCCCGGTGTAAGTCCCGACGCGCCTGTTGGGTAGTAGGCGAACGAATGTCGCTGCAGCTTGCTCAAGAATCTCTTCTCGATGAGCAACAAACAGGATTCGACGAGCACCTTGAGCCGCTGCGTCGAAGGCGGCGAGCCATGTTTTTCCGAGGCCGGTAGCCAGCACCACCAGTCCGCGCTTGAAGCCGGCATCACGTGCAGCAGCCAGGGCTTGTAGCGCAGCGCTCTGAATCGTAGAAGGCTTGGGTGGGGGCTCTTGTTCAACACTGCCCGGCGCCACCGACCGCTCCGGTGCTTGGCGGCGTCTTTCGTAGGCCTCGATCCACGCATCCGTCAGTGGCAGGCTATTGGGATGCTCGAACAGTTCTGCGAAACGCCGCCGTGCCTCCAGAAAGCCCTGATCAGCTGGATGACAGATCCGATAGTTCCACTCCAGCCCATCCTGCAGAGCCTGCCTGCTGATGTTGCTTGAACCTACAAATGCAGAACCCTCGATGAGCATGCCCGATTCAAGGCGGGCAAAGATGTAGGCTTTGAGGTGAAAGCTGCTGGCATCTCGGGTTGAAAAAACCCTGACTTCAGCTCCTCGCTCCTGCAGTAACAACAGCAAGCGCAGTGCTTCGGGATCGGTGATGTCCAGATAGTCGCTGGTCAACACACGAACACGGTGGTTGGCGTCCGCCTCGATCAAGCCATGAAGTTCTGGCAACAGTAGGCGCAGGCCGGTTGTCTTGACGAATGCAACAGCTAGGTCTGCATGGGTTGCCCTCGTGAACGCGGCAGACAGATGGGGCAAAAAGTGGTCGTTTCCTCCCGTGACCAGTCGCCTGTCCATGAACGGTTGCTTGATCACAAGCCCGTTGGTCCATTGCTCCGAGCGGCCCGGGCGTTGGTCGGCGGTCATCCAGACATCTAAGCCTTTGAGTTCGGGAAGCGCTCCCAACCAATCGCGCAACTGGGCTTCATCGGCATCCGTAAAGCGTCGGCCGTCGTGGTCTCTCTCGCCCGTGCCGTGTTTGAAGCTGACGTAGATGCATCCTCCAGGCCTAACTGCGCGCCACAGCTTAGCCAGGACGATTTCCATTTCCGCTCGTGGAACATGCAACAGGCTTGCGCAGCACCACACACCGTCGTAGCAAGCCAGTTCCTCCACGTCCTGAAAGCGCCTCACCGCAACATCGAAGCCACATAGCGCACTGGCGCGCTGTGCCATGGCTTCGGACGCGTCAAATGCGCTGACCTTGTGGCCAAGTGCAGCGAAAGCCTTGGCGTCGCGACCTGAGCCGCAACCAGCGTCCAAGATATGGGCACGCGCTGGCAGTGCTTGCAAGAATCGGGCTTGCAGTTCCGCCATGTCTACGTCCACCGTGGAATCAAAGAACTCTGCTGCGAACCGCTCGTAGTAATCCACGGCCTTCTCCCTTTCGCCTTTTGCTCATGCTTCTGCGTGCCTGCAGCATTCTGCCGGCACGATGCGCTCGCACTCAAAGACAGCTGGTGATGCCTCAGAAGCAGTGCGCTGAAGCAACAAGTCATGCTCTACCGAGAGCTTGACCAGTGTGGCGGCGATGCTGATTTCCGCCACCTGCTAAGCTCCAAACTCAACGCCCACGCAGATGGGCCTGTGCCGTTGGTGATTGAAATTCACGCCAGGGAGGCGACAGATATGGGAAGCCGACGCAAGAGCAAGAGCAGTCCTGCCGAGGACTTGATGGATCTGGTGGCGATGCTGCCCTGGTGGGCTGGCGTGTTGCTGGCGCTGGTGTCGTATGTGTGGCTGCATCAAATCGCTGCTGAGCCCTTCACGCCTAACCTCGCTCCTGGTGCGGCGGGTAGCGGCGTGGTGCAGATCATGGTGAAGGGTTTGGCAACGGGCGGGCAGTACATCCTGCCCTTGATCTGTCTGGCCGGTGCCGCTGCTTCTGCCTGGCGCCGCCGCGAGCGTCGCCAACTCGCTGCCGAAGCGTCCGTCAAGGCCACGGCGGCCGACGCGCTGGACGGCATGAGCTGGCAGCGCTTCGAGTTGCTGGTGGGCGAGGCCTTCCGCCAGCGCGGCTATCGGGTGCTTGAAAACGGCGGTGGCGGGGCCGATGGTGGCGTGGATCTGGTGCTCGGCAAGGGCGGCGAGAAGTTCCTCGTGCAGTGCAAGCAGTGGCGGGCCTACAAGGTGGGTGTGGATGTTGTGCGCCAGCTCTATGGCGTCATGGCGGCGCGTGGCGCGGCCGGCGGCTTTGTCGTCACCTCCGGCCGCTTTACGCCGGAGGCGCAGGACTTCGCCCGTGGGCGCAATGTGGTGCTGATTGACGGGGCCGAGCTGCACCGCATGTTGCAGAGCGGCGCTGCGGGCTCGACACCGACGCAAGTGCGGCCGCAGCCAGGTGCCAAGTCAATGCCGGCCACACCGACAGCAGCGCCAGCCGAGCCCCTCTGCCCAAAATGCGGTCAGGCGATGTTGCGCCGTGTGGCCAAGCAGGGCGCCAACGCCGGCAAGGCCTTCTGGGGCTGCAGCGCCTACCCAGCCTGCCGGGGCACGCGGGCCATTGAATGATTGATTGCCACTGCGGCCGGCCTTCGAGGCCTATCATCAACTCATGCATAAGCTCGCTTTCGCTGCTGTTCGTGCCGCCGCCGCTGCTGCGGTGTCGCTGGGAGTCGCCGTGTCAGCGGTGGCCACCCCGCCCCCCGACGACCCCAACCAGTCTGTCGCCGATTCGGCCCGCCGCCAGGCGCGCAGCACGGCCGAGTGGCTGGCGCGTGGCGTGGACAGCTGGTTTGGGGACAGGCCTTTCTCGGACGGCGGCAAGGTCAGTGAAGGCGAGTTGAGCCTGCGCCTGCTGAAGCGCCAGGATGACAGCCTGCAGCATGACCTGCGCTTCAAGGCACGCTTTCGGCTGCCCAATCTCGAAGAGAACGCCTATGCCTTCATCGGCCGCGATGACCAGCGCGAAGTGGTGAGCGACAAGCCCAGCGCGTTCACCAACGAGCAGCTGCTGCTGAAGGGCAATGCGCAGGACCGTTCCTTCTTTGCCGGCGTGGGCGTGCGCCTGCGCGATTCGGTGGATCTGCGCCTGGGCCTGCGCGGCGGCTTCAAGCCCTATGCGCAGGCGCGCGCGGCGCACCAGTTCTGGCTCAGCAGCCGCGATCTGGTGGAGCTGCGCGAGACGCTGTTCCTCACCAGCGGCGACCGGCTGGGGTCCACCACGGCCTTGTCTTACGAGCACGCGGTGTCTTCGACGCTGGCCTGGCGCTGGCTCAACGCGGCCACGATCACGCAGCGTTCGCGCAAGTTCGAGTGGTCCAGCAGCCTGGGTGCCTACCAGTCCTTCGGCACCGAGCGCCTGCTGTCGGTCGAGGGGCTGGTGCGCGGCGTGCAGGACTCGGGCGTGCCGGTGGCGGATTACGGCCTTCAGCTGAAGTGGGCGCAGCCGGTGCACCGCGATTGGCTGATCGGCGAGGCCATCATCGGCCACTTCTGGCCGCGGCCCGATGCGCTCAGCGAGCGCGGCCGCGCCTGGGCCGTGGGCGCCAGCCTGCGCATGAAGTTCTGAGGCCTTGGCCGCCGCTGGCCGGCGGTGCTCAGTGTCCGCCGTTGCGCAGCAGCAAGACCTTCTGTGAGCCCTGATGGCTGGCCGTTCCGTAGCGCAGCGCAAAGCCGCCCAGGTCCAGCGGCCCCAGGCTCTCCAGCCCCTTGATCACGCTGGCGCGGCTCAGTGGCTGCGCGGCGCGGCGCAGGCCTTCCACCAGCACGCGGGCGGCCACATAGCCTTCCAGGCTGATGCTGTCGAACTGGCGCTCGCCGCGCGCGCGCATGGCTTGCTGATAGGCCGCCACCACGGGCAGGCTGGCGTCTTGTGCGTTGGGCACCACCTGGGCGATGGTCAGCCCCTGCAGATCGCCGCCCAGCGCGGCCTGCAGCGGCTCCAGCCCGGCGAATGACAAGGTGTAGAAGCGCCCCTTGAAGCCCGCCTTGCGGGCCTGCTTCATGAAGGCGGCACAGGTGCTGTAGGCGCTGACGAGAAAGATCGCGTCCGGCATCGCCTTGGCATCCAGCAGGGCCTGGACCGCGCCGTCCACGTCGGTCGTGTTGCGCTTCACCGTGGCGGCAGTGAGCATGGTGATGCCTTCGGCCTGCCCGGCATCGCGCGCCGCCTCCAGCCCGGAGCGGCCGAACAGATCGGCCTGCAGCATCACGCTGAACTGCCGAACGCCGTCCGCCCGCGCGGCCTTCATCAGCTGGCGCGCTTCCTCGCGGTAGCTGGCCCGCACATTGAAGACGGTGGGATAGTTCTGCGCTTCCCACAGCATGTCGGCGCCGGAGAAGGTGCCCAGAAAGGCAATCTGCGCCCGCCGCACCAGCGGCAGGGCCACCCGGCTGGTGGGCGTGCCCACATAGCCGAACAGGGCCAGCACGCGCGCATCGGCCAGCAGGGCCTGGGTGTGGGCCTCGGTGCGCTCGGGCTCGTAGCCATCGTCGCGCAGGTCCACGGTGATGCGCCGGCCCTGCACGCCGCCCTCCTGGCGGTTGACCTGCTCGAAGCAGGCCGCGGCACCGGCGTGATAGCGCGTGCCCAGCACCTGTGCCGGCCCGCTGAGTGCGGCCGATGCGCCGATGCGCAGCTCCTTGGCCGTGTTGGCCCAGGTCGGGCCTGCGCCTGCGGCCAGCAACAGCGTCGTCAGGGCGCTGCGGCGGTTCAGGGCGTGCATCTCAGGGGTGGACTTGTCGAAGGTCGGCATGCACCTGCCAGTGTTGCAGCTTGCTGGCGATTGGGCAATCGCTGGCCGGGCTTCAGGCCTTGTTCGGCCGCGCCGTCAGGCCCTGCAGCCCGGCGCCGGCCAGAATGCCCAGCAGCGCCACGCCGATCTCCCAGCCACCTGCGCCGAGCGCGGCAATGGCCGGTCCCGGGCAGACGCCGCTGAGGCCCCAGCCGATGCCGAACAGCGCAGCGCCCAGCAGCGTGTCGCGGTCCAGGCTGGCCTGGCGCACTTCGAACTGGCCGCCCAGAAGCGGCCCGTGGCCCAGCGCCTTGCGGCCCCATTGGTAAGCCGGCAGCGTGACGGCCACCGCGCCGCCCATCACCAGCATCAGGCCCCAATCCTGGAAGCGCAGAAAGCTCAGCACCACCTCGGGCTGAATCATGGTCGACCAGGCCAGGCCGAAGCCGAACAGCGCGCCGCAAAGCAGCACGGCGATGAATTGCGCGGGTGTCATCTTCGCCATGATCAGCGCCCTCCGAAGGCCAGCACCAGATTGGCGGTGATGAAGCCTGTGCCCATGAAGGTCAGCACCGCCGCCAGCGAAGGCAGCTGCAGCGACGACAGGCCGCAGATGCCATGCCCCGAGGTGCAGCCGTTCGAGAGCCGCGCGCCATAACCCACCAGCAGCCCGCCCAGGCCCAGCTGCCACAGCGGCACCCCGGTGCTCAGGCGCTGCTCAGGCCCGAACAGCCACCACCAGACGCCGGCACCCAGCACCAGGCCCAAGGCCAGCGCCAGCCGCCAGCTGCGGCTTTGCAGCAGGCGCTGCTGCTGGAAGAAGGGCCGCTTCGAGACATAGGACCAGACGGCGCTGAACACCGTGCTCATACCGCCGATGCGGCCAGTCAACAGGTAGAGCCCGCCAGTGGCCAGGCCGATCATCAGGCCGCCGGCCAGGTAGTGGGCCCAGCCCAGGGGAAAGAGCTGTAGCAGCAGCGCGTCTTGCATCGTCGTGAGCCTCTGAGGGCGCAGGTTGAGAGTCAGACAAGCAGCTTAGCGGAGCCGGGCCGCCTGCTGCGCAATCTGCCAGCGCCAAAGGAAAAAGGGCCGGCGCCCCTGCAGGCGCCGGCCCCCGTTCGCTCTCCCTTCAGAAGGGGTAGTGGCGCTCCGTCGTCTGCACCGTCACCCAGCGCAGCTCGGTGAAGGCATCCACGCCAGCCCGGCCACCAAAGCGGCCGAAGCCGCTGCCCTTCACTCCCCCAAACGGCATCTGCGCTTCGTCGTGCACTGTCGGCCCGTTGATGTGGCAGATGCCGGATTCGATGCGCTTGGCCACGTTCATTGCACGGGCGATGTCGCGGCTGAACACCGCGGCCGAGAGGCCGTACTCGTTGTCGTTGGCGCAGGCGATGGCGGCCTCGTCGCCGTCCACGCGCACGATGCATTTCAGTGGGCCGAAGGTCTCCTCGTGGTAGACGCGCATTTCTGGCGTCACGTGGTCGAGCACGGTGGCCGGCATCAGCGTGCTGTCGGCGCGGCCGCCGCACAGCAGCTTGGCGCCCTTGGCCAGCGCGTCATCCAGCAGCGCATTGCAGTGCTCCACCGTGCCCATGCCCACCACCGAGCCCAGCACCACCGGCTGCGGGCCGCGCGGGTCGCCCAGCGGCAGGCTCTTGGCCTTCTTCGTGAAGCGGGCCGCAAATCCGTCGGCCACGCTCTTGTCCACGATGAGGCGCTCGGTCGACATGCAGATCTGGCCCGAGTTGGCGAAGGCGCCGAAAGCGGCGGCCGCCACCGCGGCGTCGAGATCGGCATCGGCCAGCACCAGCAGCGGCGCCTTGCCGCCCAGCTCCAGCACACATTGCTTCAGATGCTTGGCGCAGGTCTGCGCAATCAGCTTGCCCACGCGGGTGGAGCCGGTGAAGTTGACGCGCCGCACCGCCGGATGCGCCACCATCGCCTCGACGATGGCGCCTGCATCGGCGGGTGCGTTGGTGATGTAGTTCACCACGCCCGGCGGCAGGCCGGCTTCCTGCAGTGCTTCGATGATCAGCTGGTGCGTGCGCGGGCAGTTCTCGCTGCCCTTGAGCACCACGGTGTTGCCGCAGGCCAGCGGCGTGGCGATGGCGCGCACGCCCAGGATCACCGGCGCATTCCAGGGCGCGATGCCCAGCACCACGCCGGCCGGCTGGCGCAGGCCCATGGCGAGCGAGCCCGGCACATCGGACGGGATCACTTCACCACTGATTTGCGTCGTCAGCGCAGCGGCTTCGCGCAGCATGCCGGCGGCCAGGTGCACATTGAAGCCGGCCCACATCGCTGAAGCGCCGGTCTCGGCGGCCATCGCGGCGATGAAGGCCGGTGTCTTGGCCTCCAGCGCATCGGCGGCCTTGTTCAGCAGCGCACGGCGCTCGCCGGGGCCGCTGTTGCCCCAGCTCTTGAAGGCTTCGGCCGCAGCCTCGACGGCGGCCACTGCATCGCTGGCCGAGGCGGCCGGCGCGCGCGTGGCCACGCTGCCGTCCAGCGGGTTGCGGCGCTCGAAGGTGGCGCCGCCGTGGGCGGAAACGGCCAGGCCGTTGATCAGCATGGTCAGGGCTTCGGACATGGCAGGGTTCTCCTTCGTCACTTGTTCATCGGGATTCTTGGCTGGGGCGGCCCCCAGATAGGCGTGGCGGATCACGCTGGAGCGCGCCAGCAGCGTGGCCGGGCCGCTGGCCACCAGGCGGCCGCGCTCCAGCACATAGCCGCGGTCGGCCACGGCCAGCGCCTTGCGCACGTTCTGCTCCACCATCAGCACGGTGGTGCCCTGGTCGGCGATGCGCCGCGCGATCGCCAGCAGCTCGTCCACCATGCGCGGCGCCAGGCCCAGCGAGGGCTCGTCCAGCATCAGCAGGCGCGGCGCGCTCATCATGGCGCGCGCCACCGCCACCATCTGCTGCTCGCCGCCGCTCATGGTGCCGGCCAGCTGGGCGAGGCGCTGCGCCAGCTTGGGAAAGTCTTGCAGCGCCTGCGCCATGCGCTCGGCGCGCTGCGCCTTGGGCACCAGCCAGCCGCCCAGCTCCAGGTTCTCGGCCACCGTCATCTGCGGGAAGAGCTGGCGGCCTTCGGGCACCAGCACCAGGCCGCGGCGCACGATGTCCGAGGTCTTGGCGTCGGCGGCGATCGCCTCGCCATTCAGCAGCACCTGACCCTGGCGCGGAATCAGCCCGGCGATGGCCTTCAGCAGCGTGGTCTTGCCGGCGCCGTTGGGGCCGAGGATCACGGTCAGGCCGGGCTTGGCCTCCAGCGTGATGTCGCGCAGCACCTGGAAGCCGCCATAGCCAGCTGACAGGCCCTTGATCTGCAGATGGGCCAGCGGCTGGCCCAGCCCGAGGGCGAGTTCGTTCATCTTCATGCCACCGGCTCCACCATCTCATCGCCCAGATAGGCCTCGATCACCTCGGCATTGCGCACCACTTCCTCGGGCGTGCCGTCGGCGATCTTGCGGCCCTGGTGCAGCACCAGCACGCGCTCGACATGGCGCAGCAGCGTGGTCACGGCGTGCTCGATCCAGATCACCGTCAGGTCCAGCTCCTCGCGCAGGCGGCGGATCAGCTGGGCCATCGCCTCGACCTCGCTCTCGGTCAGGCCGGCGGCCACCTCGTCGAGCAGCAGCACGCGCGGGCGGGTGGCCAGCGCCATGCCGATCTCGAGCAGGCGCTGCTGCGAAGGCGTGATGGCCGCGGCCGGCAGGTCCTTGAGCTTTGCCAGGCCGATCAGATCGAGGATGGCGGCTTCGTCGACCAGCCAGCGCGGACGCTCTTGTGCGGCGTCAGCACGCCGGCCAGCGAACTGCAGGCCGAAGTCCACATTGGCGGCCACGCTGAGCTCGGCAAACACGCGCGGCGTCTGGAAGGTGCGCGCGATGCCGTGCCGCGCAAAGCGGTGTGCGCCGGCGCCGGTGAGGCGCTGGCCCTGCGCGAAAAGCTCGCCGGCACTGACCGGCGTGACACCCGACAGCGCGTTGAAGAAGGTGGTCTTGCCGGCGCCGTTGGGGCCGATGATGCCGACCAGCTCGCCCGCGCCGAAGGCCGCGCTGACCGCATCGACCGCGGTGAGGCCGCCGAAGCGCACCGTCAGCTCGCGCGCTTCCAGCAGGGGATGCGTGGCCCTCATGCCTGCCTCCCGCGCCACAGCTTTGTGGCCAGTGCCGGCAGGCGCAGCGAGGCCAGGCCGCCCGGCAGGTAGAGCACGCACAGGATCAGCAGCAGGCCCAGCGACATCATGTAGAGCTGCGGCATCTGCAGGCGCAGTGTTTCAGCGAGCAGGCTGAACACCACCGCTGCGATCAGCGGGCCCCACAGCGTGGCAGCGCCGCCGATCAGCGCGATCAGCACGGTCTGGAAGCCGATGAAGGGGTTGAAAACGGTGTGCGGGTCGATATAGGTCCAGCGCACGCTCATCGCGGCGCCCACCGCGCCGGCAAAGGCGGCGGTCAGCGCGAAGCCGGCGATCTTGACCAGGCGCGTGTTGACGCCCAGGGTCTGCGCGCGCTGCTCGTCGGCACCGATGCCGGCCAGCGCCAGGCCGAAGCGGCTGCGGCGGATCAGCATCGCGCTGAGCAGGGCCAGCACTGCCAGGCCCAGCACGGTGAGGTAGACGGTGTCGGCCTCTGGCACCACCGTCAGCACACGGCCCACCGTGCCGCTGACCTGCTTTTCCCAGTAGCTCACCGCATGGCGGATCAGCTCGGTCAGGCCGAAGGTCAGCACCGCGAAATAGGTGCCGCGCAGGTGCAGCACGCCGGCGCCGATCACCACCGCCACGCCGGCCGCCACCACAGCGCCCAGCGCCACCACCGCCAGCCAGGGCAGATGCTCCAGCGTCAGCGCGCTGGCATAGGCGCCCAGGCCGAAGAAGGCGGCGGTGGCCAGCGACATATAGCGCGTGCTGCCGCAGAAGCTGCTCCAGCTGCTGGCCAGCGCTGCATACATCAGGCAGGTCAGCGCCATCGAGCTGGCGAATTCGCTGCCGTAGTGCGGCACCGCCAGCGCCCAGCCGGTCAGCGCGATCAGGATCAGGAGGTCGTTTTTCATTTGCGCGTGAACAGGCCGTTGGGCTTCCAGAGCAGCACCGCGATGAAGATCGCGTAGGACAGCAGCGCCTTCAGCGAGGGATTGGTGAAGTGCATGCCCAGCGCCTCGATCACGCCCAGGCCCAGGCCGCCGACCAGCGCGCCGGTCATGCTGCCGAAGCCGCCCAGCGTGATGACGATCAGCGCCGTCACCGTGTAGGGCTCGCCCATCGACGGCGAGATCGTGTAGGTCATCGACAGCAGGCAGCCCGCCACGCCCGAGAGGCCCAGGCCGAGGCCGAGCATCAGCGGGTGCAGCTTCTGCGTGTCGATGCCGACCAGCTGCGCGCCGGTGGGCGACTGCATCAGCGCGCGCACACCCTTGCCCAGCAGCGTCAGGCGCAGCAGCGCGATCAGCGCGCCGCTGATGGTCAGCGCCAGCGCCAGCAGCAGCAGCTTGTTGGCCGCGAACTGCGCGCCGCCGATGGCCACCGGCTCGGTCAGGTAGTCATAACCGCGCAAGTCGCCGCCCCACACCGATTGCGCCAGGTTCTGCACCAGGAACATCAGGCCGAAGCTGACCATCAGGCCGCGCGCCTCGAACACGTCCAGATTGGGCGAGCTGCGCGTCAGCTTGGCGAACACCAGCTTGTGGATGGCCAGGCCGGCCGCGCCCAGCAGAACGAAGGCCAGCGGGATCATCGCCAGCGGCGACAGGCCCAGCGTGGTGTGCGCCGCCCAGGTCAGGAAGGCGCCCAGCATCAGGAACTCGCCATGCGCGATGTTCAGGATGCGCATCAGCCCGTACTGCAGGTTCAGACCCAGCGCCACCAGCGCGTAGACCCCCCCGGTGATCAGGCCGGAGGCGATCAGCTCCAGCCAGCTGCCCAGACTCATGTGCGGCTCACCAGTTCGGTTTGGCGATCAACGCGGCGGTGGCGTTGGCCTTGGGCCAGACCACCTCGAACTCGCCCTTCTGCCACTGGCCCACGGTGCCGGGCGTGCCGGTGTTCTCGCTGCCGGCGAAGCGAATCTTGCCGAGGATGGTGTCGTGCTCGGTCTTGGCGATGTAGTCGCGCAGCGCCTTGCGGTCCAGGCCGACCTTGGCCACCGCGGCGGTCAGGATCTCCAGCCCCGCCCAGGTGGCGCCGCTGGCCCAGCGGTCAGGTTCCTTCTGCGCGCCGAACTTCTTCACATGCGCGTCGAAGTAGGCCTTGGCGCCCGGGCTGGTCTTGCTGTTCCACGAGCCCATGCCCAGCACGCCCTCCGCGCTGGCGGCCATCACATTGCGATAGAGCTGGAAGGCCGTGCCCACCGAGGCGTAGAAGAACTTCGGGTTGAAGCCGATCTCCTTGGCCTGGCGGCTGGCCAGGATGGTGTCGGGCGGGTAGGTCAGGCCGATGAAGGCGTCGGGGTTCTTGTCCTTCATCGAGCGCAGCACCGGGCTCAGGTCCTTGACGCCCAGCGGGTAGCTCTTGTCTTCCACCAGGCTGATGCCGCTGCCCTGCAGCGCCACCTTAAGTGCGGCGTAGTTCTCCAGGCCGAACAGGTCGTCCACATAGATGGTGGCGATGCTCTTCACGCCATTGGCCTTCAGCATGTCGACCAGCGCATTCATCATCGGCGCGG
>JACDQM010000032.1 GCA_015657635.1 Roseateles sp.
GATTGACCGGCAGTCGCCCCCAGGGCAAGCCCAAGGGCCGGCGCCGCCTGCCCTGGCGTTGGATCATCCGGCGGCCTGCTGGTGGTGGCGGTGGCTGGCGTGATGCTGGCGCCGCGCCGGCCGAGGTGCGTGTCAGCTCGGTGCTGCAGAGCACGCCTGCCGCGCAGTATGCGCAGCTCACCGCCTCGGGCTATGTGGTGGCACAGCGCCGCGCGGCGGTCGCGTCCAAGGCCAGTGGTCGTCTGGTCGAGTTGAATGTGCGCGAAGGCTCGGTGCTGAAGAAGGGCGATCTGATTGCCCGCATCGATGCCTCGGATGTGCAGGCCTCGATCGGCGCGGCCAGCGCTGGCGTGCGCCTGGCCGAAGCCAGCGCGCGCCAGGCGCAGAGCGCGGTGCAGCAGGCGCAGGTGGAACTGTCCAATGCAGAGGCCGAGCATCAGCGCAGCTTGAGCCTGCAGGCCCAGGGCTTCGTCTCCAGCCAGGCGCTGGATGCGGCCAAGCGCCGGCTGGATGCGGCGCGCGCGGGCTTTGCGTCCGCGCAGGCCGGCGTGGGTTCGGCGCAGGCGGCGGTGCAGCAGGCCCAGGCCCAGCTGGCCCTGCAGCAGGTCAACCGCGATTTCACCGAAATTCGCGCGCCCTTCGACGGCGTGGTGCTGGTGAAGAACGCCAATGTGGGCGACATCATCACCCCCTTCTCGAACGCTGCCGGCTCGCAGGGCGCGGTGGTGACCATGGCTGATCTGGGCACGCTGGAGGTGGAGGCTGATGTCTCCGAATCCAGCCTGGCCAAGGTGGCGCCAGGCCAGCCGGTGGAGATCACGCTGGACGCCTTGCCGGGCCAGCGTTTCCAGGGCCAGGTGGCCGGCATCGTGCCCACGGTCGACCGCGCCAAGGCCACGGTGATGACCAAGGTGCGCTTTGATCAGCTGGATGCGCGCATCCTGCCGGAGATGAGCGCCAAGGTGGTGTTCCTCTCCAAGAAGCCCGCGGCCGATGAGTTGCAGGCGGTGCTGGGCGTCAACCCCAAGGCGCTGCAGGAAAAAGACGGCAAGACCTGGCTGCTGCGCCTCAAGCGCGAGGGTGAGGCCGAGGTGCTGGAGGCGCTGGACGTGAAGAAGGGCCGCACGCTGGGCGATCTGCTGGAGGTCTCGGCCCCCGGCCTGAAGTCCGGCGACCGTGTGGTGCTGGAGCCTGCCCCCAAGCTGGCTGGCGGTGCGCGCGTGACGGTGTCGGCCAAGCCATGAGCGCAGATAACAGCCCGCCGCTGATCCGCATCGAGTCGCTGTCCAAGGCCTACCGCCGCGGCCAGCAGGACATCCCGGTGCTGCTGGACGTGACGCTGGACGTGCAGGCCGGCGAGTTCGTCGCGCTGATGGGGCCCAGCGGCTCGGGCAAGAGCACGCTGCTGAACCTGATCGCTGGTATTGACCAGCCGAGCAGCGGCCGCATCGTGATCGGCGGCGTGGACATCGCCACGCTGGGCGAGGGCGCGCTGGCCGACTGGCGGGCTGCGCATGTGGGCTTCATCTTTCAGTTCTACAACCTGATGCCGGTGCTGACCGCCTTGGAAAACGTCGAGCTGCCGCTGCTGCTGACCGGCCTGTCGGCTCGCGAGCGCCGCGAGCACGCCGAGGCGGCGCTGGCGATGGTGCGGCTGGCAGACCGCATGGACCACTATCCCAACGAGCTCTCCGGCGGCCAGCAGCAGCGGGTGGCGATTGCGCGCGCGCTGGTCAGTGACCCCAGCCTGATCGTGGCGGATGAGCCCACCGGAGACCTGGACCGTGTCACCGGCCAGGAGGTGCTGGACCTGCTGGAGGACCTGAACCGCAAGCTCGGCAAGACCATCGTGATGGTCACGCACGACCCCAAGGCCGCAGCGCGGGCGCGGCGCCTGATCCATCTGGAAAAAGGCGTGCTGGTGCCGGATGAGGCGATGGCGGGCAGCCACTGAGTTCGATAGCGTCGCACATCACCATGCCGTTCCTGCTCAAGCTGCTGCTGAAGAACGCCTTCCGGCACAAGCTGCGCACCCTGCTCACGATGGTGGGCCTGGTGGTGGCGTTGTCGGCCTTCGGCCTGCTGCGCACCATCGTCGATGCCTGGTATGCCGGCGTCGAAGCCAGCAGCAGCACGCGCCTGGTGTCGCGCAGCGCGATTTCGCTGACCTTCCCGCTGCCACTGTCCTATGCGCAGCGGCTGAAAGGCGTGGAGGGTGTCAGCAGCGTGTCCTGGGCCAACTGGTTCGGCGGCATCTACATCACCGAGCGCAACTTCTTTCCGCAGTTCGCGGTGGAACCGGTCAGCTATCTGGCGCTCTACCCCGAGTACCGGCTCAGCGATGAAGAACGCCTGGCCTTCATCCGCGACCGCCAGGGCGCCGTCGTCGGACGCAAGCTGGCCGACAAGTTCGGCTGGAAGATCGGCGACCAGATTCCGCTGCGCGGCACCATCTACCCCGGCACTTGGACCTTCACGTTGCGCGGCATCTGGGACGGCGCCGAGGCCAAGACCGATGAGAACCAGCTGCTGTTTCATTGGGGGCTGCTCAACGAGAGCCTGCGCAAGCGCTATGGCAACCGGGCGGACTTCGTCGGCGTCTACGTCGTCGGCATTGACGATCCGCAGAACGCGGCCCAGGTCTCGCAGCGGGTGGACGCGCAGTTCAAGAATTCGCTGGCCGAAACGCTGACCGAGACCGAAAGCGCGTTTCAGCTCAGCTTCGTGTCGATGAGCGAGGCCATCCTGGTGGCGGTGCAGGCGGTCAGCTTCATCATCGTGCTGATCATCATGGCGGTGATGGCCAACACCATGACGATGACGGCGCGCGAGCGCCTGGCCGAATACGCGACGCTGAAGGCGCTGGGCTTTCCGCCGGCCTTCGTCGTCAAGCTGCTGTTCGGCGAGAGCCTGACCATCGCGCTGGCCGGCGGCCTGCTGGGCGTGGCGCTGACGCTGCCGATGGCGGCGGCGTTTGCGAATGCGGCGGGCACGCTGTTCCCGACCTTCCAGGTCTCGAACCTGACGATGGCGCTGCAGCTGCTGGCGGCGCTGATCGTCGGCACGGTGGCCGCCGCCTGGCCGGCCTGGAAGATGAGCCGCATCGACATCGTGCAGGGCCTGCGCCATGTGGCATGAGGGAGTGAGATGAAGGCCATCCCGCTGAGCTACATCGCCCGCAACCTCTGGGTGCGCCGCGTCACCACGCTGCTGACCGCCGGCGGCATGGCGCTGGTGATCTATGTCTTCGCCACCGTGCTGATGATGAGCGAGGGCATCCGCAACACGCTGGTGGCCACGGGGCAGGCCGACAACGTGATCGTGCTGCGCAAGGGCGCGGGCGCCGAGATCAACAGCGGCATCGCGCGCAGCCAGGCTGCCATCGTCGAGAGCCTGCCGGGCATCGCCACCGATGGCCAGGGCCGGCCCCTGGTCAGCAAGGAGCCGGTGGTGCTGAACAACCTGCCCAAGCGCGGCAGCGGCAAGCCCAGCAATGTGACGGTGCGCGGCACCTCCGAGCTGGGCCTGCAGCTGCGGCCCGGAGTGCGCATGCTGGAGGGCCGCATGTTCCGCGCCGGCAGCTCGGAGATCGTCACCGGGCGCTCGGTGGCGCAGGGTTTCCAGGGTGCCGCTCTAGGCGAGACGCTGCGCTTCGCCGGGCGTGACTGGACCGTGGTGGGTGTGTTCGACGCCGGCGGCAGCGGGTTCGATTCAGAGATCTGGGGCGATGCCGAGCAGATGCTGCAAGCCTTCCGCCGCGATGCCTTCTCCAGCGTGGTGTTCCGGCTGCAGGACACTTCGCAGTTCGAGGCGCTGAAGGCGGCCATCGAGGCCGATCCGCGCCTGCAGCTGGAGGCCAAGCCCGAGGTGCGCTTCTATGCCGAGCAGAGCGAGGCGCTGGCCACCTTCATCAGCATCCTGGGCACTTCGCTATCGGTGATCTTCTCGATCGGCGCCATCGTCGGCGCCATGATCACGATGTTCGCCGCGGTGGCGCAGCGCATCGGCGAGATCGGCACCTTGCGCGCGCTGGGCTTCAGGCGCGGCGCGGTGCTGCTGGCCTTCCTGGGTGAGTCGATGCTGCTGTCGCTGGTGGGCGGTCTCATCGGCCTGGGTGCGGCGGCGCTGATGCAGACGGTCAACATCAGCACCACCAATTTCCAGACCTTTGCCGAGCTGGCGTTCCAGTTCAAGCTGACGCCGGCCATCGTCTGGAAGACGCTGCTGTTTGCCTTGTTCATGGGCTTTGTCGGCGGCTTCATTCCGGCCTGGCGGGCCGCGCGGCTGAAGATCGTCGACTGCCTGCGCGAGGCCTGAAGGCGGGCTTCAGGCCAGCGCCTCGGCGGGGCGCAGCGCCAAGCCGCCTGCCAGCTGGCGCACCTCGGGGTGGCCCAGCGCCAGCAGGTGCAGGGCAGCCTCGCGGCTTCGATTGCCACTGCGGCACAGCAGCAGCACCGGTTGGCGCAGCAGCTCGGGCCGGCTGGCGCAGAACTGCGCGAAGCCTGACAGCGGCACGCTCAGGGCAGGGCCGGCCGGCGAGCTCAGTGCTTCACCGGCTTCCTGTTCATAGGCCTCGCGCACATCGATCAGCAGTGCATCGGGCTGGCGGCGCAGATAGCCGCCCAGCTCATGCCAATGCAGGTCGATGGCGGGCTGTATGTCCAGCGAGGGCGTCAGCAGCGTGCCTGCGTGACTGGCTTCGGCGCTGTCGGCCTGACGACGTGCCCAGACCGCGCCGCAGCGCCGCAGCGCCGCGCAGGCCGCGGCGATGAAGGTGCTGCTGTCCAGCGGACCGAAGGACAGGCGGATCGCGCCGCGACTGGCCCAGTCGGGCCGGCCCATCGCATCCAGCACCGGGCTGCCGGCCGCCTTGCCGGCCGAGCAGGCGCTGCCGGCGCTGACCTGAATGCCGGCAGCATCCAGCAGATTCATCAGCTGCTTGCTGCTGGCGCCGGGCACGGCGAAGTTCAGCGTGGTGGGCAGGCAGTGTTCCAGCGGTGCATTGAAGACCAGGCCGGGAAAGGCGTCGTGCAGCGCCTGCACCAGGGCCTCGCGGTGGGTCTGCAGCGTGGCGGCATCCGCGAGCAGGCTGCCGCGCTCCAAGGCTTCAAACACCGCGCCGAAGCCGGCGATGCCGGGCAGGTTCTCGGTGCCGGAGCGCTGGCCCGCCTCCTGGCCGCCTCCGACGATCAGCGGCGTGAAGGGGCTGCCGGCGCGCACATAAAGCAGGCCCACGCCCTTGGGCGCGTAGAGCTTGTGGCCGGAGAAGCTGGCGTAGTCGATGCGCGTCTGCTTGAGCGCCAGCGGCAGCTTGCCAAGCGCCTGCACGCTGTCCACCAGCCAGAGCGCGGGGCTGTCGTGCAGCAAGGCCTCGATGCCGGCCAGATCGCTGATGACGCCGGTCTCGTTATTGGCAGCCATGGTGCAGAGCAGGGCGGTCTGCGGCAGCCACTTTTGCAGCAGGCCCAGGTCATGCCGGCCGCTGGCGTCCACCGGCAGGATGCGCAGTCGCAGCCCCAGCTGCAGGGTGTGGTTCCAGTGCTCGACCGCCTGCAACACGGCCTTGTGCTCGGTGGCGCCGACCAGCAGCCAGGGCGCCACCGGCTCGCCCATCTCGCGGCGTCGACGCAGCTCGGTGAGGGCACTGAACACGGCCATGTGGATGGCCTCGGTGGCGCCGCTGGTGAAGATGCAGCGGCCCTCACCCGCACCGAGTGCCCGCTGCGCGGCGCTGCGGGACCGGTCCAGCAGCTGCCGCGCGCGCAGGCCTTCGCTGTGGCTGCTGCTGGGGTTGCCGAAGCTTGCCTCCATGGCCTGCAGCGCCGCATCGCGGGCTGCGTCGCAGCATCGGGTGGTGGCGTTGGAGTCCAGGTACAGGGGCGCAGTCACGGTGGCTATCCTCGGGGCGGCAAAGTCGAGGAAGTCTATCCATCGGGAAAAGAGAATTCGTTCCAAAGATTCCATAGAATCGAGTTGATGGAGAATATGGTTCTACGAATGGAGGAATTCGATGCTGGATCGTATCGACAGGCTGATTCTTGAAGAGCTGCAGCGCGACGCTGCGCTTTCAGTGGCGCAGCTGGGCGAGCGGGTCGGGCTGTCGAGCACGCCCTGCTGGAAGCGCATCAAGCGCATGGAGGACGAGGGTCTGCTGACCGGGCGCGTGGCCCTGGTCGACCGCAAGAAGGTGGGGCTGCCGGTGACGGTGTTCGTCAGCCTGCGCATCAGCCAGCACGACGAGGCCTCGCTCAAGCGCTTTGCGGCGCTGATCGCGGACATGCCGGAGGTGCAGGAGTTCCACCGCATGAGCGGCGATGTGGATTACCTGCTCAAGGTGGTGACCACCAGCATCGAGGGCTACGACCAGTTCTACAAGAAGCTGATCGCCGTCTCGGAGTTTCGCGCCGTGTCCTCGGCCTTCTCGATGGAGCAGATCAAGAGCAGCACGGCGCTGCCGCTGGGCCTGGTCTGAACGGGCTCAGTTGCAACTCTTGCTGCCGCAGGAGCTGATGCCCGAGGCCTCAGTGGCCAGCGGCTTCTCGATCGCGCCGGTTGCGGGGTCGTAGCCGACCTGGCCCATATGGAAGACCAGGGCCGCATCCATCATCTCGGCATGTGCCGGCAGCCACTGCGAAAGCTCGCCGACGACGATGTGCATGGGCTCCAGATCCTTGAGTTCGGTGGCGTGGCGCACCACCTCGTGCATCACGTTCAGCACCATCTTGTGCTGGCTGCTGTGGCAGTTGTCCGGCTCGAAACCGGTGGCGGCCATCCAGCGCTCCTCCATGCCGAAATGCTCGATGGTGTGGTCCAGCAGGCGCTGGAAGGTGGGCAAGGGGTCAGCGTCGGTGGACAGCACCGCAGCCAGATCGTTGATCAGGTTCACCATTTCGTGGTGGGTGTCGTCGATCTGCGGCAGGTTCAGCGCCAGAGACTCGGTCCAGGTGAGGGGGGCGTTCATAGGTGTGCGAGCTTAGGCGGACGGTCGGCGTGAGAGTTTGCGTGGCGTCAAGGCACGGGGGTGCGCAGGCTCAGGCGCTCAGCCGCGCGCGGTGGCGCGCCACCTGGGCGCGCACCTGGGCTGGCGCGGTGCCGCCCAGGATGTTGCGGGCGTTCAGCGAGCCGCGCAGCGAGAGCACCTCGAAAACGTCCTCGCCGATGCGCGAATCGAACTTCTGCAGCTCGGCCAGCGGCAGCTGGCTCAGGTCTACGCCGGTGCCGATGGCGGTCTTCACCGCATGGGCCACGATCTCGTGCGCGTCGCGGAAGGCCAGGCCCTTCTTGACCAGGTAGTCGGCCAGGTCGGTGGCGGTGGCATAACCCTTCAGTGCAGCGCGCTCCATCGCTTCGGGCTTGACGGTGATGCCGCCGCTCATCTCGGCAAAGATGCGCAGCGTGTCCTTCAGGGTGTCCACCGTGTCGAACAAGGGCTCCTTGTCCTCCTGGTTGTCCTTGTTGTAGGCCAGCGGCTGGCCCTTCATCAAGGTGATCAGGCCCATCAGATGGCCGACCACGCGGCCGGTCTTGCCGCGTGCGAGCTCGGGCACATCGGGGTTCTTCTTCTGCGGCATGATCGAAGAGCCGGTGCAGAAGCGGTCCGCCAGGTCGATGAAACCGAAGCTCTGGCTCATCCACAGGATCAGCTCTTCC
>JACDQM010000033.1 GCA_015657635.1 Roseateles sp.
CGGCTGGAACGGCGCGCCGAGGCGCGCGAGGCCTTCTTGGCTGCGGCAGCGCTGACAGGCAACGAGCGCGAGCGTGCGCTGCTCGAAAGCAGGGCGCTGGCCCTGCGCTAGTCGCCATGCTGCGCGTCTTCGCGCGAACGAAAAAAAGGCCCGCACGCGGCGGGCCTTGCTCGTGATCAGCCGGGGCTGATCGACGCGCTTCAGACGCTCTTCGCGACTTCGGCGTACTCCTCGATCTGGTCGAAGTTCATGTACTTGTAGACACTGGCGGCATCCTTGTTGATGATGCCCATCGCCTCTTGATACTCGGCCACGGTCGGGATCTTGCCCAGCTTGGAGCAGATCGCGGCCAGCTCGGCCGAGCCCAGGTACACATTGGTGTTCTTGCCCAGACGGTTGGGAAAGTTGCGGGTCGAGGTGGACATGACCGTTGCACCTTCGCGCACCTGCGCCTGGTTGCCCATGCACAGCGAGCAGCCCGGCATCTCGGTGCGCGCACCGGCGGCGCCGAAGTTGGCGTAATGGCCTTCCTTCATCAGCTCGGACTCGTCCATCTTGGTCGGCGGGGCGACCCACAGCTTGACCGGGATGTCGCGCGCACCGCCCAGCAGCTTGGCCGCTGCGCGGAAGTGGCCGATATTGGTCATGCACGAACCGATGAAGGCTTCGTCGATCTTGGTGCCGGCCACTTCGGACATGAACTTGGCGTCGTCCGGATCGTTCGGGCAGCAGACGATGGGCTCCTTGATGTCGGCCAGATCGATCTCGATCACGGCGGCATATTCGGCGTCCTTGTCGGCTTCGAGCAGATCAGGCTTGGCCAGCCAGGCCTCGACCTTCTCGATGCGGCGCTGCAGGGTCTTCGCGTCGGCATAACCGTCAGCGATCATGTTCTTCATCAGCACGATATTGCTGGTGAGGTATTCCTTGATCGGCTCGGGGTTGAGCTTGATCGTGCAGCCTGCAGCGCTGCGCTCAGCCGAAGCGTCGCTCAGCTCGAAAGCCTGTTCGACCTTCAGATCCGGCAGGCCTTCGATCTCCAGAATGCGGCCCGAGAAGGCATTGATCTTGCCGGCCTTGGCGACGGTCAGCAGACCGGCCTTGATCGCGTACAGCGGGATCGCATGCACCAGGTCACGCAGCGTGACGCCGGGTTGCATCTGGCCCTTGAAGCGCACCAGCACCGACTCAGGCATGTCCAGCGGCATCACGCCGGTAGCGGCGCCGAAGGCCACCAGGCCGGAGCCGGCCGGGAAGGAAATGCCGATCGGGAAGCGGGTGTGGCTGTCGCCGCCGGTGCCGACGGTGTCGGGCAGCAGCAGGCGGTTCAACCAGCTGTGGATCACGCCGTCACCCGGACGCAGCGAGACACCGCCGCGATTGCTGATGAAGGCCGGCAGCTCGCGGTGCATCTTGGCATCCACGGGCTTCGGGTAGGCGGCGGTGTGGCAGAAGGACTGCATCACCAGGTCGGCCGAGAAGCCCAGGCAGGCCAGGTCCTTCAGCTCGTCGCGGGTCATCGGGCCGGTGGTGTCCTGCGAACCCACCGTGGTCATCTTGGGCTCGCAATAGGTGCCCGGACGCACGCCCTGGCCTTCAGGCAGACCGACGGCGCGGCCGACCATCTTCTGCGCCAGCGTGAAGCCGGCCTTGGTGGCGGCGGGCGGCTGGGGCAGGCGGAAGGCGGTGGAGGCCGCGAGGCCCAGGAACTCGCGTGCCTTGGCGGTCAGCGAGCGGCCGATGATCAGGTTGATACGGCCGCCGGCACGCACCTCGTCGAACAGCACATCGCTCTTCAGCTTGAACTCGACGACGGTCTGACCGTCCTTCACGATCTTGCCGTCGTAGGGGAGGATGTCGATCACATCGCCCATCTCCAGCTTCGAGACATCCACTTCGATCGGCAGCGAGCCCGAGTCTTCCTGCGTGTTGAAGAAAATCGGCGCGATCTTGCCGCCCAGCGTGATGCCGCCAAAGCGCTTGTTCGGCACGAAGGGGATGTCCTGGCCAGTGGCCCAGACCACCGAGTTGGTGGCGGACTTGCGGCTGGAGCCGGTGCCGACCACGTCGCCCACGTAGGCAACCAGATGGCCCTTCTTCTTCAGGTCCTCGATGAACTGCATCGGGCCGCGCTTGCCGTCCTCTTCGGGCTTGAAGGCAGCATCAGCACGGGTGTTCTTCAGCATTGCCAGGTAGTGCAGCGGGATGTCCGGACGGCTCCAGGCGTCGGGCGCGGGCGACAGGTCATCGGTATTGGTCTCGCCGGGCACCTTGAAGACGGTGACGGTGATCTTCTTCTCGACTTCGGGGCGAGAGGTGAACCACTCGGCGTCGGCCCAGCTCTGCATCACTTCCTTGGCCTTGGCGTTGCCAGCCTTGGCCTTGGCGGCGACGTCGTTGAAGAAGTCGAACATCAGCAGGGTCTTCTTCAGACCCTCAGCGGCGACGCCGGCGACTTCAGCGTCGTCCAGCAGCTCGATCAGCGGATGCACGTTGTAGCCGCCGACCATGGTGCCCAGCAGCTCGGTGGCCTTGGCCTTGGAAACCAGGTCAACCTTGATGTCGCCATGCGCAACAGCGGCGAGGAAACTGGCCTTGACCTTGGCGGCATCGTCCACGCCCGGGGGCACGCGGTGGGTCAGCAGATCCATCAGGAAAGCCTCTTCGCCGGCGGGCGGGGCCTTGATCAGATCGATCAGCGCCGACACCTGCTTGGCGTCCAGCGGCAGCGGCGGGATGCCCAGCGCGGCGCGCTCGGCGGTGTGTTGGCGATAGGCTTGCAACATGGCTTCTCCTTGGTGAGCTGACGACGGGCCGGCCCTCATCCTGCCGCTTTTGGCACGATGAGTTTCAGACCCTTGAAATAATCGCGAAAGAACGAATCGTCGGCGGTGATCAGGCCGCTGCATTGCAGCAGCGCGTGCGCGCCGACGATGAAATCAGGAACGGTGCGCTGGCGCAAGCCGCCGCGCGCGCGGTAGCGGCGCTGCATCTCGCCAGCGCGCACCGCGGCGCGCTGCTCAACGGCGCTGTAGACGATGCCCATCTCCTCGAGCACCTGCATGGCTTGGTCGCCGTCATGCAGCGAGGAGCAGACCTCGGACACCACCACGGCGCAGACCACGACCGGGCCTTTGGACAAGGCTTCGCGCAAAGCGCCTTCGGCCAGGTCGGCGCGCGGGCTGTCGCTGAGCAGGTCAACAAGCACGGAGGAGTCGATGGCGATCATGGCGGAGGGGGGCGGCTGGGTCGGCGCTCAGCGCTCGACCGGATCTCCGGGAGCGCGGCCGCGCACGGCGCGCATCGCGTCATCGACCGATTCGAAGCCATCCAGCTTGAACTTGCCGCGGGCGCGCGAGATGGCGTCGTCGACGTTCTTGCGCAGGATGATGCGGCCGCCTTCGAGTTCGACCTTGAGCGTCGTGCCCTTGGTCAGGCCCAGCGCATCACGCACGGCCTTGGGCAGGGTGATCTGCCCCCGTTCGGCGACTGTGGCTTCCATGATGGGCTCCGGTCGGGACATATGGGTACGACTCGAAAAGTATGCATCGATTATACGTACTTCGCCCGCCATACCAAGCGTGACAGATGTCCGACTGCCAAGCCCGGGATAAAGAAAAAGGGAGGCTTTGAGCCTCCCTGTGCACGCTGCCGAGAGGCTCGGCTGCGGCTTATTACTGCTTGTTGCCGTTCGGCGCGATGCCGATGCCGGTGTCAGCACTGGGCGCTGCATTGGCCACCGGCTGCTGCTCGGCATGCATGCAGCTGTCGACCATCCGCTGCCCGATCTTGCTGTTCATCAGCATGGACTTGCTGGGGATCTGCAGCCAGACAACGCCGGCACGCTTGTCTTCCAGCCGAACTGCTCCGGTGCTGGTGGGCTCGGGCGACAGGTTGTAGACCACTTTGTTGAAGTGCAGGCGGAAGCGGCCGGGCTTGTCGGGGTGGGGCGTCAGATGCACCTTCTGGTTGAACTCGCACTGTGCTTCACCGTGATGGACCCGCGGTGCGACGGCCAGCTGATCGGCATTCAACTCCGCATCATCGTCGTGCGCCGGCTGTGCAGCCGGCTGCGGCTTGACCTTGGCGGCCAGGCGGTTGCGCGGCTTGGCCTTGTCGTCAACGGCGGCCCAGGCGGGCAGGGCCAGCAGGCTGGCGATGAGTGCAGTACACAGCAGGGCAGGGCGGCGGTGGCTCATGGGGCGCTTCGCTCAAGTGGGAACCCTTTCATTTTGCTCGCCTGCGATGAAAAGCGCACTGGCGTTTGCCAGCATTTCTGCAACAGAGCGTGTGCGTGCGCTGCCTGCTGCGCGCGCAACTCAATGTGTGCCAAACCAGCGGCTGACGACTTCAACGGGCAGGCATTGGCCCGTGCCATGCGCGCGCTCCAGCACCTGCCAGAAATAGCGGTAGCTGGCGCGGTCATGCAGGGTGTCGCGATGCTGGATCGGCGCCCAGTGCGCGGCCTGGGCCGCCTGGATGATCTCGATCGCTTCGTCGATCTCGGCCACGCTGGGTGCGAAGGCGTCGATGATGGGCTGGATCTGGCTGGGGTGGATGCTCCACATGCGCGCGTAGCCGAACTCGCGCGCTGCGCGGCTGGCGGCTTCCTGGATGGCGCTCTTGTGCTTGAACTCGGTGACAACGCAGTGCGAGGGCGTCTTGCTGCACGCATGCGCAGCGGCGGCGATCTCAAGCTTGGCGCGCACCACCAGCGGGTGGCTGAACTGGCCCTGCACGCTCATGCCAGCGCGCGGAATCGCGCCACGGTGTGCGCTGACGAAGTCCATCAGCCCAAAGGACAGCGATTCGATGCGCGGATGGGCCGCGATCTGCCAGACCTCGTGCAGAGCGCCGTGGGTTTCGATCAGGGTGTGGATCGGCAGCGGTCGGTTGATGCCGTGCCGCAGCCTGGCGGCGTCGATGAAACGGCAGGCGGCGTCCACATCGGCAGCGCTGCGCGGCTTGGGCACCATCAGGTAGGCCAGGCGCTGACCGGCGCCGCCCACCAGGGCTTCGACATCGGCTTCAAAAGCCGGATGGCCCAGTGGATGCACTCGGGCGCCGACGCGGCCGAAGCGGTTGCCGGCGCTGTTGACCAGTTCGACCACCATGGCGGCGTGTTCGGCCTCGCCGCCGATCGGAGCGCCGTCCTCGCAGTCCAGCGTGATGTCGAACACCGGGCCCAGCTCGCCTTGCAGCTCCAGGCTCTTCAGCATGCGTGCCTCGACGCCGCAATAGTGGTCGACCACGGGCAGCAAAGTGGCGGCATCGCCTTCCTCGAACAGGGCCAGTTTCGGGGGGAGAGGGGTGGTGTGCATGCGTGGCTCGTGCAATGAAAAAGGGCCGGCAAAGCCGGCCCTCGGAGTGTCGCGCAGGACGCGCGACCCGGTCGCGCCGGTTTACAGCAGGTGCTTGACGCCGTCCTGCTCGCCCAGCAGCTCGTCCAGGGTTTTCTTGATGCACTCTTGCGAGAACGCATCGATTTCCAGGCCTTCGACGATCTTGTACTCGCCGCCTTCGCAGGTGACGGGGTAGCCGAACATCACTTCCTTGGGGATGCCGTATTCGCCGTTGGACGGGATGCCCATCGTGACCCACTTGCCATTGGTGCCCAGGGCCCAGTCGCGCATGTGATCGATGGCGGCATTGGCGGCCGAGGCGGCCGAAGACAGGCCGCGAGCGGCAATGATGGCCGCGCCGCGCTTGCCAACGGTGGGCAGGAAGGTTTCGCGGTTCCAGGTCTCGTCATTGATCATGGCCTTGACCGAGGCGCCGCCGATGGTGGCGAAACGGTAGTCGGCGTACATCGTCGGCGAGTGGTTGCCCCACACGGCCAGCTTCTCGATGTCAGCCACGGCCTTGCCGGTCTTTGCGGCGATCTGCGAGGCGGCGCGGTTGTGGTCCAGGCGCAGCATGGCGGTGAAGTTCTTGGCCGGCAGGTCCGGGGCCGACTTCATCGCGATGTAGGCATTGGTGTTGGCAGGGTTGCCGACGACCAGCACCTTGACGTTGCGCGAGGCAACGGCGTTCAGGGCCTTGCCCTGGGCGGTGAAGATGGCGCCGTTGATGGCCAGCAGCTCCGAGCGCTCCATGCCGGGGCCGCGCGGACGCGAGCCGACCAGCAGCGCGTAGTCGGTGTCCTTGAAGGCGCTCATCGGATCGCTGTGGGCTTCGATGCCGGCCAGCAGCGGGAAGGCGCAGTCTTCCAGCTCCATGATCACGCCCTTCAGCGCGTTCTGGGCCTTCTCGTCCGGGATCTCCAGCAGCTGCAGGATCACGGGCTGGTCCTTGCCCAGCATTTCGCCGGAAGCGATACGGAACAGCAGGGCGTAGCCGATCTGGCCTGCGGCGCCGGTGACGGCAACGCGAACGGGTTTCTTGCTCATGGAGGTCTCCGAAAAGGAAGGAAGTAAAGCTGTTCGATGCGCGATTGGCGGGGCAAAGCGCCTGCCGGCGCAGGTGGCGCAAGTGTAGGACAGAGCCTGGGCTTTCCCGACTTGACCTCGCTGCAAAATCGCTTGGGCCGTCAGATTATCCGTGTTGCTTTGCACAAATCTGACAGTCTTATGTCTTATAGAAGATGGCAGCTGGCAATTGCTGGACTGGCTGCGCGGCTTGTGCTGCAATGCCGGGCGATGTCCGTCTCCCCAGTCTCCCCGAGCGATGCCCTGCGTGCCGATTCCGGCCCGTCGTTCAGCCCCTTGTATCGGCAGATCAAGGGCCTGTTGATTGCACGCTTGCAGGCTGGCGAATGGAAGGCCGGCGAAGCGATCCCGAGCGAGATCGAGCTGGCTGGCCGCTTTGGCGTCAGCCAGGGCACGGTCCGTAAGGCTGTAGACGAACTTGCCGCCGAGAATCTGCTGGTCCGGCGCCAGGGCAAGGGCACGTTTGTGGCCACGCATGCCGAACAGCAGCAGCAATACCGCTTTCTGCGCCTGATGCCCGATGAGGGTCAGCAGTCGGGCCTGGGGCGGCAATTGCTGGATTGCCGGCGGCAGCGCGCACCGGCCTGGATTGCTCGTCAGTTGGGCATGCGCGCGGGCGATGCCATGGTGGAGGTGCGGCGCATCCTGCAGAGCGAGGGGCGGCCGGTAGTGCTGGATGACATCTGGCTGCCGGGCGATCTGTTCAAGGGACTGACCACCGAGCGCCTGAATCGCCATCGCGGGCCCTTCTATGGCTTGTTCGAGACGGAGTTTGGGGTCCACATGATTCGTGCGCAGGAAAAGATTCGAGCGGTTGCGGCGGACGCTGACAGTGCGGCGCTGCTGCAAGTGCCTGAGGGCTCGCCCTTGCTGAGCGTCGAGCGGCTCTCTTACACCTATGGGGACAAGCCGGTTGAATTGCGCCGCGGTTTGTACAACACCTCGACGCACTTCTATCGCAACGACTTGAATTGACCCTGTCGCTTTCATCGCAGCCCGCACAGAGTGCCTCGGGGGCGTGCTGCGTTGCAATAAAATCCCTTGGTTTCGTATTGATTACATAAGGTCGGCTATGACAGAGATTGCTAAGAAACGACCGGTCTATCGCAACATCCACGTGTCGCAGATCGTTTCGTATCGCCTGCCGCCGGCAGGCATCGTGTCGATCCTGCACCGCATCAGCGGCATGCTGATGTTCGTGCTGCTGCCGCTCGTGATCTGGATGTTCGATACCAGCGTCACGTCAGAGATCAGCTACGGCGCCTTCACCAATGCCTTCGTGGCCGGCATCGGCTTCGTGCCAGGCTGGTTCATCAAGCTGGTGAGCCTGGGTCTGATCTGGGGCTATCTGCACCACTTCATCGCTGGCGTGCGCCACCTCTGGATGGATGCCACCCACAGCGTGTCCAAGGCGCAGGGCCACAGCAGTGCCGTGATCACCCTGGCGTCTAGCGTCGCCCTGACGCTGGCGCTCGGCGCCAAGCTGTTCGGCCTGTACTGATTCGCGAACCCAAGAGGCACAACAACAATGAGTACCTTCGGCTCCAAGCGCATCGTCACCGGTGCGCACTATGGCCTGCGTGACTGGCTGGCTCAGCGCATCACCGCAGTATTGATGGCCCTGTTCACGATCGTCCTGCTGGTGCAGGTGCTGATGCCGGGCGAACTCGGCTATGAGCGCTGGGCGGGCATCTTCAGCCAGCAGTGGATGAAGTTCCTGACTTTCGCGCTGATCATTTCGCTGGCCTATCACGCCTGGATCGGCGTTCGGGACATCTGGATGGATTACGTCAAGCCGGTGGGCGTGCGCCTTGCGCTGCATGTGTTCACCCTGGTTTGGCTGGTGGGTTGTGCCGGTTGGGCGATCCAAGTGCTGTGGAGACTTTGAAAATGCAAATCGGATCGACTCTCGCAAAGCGCAAGTTCGACGTCGTGATCGTCGGAGCCGGCGGCTCCGGCATGCGTGCCTCGCTGCAACTCTCGCTGGCCGGCCTGAACGTGGCTGTGCTGTCCAAGGTCTTCCCGACGCGCTCGCACACCGTGGCGGCGCAGGGCGGCATCGGTGCCTCGCTGGGCAATATGTCCGAGGACAACTGGCACTACCACTTCTTCGACACCGTCAAGGGCTCGGACTGGCTGGGTGACCAGGACGCGATCGAGTTCATGTGCCGTGAGGCGCCCAAGGTCGTGTACGAGCTTGAGCATTTCGGCATGCCCTTCGACCGCAATCCGGATGGCACGATCTATCAGCGCCCGTTCGGCGGCCACACGGCCAATTACGGCGAGAAGCCGGTGCAGCGCGCCTGCGCTGCAGCTGACCGTACCGGCCACGCGATGCTGCACACGCTGTACCAGCAGAACGTCAAGGCCAAGACGCAGTTCTTCGTCGAGTGGATGGCGCTGGACTTGATCCGCGACGCCGAAGGCGATGTGGTGGGCGTGACCGCGCTGGAGATGGAGACCGGTGAGGTCCACATCATGCAGGCCAAGACCGTGCTGCTGGCCACCGGTGGCGCAGGCCGCATCTTCGCGGCTTCGACCAACGCCTTCATCAACACCGGTGACGGCCTGGGCATGGCAGCGCGCGCTGGCATCCCGCTGGAAGACATGGAGTTCTGGCAGTTCCACCCGACCGGCGTGCACAACGCCGGCGTGCTGCTGACCGAAGGCTGCCGTGGTGAAGGTGCGATCCTGCGCAACGCCAACGGCGAACGCTTCATGGAACGCTATGCGCCGACGCTGAAGGATCTGGCACCGCGCGATTTCGTCTCGCGCTGCATGGACCAGGAGATCAAGGAAGGTCGCGGCTGCGGTCCCAACAAGGACTACATCCAGCTCGACATGACCCACCTGGGCGGCGAGACCATCATGAAGCGCCTGCCTTCGGTGTTCGAGATTGGCCACAACTTCGCCAACGTCGACATCACCAAGGAACCCATCCCTGTGGTGCCGACCATCCACTACCAGATGGGCGGCATCCCGACCAATATCCATGGTCAGGTGGTGGTGCCCAAGGACGGTGTCCACAACGCGGTCGTCAACGGCCTGTATGCGGTGGGCGAATGCTCCTGCGTCAGCGTGCACGGCGCCAACCGCCTGGGCACGAACTCCCTGCTCGACCTGCTGGTGTTCGGTCGTGCGGCCGGCAACCACATCGTCGAGGCGGGCCTGAAAGCACAGGAGCACAAGGCCCTGCCGGCTGATGCGGCTGATCGTTCGCTGGCGCGCCTGGCGCGTCTGGACGCCAGCACCAGCGGCGAGTACGCCCAGGACGTGGCCAACGACCTGCGCGCTGCGATGCAGCAGCATGCCGGCGTCTTCCGCACCCAGGCCATGCTGAACGAAGGCGTGGTCAAGATCGCCGAGATTGCCAAGCGGGTGGCCAACATCACGCTCAAGGACAAGTCGAAGATCTTCAACACCGCCCGCATCGAGGCGCTGGAGGTCGAGAACCTGATCGAGGCGGCGCAGGCCACCATCGTGTCGGCAGCAGCCCGTACCGAGAGCCGCGGCGCTCACACGGTGGACGACTACGGCGACACGCCCGCCCATCCGAATGGTCGCAACGACGAGCAGTGGATGAAGCACACGCTGTGGTACTCGGAAGGCAACCGCCTGGACTACAAGCCGGTCAACTTGAAGCCGCTGACGGCCGAGTCGATTCCGCCCAAGGTCCGTACGTTCTAAGAGGTAAATCACTATGACCAAGCGTACTTTCCAGATCTACCGCTACGACCCGGACAAGGATGCCAAGCCCTATATGCAGACCCTCGAGGTCGAGCTGGACGGCTCCGAGCGCATGCTGCTGGACGCACTGATCAAGCTCAAGGGCGTGGATCCGACGCTGAGCTTCCGTCGCAGCTGCCGTGAAGGCGTCTGCGGTTCGGATGCGATGAACATCAATGGCAAGAACGGCCTCGCCTGCCTGACGAATATGCGGACCCTGTCGGGCACCATCGTCTTGAAGCCGCTGCCAGGACTGCCTGTCGTGCGCGACCTGATCGTCGACATGACGCAGTTCTTCAAGCAGTACAACTCGATCAAGCCTTACCTGGTCAACGACAACCCGCCGCCCGACAAGGAGCGCCTGCAGTCGCCCACCGAGCGCGAAGAGCTTGACGGCCTGTACGAGTGCATCCTGTGCGCCAGCTGCTCCACCAGCTGCCCGAGCTTCTGGTGGAACCCGGACAAGTTCGTCGGCCCGGCTGGCCTGCTGCAGGCCTATCGCTTCATCGCCGACAGCCGCGACGAAGCCACCGCCGAGCGCCTGGACAACCTGGAAGATCCCTACCGTCTGTTCCGCTGCCACACGATCATGAACTGCGTGGATGTCTGCCCGAAGGGGCTGAACCCCACGAAGGCGATCGGCAAGATCAAGGAACTGATGGTGCGTCGCGCCGTCTGATTGATCGACAGGCTCATCAGCATGCTCACCGATGCAAGGACTGAACTGATCGACGAGAGGGCACTCTCCAAGCTGAAGTGGCGCTGCCGCCGCGGACTGCTGGAGAACGACCTCTTCATCGAGCGTTTCTTCGCGCGTCATGAGCAGAGCCTGACCCTGTTCCAGGCCGAAGGCCTGCGCCAGCTGATGGAGCTGGCCGATAACGACCTGCTCGATCTTTTCCTGGCCCGCAAGGAGCCTGAAGGCGAGCAGGATCGACCCGATGTGCGCGCCGTGCTGGCCATGCTCAGAGTCCCCGTCTAACCATCCCCAAAGAGTCACAAGGAACGCCCATGACACCGTCCGACGTCAAAGCCACCCTGTCGTTTTCCGACGGCAGCCCGCAGATGGATCTGCCGATCTACAAGGGTACGGTCGGCCCGGATGTGATCGACATCCGCAAGCTGTACGCGCAGACGGGCAAGTTCACCTATGACCCGGGCTTCCTGTCAACGGCCTCCTGCAACTCGACCATCACCTATATCGACGGCGACAAGGGTGAGCTGCTGTATCGCGGCTATCCGATCGAGCAGCTGGCGGTTAACTGCGACTACCTGGAAACCTGCTACCTGCTGCTGTACGGAGAGCTGCCCAACCCGTCGCAGAAGGAAGAGTTCGTCTCGCGCGTGACCAACCACACGATGGTCAACGAGCAGATGCAGTTCTTCCTGCGCGGCTTCCGTCGCGATGCACACCCGATGGCGGTGATGACGGGCCTGGTGGGTGCGCTGTCGGCCTTCTATCACGACAGCACCGACATCAATAACCCCGAGCATCGCGAGATCGCGGCGATCCGCCTGATCGCCAAGATGCCGACGCTGGTGGCGATGGCCTACAAGTACACCGTCGGCCAGCCCTACATCTACCCGAAGAACGACCTCAGCTACGCCGGCAACTTCATGCGCATGATGTTCGCCACGCCCTGCGAGGAGTACAAGCCCAACGACGTGCTGGTGCGCGCGATGGACCGCATCTTCACGCTGCATGCCGACCATGAGCAGAACGCGTCGACCTCGACCGTGCGCCTGTGCGGTTCCTCCGGTACCAACCCCTTCGCAGCCATCGCCGCCGGCGTGGCCTGCCTGTGGGGCCCGGCACACGGTGGCGCCAACGAGGCCTGCCTGAACATGCTGGCCGACATCCAGAAGCAGGGTGGCGTGGCCAAGATCGGCGAGTTCATCAAGCAGGTCAAGGACAAGAACAGCAACGTCAAGCTGATGGGCTTCGGCCACCGGGTCTACAAGAACTACGACCCGCGCGCCAAGCTGATGCGCGAGACCTGCCACGAAGTGCTGGGCGAACTGGGTCTGCACAACGACCCGATGTTCAAGCTGGCCATGGAGCTCGAGAAGATTGCGCTGGAAGACGAATACTTCGTTGCCCGCAAGCTCTACCCGAACGTGGACTTCTATTCCGGCATCGTGCAGCGCGCCATCGGCATCCCGGTGCCGCTGTTCACTGCGATCTTCGCGCTGGCTCGCACGGTGGGCTGGATCGCCCAGCTGAACGAGATGATCGGCGACCCCGAGTACAAGATCGGCCGTCCGCGCCAGCTCTTCGTGGGCGCCACCGCTCGCGACGTCAAGCCGCTGGCTCAGCGCTGATCGGCTAGACCGGCCCGCGGTGCACTGCCGCGGTCCATTCCAAGCCCCGCGTGCTGTGCTGCCGCGGGGCTTGCTTGTTTCTGGTTGACATGGCGTGCGCGCCAGTCGGGCAGCGTGGTGTCCTGCAGGGGCTTTCGGCTATGCTACGCCCCTGTCAGCAAACGTTTGCCGACTGAAGCGTTGCACGGCGGGACCTCACCCGACGCGGCGGCATCAATGCCCACCGGGCACCTCAGCGTTCCGAGCCTGAATTCGTGAGCACCATCAAAGACGTCGCGGCCCTGGCGGGCGTGTCCTTCACCACGGTTTCCCACGTCCTGAACGAAACCCGCCCGGTCAGTGCGGATGCGCGTCGGCGGGTGCTGGCAGCCGTCGAGGAAATCGGCTACCTGCCCAGCGCTGTGGCGCGCTCCTTGCGCAAGAGCGAAACCAAGATCATCGGCGTGCTGGTGCCGAACGTGAACAACCCCTTCTTCGCCGAGCTGGTGGTTGGGGTCGAGGAGTGCTGCCGCCTGGCGGGCTATTCGGTGTTTCTGTGCAACTCGGACAACGATCCTCGGCGTCAGCAGCAGTACATGCGCACCTTGCTGGAGAAGCGCGTTGATGGCCTGCTGCTGTCTTCCGCTGGCGATGCCGCGGCGCTGGCGCGCATCTTCAAGCTGGCCACGGTGCCGGCCGTGACGGTGGACCGCCTGGTGCCTGGCGCGCGTGCGGATCGCGTCAGCGTCAACAACCTGGACGGCGCCTCCAAGGCCGTGCGCCATCTGGTGGAGCTGGGCCACCGAAAGATCGGCTGCATCAGCGGGCCGGCCGAGTTCGAGGTGACGCAGGAGCGCGTCGAAGGCTGGCGCCGCGCGCAAGAGGAGGCAGGCTTCAGTGCTGGCGAGCAGCTGCTGATCGAGAGCGACTTCAGCAGCTCAGGCGGCTATGAAGCGGCGCGTCAGCTCTTGCACGCCCACCCCGACATGACCGCGCTGTTCGCCAGCAACGACCTGATGGCGCTGGGCGCGCTGCGTGCCGCGGCTGAAAAAGGCATCAAGGTGCCGCAGCAGCTGTCCATCGTCGGCTTCGACGATATTGAGCTGAGCAGCTATGTGTTCCCCGGCATGACGACGGTGGGCTGCTCGATCCGCGAGCTGGGCCGCGAGGCCGGCCGCGTGCTGATTGATCGCATCGAGAACCCGGGTGCGCCGCTCAAGGACGTGCAGCTGACGCCGCGCCTGGTGCTGCGTGAGAGCACGGCTGCGCCGCACGCCTGAGGACTGGAACAAGAGGTAGAGAGCTCATGCAGCAGCAAGGACCTGACGCCCGATCACCCCAGGTGGTGGTGATCGGCAGCATCAATATGGATATGGTGGCGCGCTCGGCACGGCTGCCGGCGCCCGGCGAAACCCTGGTCGGTGAGGCCTTCGATATGGCCCCCGGCGGCAAGGGCGCCAATCAGGCGGTGGCGGCAGCACGCCTGGGCGCCCGCACCGCTTTCGTGGGGCGCCTGGGCACGCGTCTGCATGGCGCTGAACTGCTGGAGGCTCTGGGCCGCGAAGGCGTGGATTGCGCCGGTGTGGTCGCCGATCCGCAGGCCTTGCCGGGCATCGCAGTGATCATGGTGGCCAGCGAAGGCGGCGAGAACTCCATCGTCTACGTGCCGGGCAGCAACGCGATGCTGTCGCCCCAGGATGTGCAGGCCGCAGTGGGCTTGCTGCAGGCGGCCCGTGTCGTGGTGGCCCAGCTGGAGGTGCCGCTGCCGGCGATTGCGCGCGGCTTCGCGCTGGCGCGTGCAGCCGGTGTGGCGACGGTGCTGAATGCCGCGCCGGCGCTGGCGCTGGAGGACACGCTGCTGGCGCAGACCGACTGGCTGGTGCTGAACGAAACCGAGTTGGCCGAACTGGCCGGCGCGCCGGTGGCGGACATGGCGCAGATCGCGCTGGCCGCCGAGCGTCTGCGCGCTCGCGGCGCCGTTCGCGTGCTGGTCACCTTGGGCGCCAAGGCGCCTTGCTTTGCGATGCCGCTGGCACGCAGCATCTGCCGGCGCGGGTCGTCGAAGCGGTGGATACCGTGGGGGCCGGCGACACCTTTGTCGGTGGCCTGGTCACCGGCCTGGCGGAAGGCATGGCGCCAACGCCGGCCATTCAGCTGGGCTTGGCGGCGGCCACGCTTGCGGTCAGCCGCAGCGGCGTGCAATCCGCCATGCCGCGGCGCAGCGAAATTGGGAGCTTGACGTGAGAAGCGCAATTCCGGTGATCTTCGACACCGACCCGGGCATCGACGATGCCATGGCCCTGTACCTGTTGGCGCGCCATCCGGACATCGATCTGCGCGCCGTCACCACCGTCTTCGGCAATGCCTCGATCGAGGTGACCACGCGCAACACGCAGCGCCTGGCGGCCTTCTATGGCCTGGACCTGCCGATCGCCAGTGGTGCCGGTGGCCCGCTGCGGGTGGGGGCCGAACGTGATGCGCCCGCCCATGTGCATGGCGACGACGGCCTGGGCGGCATGGTGCATCGCCTGCCGGCGGCGGGCCGCGCGCTCGACTCGCGCCCGGCGCACGAGTTGATCTGCGACATGGTCAATGCCGCGCCCGGCGAGATCACGCTGCTGGCCGTCGGGCCGATGACCAACCTGGCACTGGCCCTGCGCCACGACCCGGGCATTGCCGCCAAGGTGCGCCAGGTGGTGGTGATGGGCGGCGCCTTCGGCACCTATGGCCATGGCGGCAACGTCACGCCGGTGGCCGAGGCCAACATCATCAATGACCCCGAAGCCGCCGACATCGTCTTCACTGCCGGCTGGCCGGTGGTGATCATCGGGCTGGATGTCACCCAGGAAGTGGTGATGACGAATGACTTCCTGGGCGATCTGCGCGGCAGCCCGGCCGGTGACTTCCTCTGGGAAGCCACGCGGCATTACCAGGACTTTTACGACGGCCTGCATGGCATTGGGGGTATCTTCTCGCACGATGCCAGCGCGGCGGCCTATATCGTGGCACCCGCGCTGTTCCGCCAGCGCCGCGGCCCGGTGCGGGTGGTGCTGGACGGCATCGCCTGCGGCCAGACCATCCAGGATTGCCGCAAGCCCGGGGCTGAGCCGAACGCCTGGAGTGCCTGCCCGCCGCAGCAGGTCTGCGTCGGTGTGGATGCCGAAGGCGTGCGCAAGCTGTTTGCCTCGCTGTTCAAGAATTCGCAAGAAGGAGTACCGCAATGAGTTCGACCCCAACCCTGCTCAAGGCCGGCTGGATCGTCACGATGCAGCCCGGCAGCCCGGTGCTGACCGAGCATGCGCTGGTCATGGACGGCGAGCGCATCGCCGCCGTGCTGCCCTGGCACGAGGCCGAGGCCCAATACCCGCAAGCCGAACGCGTCGAGCTGCGCCAGCATGTGCTGATCCCCGGCCTGATCAACGCCCACACGCACTCGGCGATGTCGCTGCTGCGCGGCGTGGCTGACGACCTGGCGCTGATGGACTGGCTCAACAACCACATCTGGCCGCTGGAGAAGAAGTGGGTCAGCGAAGACTGGACCTACCAGGGCTCGCTGCTGTCGGCGGCCGAGGCGCTGCGCGGCGGGGTCACCTACCTCAACGACATGTACTTCTTCCCGACTGCGATGGCGCGCGCGGCGCTGGATGCGGGCATCCGCGCCGGTGTGTCGATCAATGTGATCGACTTCCCCACCGGCTATGCCTCGGGGCCGGACGATTACATCGCCAAGGGCCTTGCGGCCTACGAGCAGTTCAAGGGTGAGAAGCTGCTGGACTGGACCAGCGCGCCGCATGCGCCCTACACGGTGTCGGACGAGACCTTCATCAAGCTGCGCCAGCTGGCCGAGACGCATGATCTGCAGATCCACTGCCACATTCACGAGACGCAGGACGAGGTGGAAGGCAGCGTCAAGCAGTTCGGCATGCGGCCGCTGGAGCGCCTGCACAAGCTGGGCCTGCTGAGCGAGCGTTTGATGGCCGTGCACATGGTGCATCTGAACGAGGCTGAGATCGCGCTGATTGCCAAGCAGGGCGTGCACCTGGTGCATAACCCCAGCTCCAACCTCAAGCTGGCCTCAGGCGTCGCGCCGGTGAAGGCGCTGGAGGCGGCGGGCGTCAACACGGTGCTGGGCACTGACGGCGCCGCGTCGAATAACCGCCAGGACATGTTTGCCGAAATCCGCGCCGCCGCGCTGCTGGCCAAGGGCGTGACGGGCGACCCGCTGACCGTCTCGGCCCGCACCGCGCTGGAGATGGCCACCATCCGTGCCGCCAAGGCCATGGGCCGCGCTGCCGATCTGGGCTCGCTGGAAGTGGGCAAGCTGGCCGATGTGGTGGCCGTCTCGCTGGAGGCGCTGGAGTGCCGCCCGGTCTATCACGCTGATGCGCAGCTGGTCTATGTGGCCGGCCGAGAGCATGTCTCCGACGTCTGGGTCGCGGCCGCCGCGTGCTGGAGAAGCGCGAGCTCAAGACCATCGACCAGGGCGCGCTGCTGGCGCGCGCTGACGAGATCGTCACCCGCATGAAGACGGAGCGCTGAGCCCAGGACCTGTGACTCAAGCGCCGGTCTTGCGCGCCACCAGTTCCCACAGGGACTTGGGCGCGCCGTAGCGCAGGCTTTCCCGCTTGCGCAGTTGCACAGCTTGCAAGCTGGTGGCGGTCAGCAACTCCAGCAGCTTCGCTTCGGTGAAGAACTGCTTGGGCAGGCCGTCCACCATCGTCAGGCCCCATCCGCTCGCGTCGGCTGGCGCGCCGTAGTTCACATCGTCGTCCGCGTTTAGCCCGGCAAGCAGCAGACCCTGCGGCTTCAACACGCGGGCGACCTCCGCGAAGGCCCTCAGGCTGTCGGCACGGTCAAAGTAGTGCAGCGAGAGATGCGCGAGCACCAGGTCGAAACTGCTGTCCGCCATCCCGACCAGTTCGCGGGCGTCAGCGCGTCTGTGCTGGGCTTGCGGATTGCGTTGGCGGGCGCGTGCCAAGGCTTGCTCGGAGATGTCAACGGCGGTCACGGCCAGGCCCCGATCCAGCAGGGGCGTGGTTTCGAGGCCGTCGCCGCAACCCAGATCCAGGGCCGTGCCGGAGCGGGGCAGCAGCGCATCCCAGGCCTGCAGCCAGTCTTCGTCGCAGGCCAGCGCCTGGCGGGCATAGCGCCCATTCCAGATGGCTTTGGGGTCGGAGTCGCTCATGCGGCGCAGTATCGCCGGGGCTTTGGGGGCTCTTCTTTGCGCAAACATCGTTCGTGGTGCCGGGAATGGCCCAGGCCTCGGTAAAATCCCGGGTTTCCACGGTCCGGCCCAGCCCCGGGCCGCAACCTCAAGCGCGCCGCGTGCGCACCTCGGGATTCCATGGCATCGACCCAGCAGCTGCTTCACTTCGAGGGTGGCAACGCCCTTTCCGTCTTCCGTGCCCAGGCCTTGCTGCCCAGACTGCAGGCGGTCAATGAACGGATCAATGGCGTGCAAGCGCGCCATGTGCACTGGGTCTGGAGCGACACCAGCCTGGACGACGACACCAAGGCCAAGCTGACGGCGCTGCTGAACTATGGCGATGCCTATACCGGCAGCAGCGAGGGCAGCCTGATCGTCGTGGCACCGCGCCTGGGCACGGTCAGCCCCTGGGCCTCCAAGGCCACCGACATCGCGCACAACTGCGGTCTCAATATCCACCGCGTCGAGCGCGTCACGGAGTACCGCATCACGCTGAAGTCCGGCCTGCTGGGTGGGGTGAAGACGCTCAGCCAAGCTGAGCTGATCGCCTGCGCCGAGTTGCTGCACGACCGCATGACCGAGAGCGTGCTGCTGGCGCGTGAGGATGCTGCGCATCTGTTCGACGCCAAGCAGGCGCAGCCGCTGCAGCATGTGGACGTGCTGGGCCAGGGCAGGGCGGCGCTGGAGGCGGCCAACAGCACCTTCGGCCTGGCGCTCTCAGACGACGAGATCGACTACCTGGTGAACGCCTTCCAGGGCCTGAAGCGCAACCCCAGCGATGTGGAGCTGATGATGTTCGCGCAGGCGAACTCGGAGCACTGCCGCCACAAGATCTTCAATGCCAAGTTCACGGTGGACGGCCAGGATCAGGACCTGAGCCTGTTCGGCATGATCCGCAACACCGAGCGCCTCAGCCCGCAGCACACGGTCAAGGCCTATTCCGACAATGCCTCGGTGATGGAAGGTCACCACATTGAGCGCTGGATGCCTGCCGGTGACCAGCGCGCGCCGCGCTACGAGGCACGCGAGGAACTGGCGCACGTCTTGATGAAGGTCGAGACCCACAACCACCCGACCGCCATTTCGCCCTATCCCGGTGCCTCGACCGGTGCCGGCGGCGAAATTCGAGACGAAGGTGCCACTGGCCGCGGCTCCAAGCCCAAGGCCGGCCTGACCGGCTTCTCGGTGTCTAACCTGCACCTGCCGGGCCTGTCCGAGCCCTGGGAGCAAAGCCCGATCGGCAAGCCCAGCCATATCGCCAGCGCGCTGCAGATCATGATCGAGGGCCCGCTGGGTGGCGCCGCCTTCAACAACGAGTTCGGCCGCCCCAATCTGAATGGCTACTTCCGCGTCTACGAGCAGCGCGTGGACGGCGTTGAGCGCGGCTATCACAAGCCCATCATGATCGCCGGCGGCCTGGGTGCCATCCGCGACGACCAGACGCAGAAGATCGAGTTCCCTGCCGGCAGCCTGCTGGTGCAGCTGGGCGGGCCCGGCATGCGCATCGGCATGGGCGGCAGCGCGGCCTCGTCGATGGCGGCGGGTACCAACACGGCCGATCTGGATTTCGACTCGGTACAGCGTGGCAACCCTGAGATCGAGCGCCGCGTGCAGGAGGTCATCAACCACTGCTGGGGCATGGGCGCCAAGAACCCCATCCTGGCCATCCACGATGTGGGTGCGGGCGGCATCTCGAACGCTTTCCCCGAACTGGTGAATGACGCGGGCCGCGGCGCGCGCTTCGACCTGCGCAAGGTGCCGCTGGAAGAGAGCGGTCTGGCACCCAAGGAAATCTGGTGCAACGAGAGCCAGGAGCGCTATGTGCTGGCGATTGCGCCCGAGAGCCTGGAACTCTTCAAGAGCATGTGCGAGCGCGAGCGCTGCCCCTTCGCGGTGGTGGGCGTCACCACCGAGGCGCGCGAGCTGATCCTGGAAGACGGCGAAGGTGGCGAGCGCGCCATCGACATGCCCATGGACGTGCTGCTGGGCAAGCCGCCCAAGATGCACCGTGTGGTTGAGCGCGTGGCGCGTGACGGCGGCACGCTGAATCTGGCGGATGTGGACCTGAGCCAGGTCGCGTCTGATGTGCTGCGCCACCCGACGGTGGCGTCCAAGCGCTTCCTGGTCACCATCGGCGACCGCACCGTGGGCGGCCTGAACCATCGCGACCAGATGGTCGGACCCTGGCAGGTGCCGGTGGCCGATTGCGCGGTGACGCTGGCCGACTTCAAGGGCTTGCGCGGCGAGGCGATGAGCATGGGCGAGCGCACGCCGCTGGCCGCCATCGATGCGCCGGCCTCGGGCCGCATGGCCGTGGCCGAGGCCATCACCAATCTGCTGGCCGCGCCCATCGAGCTGCCGCGCGTCAAGCTCAGCGCCAACTGGATGGCCGCCTGCGGCGAGCCCGGCGAGGATGCTGCGCTCTTCGACACCGTGAAGGCCGTGGGCATGGAGCTGTGCCCGGCGCTGGGCATCTCGATCCCGGTGGGCAAGGATTCGCTGTCGATGCGCACGCGCTGGTCGGCTGACGGTGAAACGCGCCAGGTGACTGCACCGGTGTCGCTGATCGTCTCGGCTTTTGCCACGCTGCCCGATGTGCGCGGCACGCTGACGCCGCAGCTGCAGCCGGGCGACACTAGCCTGATCCTGGTCGACCTCGGCCAGGGCAAGAGCCGCATGGGCGGCTCCATCCTGGCGCAGGCGCTGAACCAGTTCGGTGGCGCGGTGCCGGATCTGGACGATCCGGCGCTGCTGAAGAACCTGGTCGAAGCGGTCAACGAGCTGCGTGCTGATGCCAAGCTGCTGGCTTATCACGACCGCAGCGATGGCGGCCTGTGGGCCGCGGCCTGCGAGATGGCCTTCGCCGGCCACACGGGCGTGAGCCTGAACGTGGACATGCTGGTCACCGAGGGCGACGGCGTTTCCGACAGCCGCGCCGATGTGGGCGACTCCAAGAACTGGGCCAGCCAGGTCGGCGCACGCCGCGCCGAGCTGACGCTCAAGGCCTTGTTCAACGAGGAACTCGGCGTGCTGCTGCAAGTGAAGACGACCGACCGCGACGCCGTGATGCAGGTGCTGCGCAAGCACGGCCTGGCCAAGCATTCGCATGTGGTGGGCAAGCCCAACAGCAGCGGCAAGGTCGAGGTCTGGCGCGATGCCAAGAACGTCTACAGCGCGCCGCTGTCCGAGCTGCACCAGCAGTGGGACATGGTGTCCTGGAAGATCACCCAGCTGCGCGACAACCCGGCCTGCGCCGACCAGGAACACGCCCAGGCCGGCCGTGCCGACGATCCCGGCATGCATGTCAGCCTGAGCTTCGATCCGAAGGATGACGTGGCCGAGCCTTTCATCGCCACCGGAGCCCGTCCCCGCATGGCCATCCTGCGCGAGCAGGGCGTGAACTCGCATGTGGAGATGTCCTACGCGATGGCGCAGGCCGGCTTCGACACCTATGACGTGCACATGAGCGATCTACAGTCCGGCGCCATCACGCTGGAGCAGTTCAAGGGTTTTGTCGCCTGCGGCGGCTTCTCGTATGGCGACACGCTCGGTGCCGGCGAAGGCTGGGCACGCTCGGTCATGTTCAACCCGGTGCTGGCCGATCAGTTCAAGGCCTTCTTCGCGCGCAGCGACAGCTTTGCGCTCGGCGTGTGCAACGGCTGCCAGATGATGGCGGCGCTGTCGCCCATCATTCCGGGCGCCGAGAACTGGCCCAAGTTCACGCGCAACAAGAGCGAGCAGTTCGAGGCCCGTCTGGCCATGGTCGAGGTGCTGGAGTCGCCCAGCCTGTTCTTCCAAGGCATGGCCGGCAGCCGCCTGCCGATCGCGGTCGCGCATGGCGAGGGTTATGCCGACTTCTCGCAGCGTGGCGATGCGGCCCAGGTGGCCCGCGCGATGCGCTATGTGGACAACAGCGGCGCGCCCACCGAGGTCTATCCGCTGAATCCCAACGGCAGCCCGGAAGGCCTGACCTCGGTGACCACCGCCGACGGCCGCTTCACCGTGCTGATGCCGCACCCGGAGCGGGTGTTCCGCAATGCGCAGATGAGCTGGACATCGGGCGCCGTTGAAGAGCTGAGCCCGTGGATGCGTATGTTCCGCAATGCGCGGAAGTGGGTGGGCTGATTGAGCTTGCCGTCGTCTGCCCAGCCCGGCGCCGACGACGGCCTTGCTTGCACGCAGCAAAGGGCCTTGGACCACGCGGCCATCGCTGAGACGCTGGTGGCGACGAGTACCGCGCAGCTTGTCGAGCAGATCGAATCGCGGCTATCCGGCAGTGCAGGCAAGGCAGGCATAGGTGCCAGCTCGGTGCTCATGGAGTTCGCCGGCCATCCCGTGTTCGTGAAGCTGCTGCCACTGAGCGTCCTGGAGCTGAGGCAAGAGAGCCTGCAGTCGACGGCCAATCTCTTCGAGCTGCCCGGCTACTTCCAGTACGGCATCGGTTCGGTGGGCTTTGGTGCCTGGCGTGAGCTGGCAGCGCAGCAGATGGCCAGCGATTGGGTGCTGTCACAGGCCTGCTCGAACTTTCCGCTTCTGCACCACTGGCGTGTGCTGCCAGGCCTTGGCGACGTGCCACACAGCGATGAAGCGGAGCGCTACTTTGCCGAGGGTAGCCTGGAGCTTCCAGGTGTCGAGCAGGTCCGCAGGCGCTTTGCTTCACTCGATGACGCACCGGCGCATCTGGCGCTGTTCATCGAGTGGTTTCCGTCGAACCTGCGTGACTGGCTGCACGGGGAGCTCAGCCATGGCGGGCAGCGTGCGACGCGCGGTGTCGAACTTGTCGAACGCGAACTCGAACGGGTACTGAGCTTCATGTCAGCGCAGAGCTTTGTTCACTTCGATGCGCATTTCGAGAACATGCTCACCGACGGGTATGGCCTCTACCTCAGCGACTTCGGCCTCGCCTCGTGCAGTCGCTTCGATCTGGACGCGGGCGAACGCCGATTCCTGGCTGAGCATGCGGACTACGACCGCTGTCGCTCGTCCCTGGCGCTGGTGCTTTGCATCGTCAAAGCCTTGGGTGGCGGCGCGGATTGGCGTGCCAGCCTGAGTGATCCGGAATTCCTGGCGCGTGTGGGCGCTTGTTCCTGCTCTGTCCTAGAGGTGCTCCGGCGGCATGTACCGGTCGCTTTGGCATTTGCAGCGTTCTCGCGGCGGCTCGTCAAGGTGAGCAAGACGAGCGCCTTTCCTGTTGCGGAGCTGAAGGCTTTGCTGCCTGTCTTACCTGGCTGATCGGAGTTCCGCGTTCTGAGCAACGAGGCGGCGGCGCTGGCCGGCTGCTCCGGGATCACGCTCGCGGTCGACCACCGCGCGGCTCAGCCATCACCTCGTCAACACGAGCCTGCCCTTGCCGTGGACCAGGACACCGCGAATGGCCCCTGCGCATCCGGCCAGCACCACCGCCCCGCGACGCACCGAGGCGTGCGAGCGCGTGGCATGCCGTCAGTGGTGCGGGGGTAGGTGGTCTGGGCAGGCGGGTGCAGGGGCCATTCGCGGTGTCCTGACTCGTGCCCAGCCTGGTCCAGGTTGACGAGGTGAGTGTGGCAGGGCCGGTCTTGCCCCGCGAGCGTGACCCGGTGACCGCCTGCCCGGACCGCCTGCCCCACACTCGCTCGCGGCAGTACGCAAGAAATCAGCGAACCAACTCCGCCAGCAACTCGTACGACCGCAGTCGCGCCGGAAAATCATGCACTGCACAGGCGACGATGAATTCGTCCGCCCCGGTGCGCTCTGCCGTCGCCCGCAGGCCCGCCCGCACGGTCACCGGCGAGCCGACGACGCTCTCGGCCAGCATGCGCGCCACCTGGGCCTTTTCGGCCGGGCTCCACAGCGGCTCCATATCTTCCACCGGCGGCGGCAGCGGGCCGCGGCGGCCGCGCACCATGCCCAGGAAGCGCTGCTGCAGCGAGGTGAAGAGCCGCTGGGCCTCTTCGTCGCTTTGGGCCACGATCACGTTGATGCCCACCATCGCGTGCGGCTTCGGGTGCCGCTCGCTGGGCCGGTACTGCGCGCGATAGACCTCCAGCGCCTGCATCAGCAGATCGGGCGCGAAGTGCGAGGCGAAGGAGTAAGGAAGGCCCAGATAGGCCGCCAGCTGCGCGCCATAGAGGCTGGAGCCGAGTATCCAGATCGGCACCTCGGTGCCCTGGCCGGGGATGGCGCGCACGCCTTGCCAGCCCTCGGGCTTGTGGCTGAAGTAGGTCTGCAACTCCAGCACGTCCTCGGGGAAGCGGTCCTCGGCAGCGCTGCTCAGATGGCGGCGCAGCGCACGCATGGTGGCCTGATCGGTGCCTGGCGCGCGGCCCAGGCCCAGATCGATGCGGCCGGGGAAGAGGGTGGCCAGCGTGCCGAAAGCTTCGGCAATGGTGAGTGGTGCATGGTTGGGCAGCATGATGCCGCCCGACCCAACGCGAATATGCGCCGTGGCCGCTGCAATCTGGCCGATCAGCACGGCGGTCGCCGAACTGGCCACGCCGTCCATATTGTGGTGCTCAGCCACCCAGAAGCGCCGGTAGCAGCCCAGCCGCTCGGTGTGGCGGGCCAGCGCAACGCTGTTGCGCAAAGCGGCGGCGGCATCGCTGCCGGCCACGATGGGTGCGAGGTCCAGAACGGATAGCGGGGGCAAACTCATCGTGGAAGTCTAGGCGCTCCGGGCCACCGCCCGCTGGCGCAGGGGTTTGCGCACAGCAGACGAAGAGCGCCCGCGATGGCTAGGAGTCTGAGCGGCAGAAGAAGCGTCGGCTGCAAAACTGACGCAGCGGTCCATTTGTCACCTGCTTCTTGCC
>JACDQM010000034.1 GCA_015657635.1 Roseateles sp.
ATCCATGTCTGCGACGTGATGCCCAACTTCGTGCGCACCGCGATGCTGGATGGCCGCGACAGCCAGCGCCTGATCGAGCGCCTGGGCGTGCAGCTGAGTGCCGAGGATGTGGCCGAGGTGGTGTGGCAGGCCGCAACGTCGGCGCGCCGGCAGGTGCACTGGCGGGTCGAGAAAAGCCCGCTGCTGCGCGTGCTGCTGGCGCTGAACCAGCTGCTGCCGCAGGGGCTGCAGCGCGCGATCATGAAGCAGGCCTCAGGCAGCGGTGGAGGCTGAAGTGCTAACAGTGGCTGATCAGCCCAACATGTCCTTGCTGCAGCCCAGCTTGGACGAGATATCGCGGCTGGCGTCCTTCAGCATCTTGACCACCTCGGGCGCGCGCGCCTCGTCATAGCGGAAGGTCGGGAAGCTGACGCTCATGCCGGCGATGGGCTGGCCCAGACGGTCGAAGATGGGCACGCCCAGGCAGCGGATGTGGTCGTCGAACTCTTCGCGATCCTCGCCGAAGCCCTGGGCCTTGACGCGCTCCAGCTCGGCCAGAAAGGCGGCCGGCTCGGTGATGGTCTTGTCGCGGTAGCGCTTGAAGTCGGCGCCCTTGAGCACGCGGTCGCGGCGCTCGGGATGCTCCCAGGCCATCAGCACCTTGCCGATGGCGGTGCAGTGGATCGGCGCGCGGCGGCCGATGCGCGAATACATGCCCAGCATGTGGCGCGAATCAACCTTGTGCACATAGATGATCTCGGAATCGATCAGCGTGCCCAGGTGCACCGTCTCGCCGGTGGCGTCGGCCAGCATCTGCATATGGTGCTTGGACAGCTCCACCAGGTCCGGGTACTGCAGCGCCTTGGCGCCCAGCTCGAAGGTGCGCATCGCCAGGCCGTAGCGTTCGCTGTCGGCCTCCTGTCGCACATAGCCCAGGGTCTTCATGGTCTGCAGAAAGCGGTAGACCGTGGCCTTGGGCATGGCCAGCCGCACCGACAGATCGGAGATGCCGGTTTCGCTGCGCTCCGACAAGGCTTGCAGGATGGCAAAGACCTTCAGGACAGCGGCCACCGATTCCGGCTGCTGTTTGCCATCGTTGAGATCGTCATCCATGCGTTTCGATTGCCTCGGGCTAGCGTTTCAACAGAGATATGGGATTGTCCATGCTTTTCTCAGCAGGCCTTCAGCGCGGCGCGGCGCCGGCCTGTGAGCGCAGGCGCTCGGCCAGGCCTGCGGCCGGCTCGGCGCGCAGCGTGTAGGGCGGGCTCCAGCCGGCCGGCTGAATCGCCGGCGCGTCGGGCTGGGCGGCGCGCAGCAGCGCCAGCGGATCGACCGGCGCGCCGTTCAGCAGCGAGCCGCGGTCCTCGAAGCGCTGGCCCTTGAGCGCGCGCAGCAGGCGCGTCGGCTCGCCTTCCCACACATTGGCTTCGCTGATGAGGGCCGAGCCCTGGCCGAGGCCGATCGAATAGCCCTGCGCGTAGGGGCCGTCGCGGCGCGCCAGATAGAGGTTGTTCAGCACATGCACCTGGCCGAAGCGCACGCGCGGCGCGCGCTCCTTCACGTCTTCCCACAGGTTGTGGTGCAGCGTGACGCGCAGGGTGCCGGCGTCGGCCGTCTGCGTGTCGCCGGCACCGATCAGCATGGTCTTGTCGTGCTGGCGGAAGCGGTTCCAGGACACCGTCACCAGATCCGACTGCCTGGTGATGTCCAGCAGCCCGTCGTGGCGCTGGATGGGGCGACCGAAGGCACTGGCCTCCAGATGGTCCGGACGCTCGCCATCGTCGAAGCTGCAATGGTCCACCCACACATGGCGGGCGCCGCGCAGCGAGACGTTGTCGTACTCCGAGTTCCACTCGCCATGGCCGTTGTCGCGCGGCTCCCAGGCGGGGAACAGGTCGTAGGCGTCGCTGAAGTGCAGCTGGCGCAGGATCACCTGCTGCACCTTCTCCAGCAGCAGCATGCCGCCCGCGAAGCCAGCACCGGGCACGGCGCCGATCAGCGTGGTGTGCGAGGGAATGCGCAGCACGATCTGCGCGGCCTGGCGCTTGGCCGAGCGGCGGCGGGCTTCTTCGAGCGGGCCGCTGGGGTCGGCGCGGCCCCAGCTGGCCGGGTCGTACTGGCGCACAAAGGCCTCGAAGTCATAGGCCGGGTCGCGCAAGTCGGCCGCACCGAGGCGCTGGCCGCTGGCATCGGCGGCCAGATCGATGCGTGCCAGCAGCACGATGATCTTGGGCGTGTCGCCCAGGCCCAGCGCCGCGTCCAGCTCGGCGCGCGTGCGCACGGCCAGCACATGCTCAGGCTTGGCATCGGCGCCGCCGCGCGTGCCGCCTTCCATCGAGGCCCAGCCCTGGCCGGCCAGCAGCGCTTCAAAGGCGGCGGCGGGCAGCACGATGTTGGCGTACTCAGCCATGCGGTTGGCGGCAGCGCCGGTGGCCGTGAAGGGCCGGCGTGCAGTCGACGCCGCCCAGGGGCCGAGATGCGGGCCGAGCAGGCTGTCGCGAACCAGGGCCTGGCCATTGGGCGCGCCAGGCTGCCACTCGCCCTTGGGCACGCCCTGGTCCCAGGCCCGCCCCAGCGCGATGCTGCCCGGCGCCAGACCCGGCTCGGCCAGCCAGCGGCTGCGCTGCACCAGAAAGCCCAGCGCCTGCGCCGCCGGCGTGCTGGGCGCCAGCACATAGCCGCCCTGCCCCGGCGCGCGGCGGCCGGCGCGGGCCAGGATCAGGCTGTCATCGATCACCAGGCGGGCCGCGCCGAAGATGAAGTCCACATCGCCAGCGATCAGGCTGCGCTGCACGAACACGCGCGCCACCTCTGTGTTAGCTGCACGATCGGCATAGAAGGTGTCCTGGTGGCCCAGCAGGCGAACCTGCTGCAGCTGGATGCGGTCGCCGCGCGTCATCAGTGCCACCGCCTGCGCGCCGCCGGCCTCGCCAGCGCCCTCGGGGTAGCCATGGCCCTGGCGCACGCCGTCCATCGCGTCGTTGACGATGCTCAGGCGCAGCAGCTGCACGTCGTCGCTGAAGATCGCCAGCGTGCTGCTGCCGGCTGTGCCATGGGTCTTGGCCTCCAGCGCCGGAATGCAGGGCTGGGCCGCCTGGCCCGGGGCCTTGGGCTGGCCGGCGTAGCGGCCGTCAACGATGCGCACCTCGGCCGCATCGCCCAGGCCGTAAAGGGTGAACGGCGCCTTGTCGCGCACGCACAGCGGGCCGCGGTAAGTGCCTGGCTTGACCAGGATGTAGTGCCGCTGCGTGCTGGCGCCCTTGGCCGGCAGCGCATCCAGCGCCGCCTGCAGCGTGCGGTGGGTGCCGCTGCCATCGGCTGCGACGATGGCCTGTGGCGTCCAGCGTGCCGGGTCGTCCAGCGTGGCGGGTTGCCAGTCGCCGAGGTAGGCGGCTGCGTTCAGCCGCGCGGCTTCGGCCGCTTCCAGCTGTGGGCGTGGCTGGGCCTGCGCATTCAGGGCCAGCGCCATCGCCAGCATCCCCGCCGTCACGGCCGCCCAGGCCTTCATGCCCGGCCCAGATCCGCCAGATACAGCGCCGGCTCGCCCTCGGCGTCGCAGCTGTACAGCACCTGCTTCTCGTCGGGTGTGAAGCTGGGGTGCGGGTGGGTGACCTGGCGGCTGTTCTTGTAGACGCCCCAGCTGCTGTCGTGGCGGGCAATTGCGCGGGTGGTGCCGACCTTGAGGTCGAACAGATGCAGATAGGGGTCGCCGCTCAGCATCTCGTTGCTGGCGGAGGAGTCGCCGCTGGCCTTGCCGCAACCGTCTCCGACGATCAGCGTGCCGTCCTGGTTGCTCATCAGGTGCGAGCACTGCGGCATCGCGGTCAGCAGCTTGTTCTCCAGCGTAACCGGGTCCAGGCTGTAGATCCAGCGCTCGGGCGAGTCGTGCTGGTAGCTCACATAGATCATCGCGCTGCCGTCGGGCACCCAGAACTCATGCGTGCAGCTTTCGCCCGGCGCGTGTTCCTTGCCGCAGCGGCGGTTCGTGCCGTCCTCGTTGATGAACCACATGCGCGCATCGATCAGGTCATGCGGGCCCTCGTGGCAATAAGCGACGGTGTTGTCGTCGAAGGGGCGGTACTGCGGATGGCCCAGCCAGCCGCGCTGCTCCAGGATGACGGTGCGCTCGCCGGTGCGCAGGTCCACGCTGAACAGCCGGCAGCGCGGCTGCTGGTGGAACATCTCGTTGAACTTCTGCCAGGTGTTGAGCGGGAACCAGTCGTCGGCATGGATCTCGATGCCCACCATCTTGGTACAAGCGCTGTTGCTGACCCAGGTGCCATAGCCCACCCAGCCCTGCGGCACGGTGTAGACCACCTCCTCGCTGAGGTCGGCCAGGCTGAGTCGGATCAGCTGGCGTTCGGCACGCACGAAGTACAGGTGCTGATCGTCCGGGCTGAGAAAGCCGCCGAAGGTGTTCTCGCCGGCCTGGTCGCTGAGCTGGGTGGCGACCTGGCTTTCCAGGTCCAGCAGGTGGTAGTTCCAGTTGGGGCTGGGCTGGGGGCCGAACTCGGCGCCGAAGATCAGCTTCTTGCCATCGTTGGTGAAGCACTTCTGATAGAAGTAGTTGCGATGGCAGGTGACGTCGGTGGGCGTGAGGCGGGTCACGCGCGCGCCGGTGTCCGGGTCTTCGCGGGTGACGAACTTCAGCTGGCGTTGGGTGGCTTTCATGATGGGGCTACTCTGTCCTCACGACTCACTTGATGCGTTGCAGGAGCGCCTGGCCTTCTTCGACCAGGCGGGTGGCGGCGGCCTGTTCGCTGGTCTTGCGGTAGGCGATGGTCTCGAAGACCTCGCGCATGAACTTGTGCAGGCGCGCATGCTCGAACAGCGGCGCCGGGCGCTTGAGCCGGCCGCTCTGGCGCTGCGCGCGGATCTGCTCGTATGCGGCCAGCTCCAGCGCCGGGGCCTTGCCGCTGCTCTTCAGCTGCTCGAAGGCCGCGCGCGCTGACGGCAGGCCGCGGGTGCGGCCGAGGATGGCGGCCGCCTCCAGATCGTTCAGCAGGAAGTTGATCAGGCGTGCGGACATCTCGGACTGGCGCGAGTTGCGGCCGACCGCATACATCAGCGTCGGCCGGCCGAACATGCCGCTTTCCAGCGCGCCGGGCAGGGTCGGGAACTCGCCCAGCACCAGCTGCTGCTGCTTGTTCAAGGTGGAGGCGCGCAGGCCGATGGCCGAATCCCAGGTGTAGTTGCCGGCCCAGTTGCCGACCACCCAATCCGGCTGCTGCTCGGTGGGCTTCTCGGCGCCGCCCAGCGAGGCGCGCAGCGGCAGCGGCGTGGCCACATGCTCGTCGACCAGTCGCTTGTAGACGCGCACCCAGTCCAGTGCGGCCGCCGGGCTCATCGCCACGCGCGGCTGCAGCGGGTCCACATAAGGCATGCCGTGGCGCTGCTGCACCCAGGCCTGGGACAGCAGCATCATGTCGTAGAGCTCGCCGTCCAGCGGGTAGGCGTTCTCGCCCAGCTTGCGGCGAAAGGCCGGGCCGGCGGCGAACAGATCGTCCCAGCTGCGCGGCAACGCGATGCCGGCGCGCTGGAAGGCCGACTGGTTCAGCAGCATCACGCGAGCGCTGAATGAAACCGGCAGCGCATTGAGCTTGCCGCCCACCTCGCCATAGGCCAGGTCCTCGGCGCTGAGCTGCCCCAGATCGAGCTGGGCGGCATGCTGGCGCAGATCGGCAAAGCCGGTGCCGCGCTTGCTGAACATCGCCAGCCAGGCCCAGTTGATCTGCATGACATCGGGCTCGGAGCGGCCGGCGATCTGGGTGGTCAGGCGTTCCAGATAGCCGTTGAAGCCCATGTACTCGGCCTTCACGCGCACGCCGGGATGGCGGCGCTCGAACAGCGCCAGCGCCTTCAGCGTGGCCTCGTGGCGGGCCGAGCCGCCCCACCAGGCAAAGCGCAGCACGGTCTCGCGCGGCTGCGCGCTCAGCAGCATCGGCGCAGCAGCAAGACCTGACACCAGCAGCTTGCGCCGGTTGAACAGCGAGGTGTCGCTCATAGCAGCAGATTGGCGCCGCTGGCGGCGTCGAACAGATGGCAGGCTGAGAGCTGCAGATGCAGGCTGAGCTCATCGCCGCGCTTGAGCCCGGCCAGCGCCGCCGCCTGCTCGGCCGGCACGCGCGCCGTCAGAGGCAAGGCGCCAAGGTCGGCATGCACATAGACCTCGGAGCCCATGTGCTCGGTGAAGCGCAGCTTGGCCGCTGCAGCCGTGCTGTCGCCCTGCGGGCGCGGCAGCAGGCCGATGTGCTCGGGCCGCAGGCCGAAGCGCACAGCGGCCGAGCCGCCCTGCAGGCGCTGCGCCTTGTCGGCCGGTAGCGGCAGCAGCGCGTCGCCCACCCGCACCGCCAGGCCGCTGGCCGCGGCCTGCAGGCTGGCGTCGACGATGTTCATCTCGGGCGAGCCGATGAAGCTGGCCACAAAGGCATTGGCCGGGCGCTCGTACAGCGCCGTGGGCGTGTCGACCTGCTGGATCTGCCCGTCCTTGAGCACGCAGATGCGCTCACCCATGGTCATGGCTTCGACCTGGTCGTGCGTGACATAGACGGTGGTGGCCGCTTGGCCAGATTCGCGCAGCGTGCGGTGCAGCTCGGTCAGGCGCACCCGCATGGCAGCGCGCAGCTTGGCATCCAGATTGGACAGCGGCTCGTCGAACAGGAAGACCTCGGGCTTCTTGACGATGGCGCGGCCGACTGCCACGCGCTGCGCCTGGCCCCCGCTGAGCTGCTTGGGATAGCGGTCCAGCAGGTGCTCCATCTCCAGCAGCTTGGCGGCATGGCGCACGCGCTGGTCCAGCTCGGCCTTGGGCGTGCCGGCGAGCTTCAGGCCGAAGGCCAGGTTCTCGTAGACCTTCATGTGCGGATAGAGCGCATAGTTCTGGAACACCATTGCGATGCCTCGCTGCTTGGGTGCCAGCTCGTTGACCACGCGGTCGCCGATACGCAGCTCGCCGCCGGAGATGGTTTCCAGGCCGGCAATCATGCGCAGCAGCGTGCTCTTGGCGCAGCCCGAGGGGCCGACGAACACCATGAACTCGCCATCGCGCACTTCCAGGTCCACACCATGCACAGCCTTGAAGCCGTTGGGGTAGACCTTTTCTATCTTGTTGAGGCTTAAACGGGCCACGTATGTCTCCGTGTGTACTTGTTCATCTGCGGTGCGAGCTCAGGAGCAGGGGGCACCCTATTGCGCTCATGTCCCCCGACGCCGGCCTTCGGCCTGCGTCTCCTCCTTGACTTCGCTTCATAGCGCACCCCCTACTCCTGAGCCGACGCAAGGAGGACTGCCCGCAGAACGCGGTGCCTGCACCGAGAGCATGGGGTGGGCGCTGAAGCGAAGTAAAGAAGGAGGCCGCAGGCCGGGTGACATGAGCGCAAGCGCCCACCCCGTGATCGCGGTGCGCGCAAGCCAGCGCCCTCATCCCTTCACCCCACTCGACGTCGCGCCTTCGATGAAGTGCTTCTGCGCTGCGAAGAACACCAGCACCGAAGGAATCAGCGCCACCACCGAGATGGCGATCACATTGGCCCACTCGACTTCCTCGGTGGCGCCGATGCTCATCTTCAGTGCCAGCGAGACCGGGTATTTCTCGACCGAGGCCAGATAGATCAGCGGGCCCATGAAGTCGTTCATGGTCCAGATGAACTGGAACACGATCACCGAGATGATGGCCGGCTTCAGCATCGGCACGATGATGTGCCAGAGCAGCTGCAGCGCATTGCAACCGTCGATCTGCGCCGCCTCTTCCATGTCGCGCGGGATGCCGCGCAGGAACTGCACCAGCATGAAGACGAAGAAGGTGTCGGTGGCAAAGGCCGAGGGAATGATCAGCGGCAGGTAGGAATCCAGCCAGCCGATCTCGCGGAACACCAGGTACTGCGGCAGGCGCAGCACGATCAGCGGCAGCATCATCGTCGCGATCATGATGCTGAACATGAACTTCTTGCCCCAGAACTCGAAGCGCGCGAAGGCATAGGCCACCAGCACGCAGGAGATCACCGTGACGATGATGCGCGGTATGGTGATCAGGAAGCTGTTCAGGAAGTAGGTCGCGAAGGTGTACTCGGTGCTGGTCTTCCAGCCCTTGGCATAGGACGCGAAGTCAAAGCGTTCGGGCCAGAAGCCGGCCGAGCTGAAGATCTCGGCATTGCTCTTGAACGAGGCGCCGATCAGCCACAGCAGCGGATACAGCATCACGAAGGCCACCGCGATCAGCGCCGCATAGCGCAGCCAGGGACGGCCGCGATCACGGCCCAGCTGCAGCGCAGCGCTGCCGCTTGTCTCGATGCCCGCGCTCATCGCTTCTGCTCCTTCTCGCCCGAATAGAAGACCCAGTACTTGGAACTCCAGAAGCTCAGCGCCGCCAGGCCGCCGACCAGGGCGAACAGCACCCAGGACAGCGCCGCGCCATAGCCCAGATTGAAGAAGCGGAAGCTCTGGTCGTAGATGTAGAGCGCCAGCACATAGGTCGAGTGCAGCGGGCCGCCTTCGGTGATCATGTAGGGGCCGTTGAATTCCTGGAAGGCGTGCACCATCTGCATGATCATGTTGAAGAAGATCACCGGCGTGATCAGCGGCACGGTGATCTTCCAGAACTGCTGCCACTTGCTGGCGCCGTCGCATTCGGCGGCCTCGTACAGCGAGATCGAGACGTTCTGCAGCGCCGCCAGGAAGATCACCATCGCCGAGCCGAACTGCCAGGTGAACAGCAGCACGATCGTCCACATCGAGTAATGCTCATCGGCCAGCCAGGCGATCGGCTCGATGCCCAGCTCCACCAGCACCAGATTGACCAGGCCGTTTTTGGCGAACAGAAAGCGCCACAGCACGGCGGTGGCGATGGAGCCGCCGAGGATGGACGGGATGTAGAAGGCGGCACGGAAGAAGTTGATGCCGCGCAGCTTGAAGTTCAGCACATGCGCGATGAAGAGCGCGAAGCCCACCCGCAGCGGCACCGCCAGCAGCGCAAAGATCAGTGTCACGCCCAGCGACTTGCGGAACAGCGGGTCGGCCGTGGCCAGCTCGGTGTAGTTCTGCAGGCCCACATACTGAGGCGGGTCGATCAGGTCGTACTGCGTGAAGCTGAGCGCGAAGCTCATCACGAAGGGCGTGAGCTTGAACAGCAGCACGCCCAGCACGAAGGGCAGCACGAACAGAAAGCCGAGTTTTTTGTTTTCGTACATCTCACCGTGTCTCCGTCGGTGATCTCAAGGCTACGCCCTCTGGAGAAGCCAGAGCCTGGGATCGAACCGCCCTGCGGACGGCTCGTGCCTGGTGCCATTCAAGGCCACTGACCCTGAATGGCGCTGCGCTTGGGTTTTGGCTCAGCGGGCCAGCCAGCCTCCGTCCACGGCGACGGTATAGCCGTTCACATAGTCCGAGGCCTTGGAGGCCAGGAACACGACCGGGCCGGCCAGATCCTCGGGCAGGCCCCAGCGGCCGGCCGGGATGCGCTCGAGGATGGAGGCGTTGCGGCCTTCATCAGCGCGCAGCGCCGCGGTGTTGTTGGTGGCCATATAGCCCGGCGCGATCGCGTTGACGTTGATGCCATGCTGCGCCCACTCATTGGCCATCAGCCGGGTGATGCCCATCACGCCGCTCTTGCTGGCGGTGTAGGACGGCACCCGCACGCCGCCCTGGAAGGACAGCATCGACGCCACATTGATGATCTTGCCGCCGCTGCCCTGAGCCAGGTATTGCTTGGCCACGGCCTGCGAGAAGAAGAACACCGTCTTCAGGTTGATGTCGATGACATCGTCCCAGTCCTTCTCGCTGAACTTGATCGCATCCTCGCGGCGGATGATGCCGGCGTTGTTGACCAGGATGTCGATGTTGCCGGTGAGCTTGCGGGCTTCGGCGATCAGGCCGTCGATGCAGCTGATGTCGGCCAGATTGGCGCGCAGATCGAGAAAGCGCCGGCCCAGCGCCTCGACCTGCTGCTTGGTCTCGGTCGGCTCGGAGACGTTGACGCCGACGATGTCCGCCCCGGCTTCAGCCAGCGCCAAGGCCATGCCCTGCCCCAGCCCGGTATTGCAGCCGGTGACGATGGCGACGCGGCCGCTCAGTTGGAAGTTGTCCAGAATCATGGCTATGCCTTGTACTCAGCGCAGGGTGGTCATGGGCACATGGTCCATGTCCTTGAAGACCTGGTTCTCGCCCACCATGCCCCAGATGAAGGTGTAAGCCTGGGTGCCGACGCCGGAGTGGATGCTCCAGCTCGGGCTGATCACGGCCTGCTCATTGCGCACCACCAGGTGGCGGGTCTCGGTCGGCTCGCCCAGCATGTGGAAGACTGCCGCCTGCTCGCTCATGTCGAAGTAGAAGTAGACCTCCATGCGGCGGTCATGCGTGTGGCAGGGCATGGTGTTCCACAGGCTGCCAGGCTCCAGCTGGGTCATGCCCATCAGCAGCTGGCAGGTGGGCAGCACGTCGGGCACCAGGAACTTGTAGATGGTGCGGCGGTTGCTGGTTTCCGGCGCGCCCAGGGTCTCGGGCGAAGCCTCGGCCAGCGTCACCTTGCGGTGCGGATAGGCGGTGTGGGCCGGTGCGCAGTTGAAATAGAGCTTGGCCGGCGTGGCGGCATCGACGCTGGCGAACTCCAGCTGCTTGGCGCCCTGGCCCACATACAGGGCCTCGCGCGGGCCGATCTCGAAGAGCTGGCCATCCACCGTGACGCGCGCTGCGCCGCCGATATTGATCAGGCCCAGCTCGCGGCGCTGCAGGAAGAAGTCGGTGCCGGTGTGCTTGCCCAGCTCCGGAGAAAAAGTCACCGGCTTGGCCACAGGCATGATGCCGCCGACGATGATGCGGTCGATCTGGCTGTAGGTCAGCGTGGCCTCGTCGGCCTTGAACAGGGTCTCGACCAGAAAGTGGCGGCGCAGGCCGCTGGTGTCCAGCGTGCGGGCGTGCTCGCTGTGAATGGGTTGGCGGATTTCCATGGACGGTCCTCGGTTGGGCCGCAGCCTGTACAAACGGCTGCGGCAGATGTCATGGGGCGCAAGCGTAACCCCGACTGGGACTTTCCCGGAATCATGGTTTCTATTTAGTGAACCACTGTTTCATTTATTCGCAGGCTCGGTATAGTTGCCCTCAACACAGCCGGAGTACCGCCTGCCATGAGTTCCTCTTCCACCTTCTTCGACAACGCCGCCACGCCCTGGACTGACCTGGGCGACGGCATCCGCCGCAAGATCGTCGGCCACACGCCCGAGTTGATGTCGGTGCTGGTGCAGTTCGACCGCGGCGCCATCGGCACCCCGCATGCCCATGACGCGCATGACCAGATCGCCTATGTGGTGTCGGGCGCCTTCGAAGCCGAGATCGATGGCGTCAAGCGCGTGCTGCGCGTCGGTGATGCCTTCGTCGCACCGCGCCTGACCATGCACGGCGTGGTCGCGCTGGAAGCCGACAGCACCTTGCTGGACCAGTTTTCACCGCGCCGAGACGATTACCTGACCACCTGAAGCACCACGCGGGCTGCACTGCAGTGGCCTGCGAAACCTGAGGCGACCTGCGTTCGCCCTCCGAGACACAGATCCACGGCCGCGCCTCGCAGACCGATAGATGGCGCGGACTGACAGCAAAACTACGGAGACAAACCATGAACTCATCGCGCCGCAAGTCGCCTCATTTCCATCTTGCCCGCCCAGCCATCACGCTGGCAGCACTCGCCCTCATTTCCTCAGCACAGGCACAGCAGAGCGCGCCTGTAGCAGCACCCGCAGCCGCCGGCGCCAAGTCCGGCTCGCTGGAAACCGTGGTTGTCAGTGGCTTCCGCGCCTCGCTGGAAAGCGCCCTGAACAAGAAGCGCACCGACAACGGCATCGTCGACGCCATCACCGCGGAAGACATTGCCAAGTTCCCGGATACCAACCTGGCTGAAAGCCTTCAGCGCATTCCGGGCGTCGTGATTGACCGCGATGCCGGCGAAGGTCGCTCCATCACCGTGCGCGGCCTGGGCAGCGACTTCACCCGTGTGCGCATCAACGGCATCGAGGCCCTCGCCACCACGGGCGGCGCCGACAGCTCCGGCGGCAACAACCGCAGCCGCGGCTTCGACTTCAACGTCTTCGCATCCGAACTGTTCAGCAGCGTCACGGTTCGCAAGAGCGCCAGCGCCGATGTCGAAGAGGGTTCGCTGGGCGCGACGGTCGACCTGTCGACCACCCGGCCCTTCGACCTCAAGGGCTTCGTTTCCTCGGTGTCCGTGCAGGGTCGCCACAACGACCTGTCGGGCAAGACCGATCCGCGCCTGGCCTTCCTGGTCAGCAACACCTTTGCAGACCGCAAGTTCGGCGCACTGCTGTCCGCCGCTTACTCCAAGCGCAATCTCTATGAAGACCTGTTCGGCACCGGCCGTTGGGACAATGGCCCATCGTCAGGCGGATGGTGCGCGCCCACCGGCGTGGCGGCCAACCCGGCCGGTTCCACCACCCATTGCGGCCCGGCCGCACAAGGCGTTCTGCGCGTGCCCGGCACGCCGGAAAACATCGCGGCCTACAACCTCGCCAGCAAGCCCGAGAACTTCCATCCACGCCTGCCGCGCTACGGCCGCCTGACCCATGTGCAGGACCGCCTGGGCGTGACCGCGTCATTCCAGTTCAAGCCGATGGACGGCACGCTGGCCTCGCTTGACCTGATGTACGCCAAGCTCGATGCCACGCGGCAGGAGGACTACCTCTCGACCTTCTCGTTCAGCCGGGCCATCACAGGCGGCGGCAAGCCGCAGGTCACCGTGCTCGATGCGCAGTACGCGCCGAACGGTTCGCTCCTGTATGGCCGCTACAACGGCGTCGACGTGCGCGCCGAATCGCGTTACGACGAGCTATCGACCGTCTACACCCAGCCGACGCTGACGTTGGAGCATGCAGTCAGCGACACCGTCAAGCTGACCGCACGAGCCGGCCGTGCGCAGTCGAAGTTCCGCAACCCCATACAGACCACCACCACGCTGGATGCGGCCAACGTCAATGGCTACACGCTGGACTTCCGCGGCAACAGCCGCCTGCCAGTCATCGGCTATCCGATCGACGTCACCCAAGCGGGCGGCCCGATGACCCTGATCAGCGTGCCGCAGGTGAGCTCGGGCACACAGCCCAGCAGCATCGCCAACTCGCTGCCCAGCGAAATCCGCATCCGCCCGCAAGGCAGCACAAACATCAATGATGTGGCCCAACTCAACGTCTCCTGGGATGCACTGCCCAGCGTGACCCTCAAGGCCGGCGCGGACTACAAGCGCTACACCTTCGACACCTTCGAGTTCCGCCGGGTCAACCAGGGCGACACCATCTTCGCGCCGCCCGCCGGCACCACGGTCGCGCAGCTGACAACCACTCGCAGCCTGGATGGATCGTCGCTGGGCATTCCGGCTGGAACACCAGCAGCTGGGCGATCCCGAACCTGCCGGCCATCGTTGCTGCCTACGACATCTACTGCAACTGCATCAAGAGCGGCCCCGCCGGCGGACCTGGCGACTTCACGCTCTCGTCGATCACCAACGGCAACGCACGCGGCAACAATCGCAGCGCGCAGGAAACCGACACCGGCGGCTGGCTGATGGCCGACTTCGACACCAAGTTGATGAACGTTCCGGTGCGCGGCAATGTGGGCGTTCGCTACGTCAAGACCGATCTGAGAAGCGTCGGCTACCTGGCGACCGGCGGTGGCACCGAGGTCGTCGTCGACAACAGCTACAACGATGTGCTGCCTTCCTTGAACGTGGCAGCCAATCTTTCGCGCGACCTGATTCTGCGGGCCGGTGCGGCGAAGGTGATGTCGCGCCCGCAACTCGGCAACCTGAGCCCGGGCGGCAGCATCAACACCACGGGCCAGCTGTCGATCGCGACTGGCAATCCTTTCCTCAAGCCGTTCCGGGCCAAGACTTTCGACACCAGCGTTGAGTGGTATCACGACAAGACGGCCTTCGTCGGACTGGGCCTGTTCTACAAGAAGATCGACACCTACATCCAGAGCCTGCGCAACAACATTCCGTACAACCAGACCGGCTTCCCGCTGTCCCTGCTGCCATCAAACTTCACAGGCAACGAAGTCTTCCAGGTCACCACGCCCATCAACACCAGCGGCGGCGACCTGTCGGGCTTCGAGCTGAACGTCCAGCAGCCCTTCACCTTCCTGCCCGCCTGGGGCAAGAACTTCGGCGTGCTGCTGAACTACACGCAGGTCAAGTCCAAGATCGATTACCAAGTCTCGCCGACCAGCAGCGCCGTCATCCGTGATGACCTGCTGAATCTCAGCCCCAAGTCGGCAAATGCGACGCTCTACTATGACGACGGCAAGTTCAGCGCCCGCGTCTCGGCGTCCAAGCGCAGTGCCTTCCTGACCCGAGTGCCCGGCCAGAACAACAACGACGTCGAGGGCAAGAACGGCAGCACCTATGTGGACATGTCGATCTCCTACAAGATGAACGACAAGCTTGAGTTCACGCTGCAGGGTGTGAACCTGACGAACGAAGCCAGCGACTTCTTCATCAGCCGCGCACGCAATGACGTTGTCTCCTACAACGTCACCGGCCGCGAGTTCCTGTTCGGGGCGCGCTACAAGTTCTGAGCATGCTTCGTCATGTCATCGGAAGCTTGTGCCTGATGGCGTCTGTCGCTCACGCAGCCGCACCGACCGTGCTGCTCGTGGGTGACAGCACCATGGCGCCGCAGACCGGCTACGGCGAAGCACTGTGCCAGCGCCTGGAGCCTGCAGCCTTGTGCCTAAACCTGGGGCGTGGCGGCCGCAGCACTTTGAGTTATCGGGAGGAGGGCTTGTGGGACCGTGCGCTGGCTCGCGTCAGCGCACGGTCGGCAGGCAGCCAAGCCCATGTGCTGATCCAGTTCGGCCACAACGACCAACCCGGCAAGCCGGGCCGCTCCACCGACCTGGCCCGCGAGTACCCGGCCAACCTGGTTCGCTACATCCAGGACCTGCGTGCCGTCCAGGCGCAGCCTGTGCTGGTGACGCCGCTGACGCGCCGCCTGTTCAAGGCCGGCGTGCTGCAGGATGATCTGCAGCCCTGGGCGGAGGCGATGCGCACCGTCGCCCGAGAGCAGCAGGTGCCGCTGGTGGACCTGCACGCCCTCAGCATGGCCGCCGTGCGAGAGCTGGGCAGTCCGGCAGCGGATGCGCTGGCCCAGGCCGCGCTAGGGCAGCCCGCCTTCGACCACACCCACCTGGGGCCGCGCGGCGCCTGCCTGTTCGCCGAACTGCTGTCGCGCGAACTGGCCCGCCAGGTGCGTGCGCTGGATCTGCCGCGCAGCGCACAGCCCGACTGCGCCAGCGTGCCCGCTCCGTCGGCCGAGCCGATGGCTGCCGCAGCGCCCTTTCCCTTGCACCGCGCCAGCTACCAGCATTCCGGCTGGGCTGTCGGCACGCTGGGCGGGCGCGGCGGACGCATCATCAAGGTGACGACGCTGAAGGACAGCGGCCCCGGCTCATTGCGTGCAGCCCTGGAGGCCGAAGGCCCGCGCATCGTGGTGTTCGAGGTCGGCGGCGTCATCGACCTGCAAGGAAGCGCGCTGGAGATCCGCCACCCCTTCGTGACAGTGGCCGGTCAGACGGCGCCTGAACCCGGCATCACCCTCATCAAGGGCGAGCTGAACATCCGCAGCCATGACGTGATCATTCAGCACCTCAGTGTGCGCCCTGGCGCCTTCGGCCGCGCCAAGCGCAGCGGCGCCGACCATGACGGCATTGCCACCAATGCCGGCGCGCACCAGGTGATCGTCGACCACTGCAGCTTTTCCTGGGCGACGGACGAGAACCTGTCGATTGGCGGGCCGCGCTTCGAAGGCCCTGACCCGGCCGCCTGGCGACGTGCCACCTCGCACGAGATCACCTACAGCAACAACCTGATCTACGAGGGGCTGGCCGACAGCGTGCACCCCAAGGGCGAACACTCCAAGGGCAGCCTGGTGCACGACAACGCCTCGGGCGTTCTGCTGCTCGGGAACATCTACGCCAGCAACCGCGAGCGCAACGCCTTGTTCAAAGGTGGCGTGCATGCCGCGATGGTCAACAACCTGATCTACAACCCGGGCGCCAGGGCCGTGCACTACAACCTGATCGCTCATGAATGGCAGGGCCGGCGCTACGAGACCGGCAAGCTTGCGCTGGTGGGTAATGCACTGCGCTACGGGCCTGACACGCCGCCCGGCACAGCGCTGTTCAGCCTGGGCGGGCACGGCGATCTGGAGTTGCACCTATCCGACAACATCGCCGTCGATGCCAATGGCCACGGTGTGGCGCAGACCGGCCGCTACACCTCGGGATCGGCCCGCATGCTGCCTGCCGGCAGCGCCGAGCGCCCGGCCTACCTACCACCACGCCTGCGCGTCTTGCCGGCCGCACAGCTGGAGGACCACATTTTTCTGACGGCGGGTGCCCGCCCCTGGAACCGCGACCCGATCGACTTCAAGCTGCTGTCGGACGTCGCCGAAGGTCGCGGCCGCATCATCGACAGCGAAACCGAGTCGAGCGGCTACCCCCGCTACCCCGCGACCACGCGTGCCTTCGACCCCGCGGCCTGGCATTTGCATGACATGAGCCCCAAGGCCGGCTGGGATTCCCTGTTTTCCAAGAGCAAGCCATGAACAAAGACCTGTCCCGCCGGCACCTGCTGGGCGCCAGCCTGGGCGCGGGCCTATTGAGCGCCTGTGGCACCGTGCCACCCACCCCGTCGCCGCAATGGCCAGCGGGCGTGGAAGGCCAGCGCCGCGCCGATCTGGGCAACGGCACCTACCTGAACCCGGTGCTGGCCGGCGACCGACCCGACCCCACGGTGCTGAAGGACGGCCGCGACTACTACATGACCCACTCGTCCTTCGAGGCCAACCCGGGGCTGCTGATCTGGCACTCGCGGGACCTAGTGAACTGGCAGCCCATCGGCAATGCGCTGAACGAGTACCTGGGCAGTGTGTGGGCGCCCGAGCTGACCAAACATGCCGGCCGCTACTACCTCTATGTACCGACCAAGCACCCGCAGGGCAATGACATCTGGGTGCTGCACGCCGACAACATCCGCGGCCCCTGGTCCAAACCGGTGGCGCTGGGCATCGACAAGATCGATCCCGGCCATGCGGTGGACGCGCAGGGGCGGCGCTTCCTATTCCTGAGCGCCGGCTTGCGCGCGCGCCTCAGCGACGATGGGCTGAAGGCCATCGGGCCGCTTGAAAAAGTCTATGAGGGCTGGCAGTACCCGGAGGAATGGGACGTGGAGGGCTTTGCGCAGGAAGGCCCGAAGATGACCTGGCATGCCGGCTGGTGGCACATGACCACGGCCCTGGGCGGCACGGCCGGCCCACCCACCGGCCATATGGTGGTGCATGCGCGGGCCCGGACCCTCGATGGACCGTGGGAGAACTCGCCCTACAACCCCATCTTGCGCACGCGCCACATCAGCGAGGCCTGGTGGTCGCGCGGCCATGGCACGCTGGTGGAAGGCCCGACCGCCGGCGACTGGTACATGATGCTGCACGGCTACGAGAACAACCACCGCACCCTGGGCCGGCAGACGCTGCTGGAGCCGGTGCAATGGACGCCGGACGGCTGGTACCGCAGCCGCTATCCCGATGCCGGCAGCCCGCTGCCCGCGCCACGCGGCGGCTCGCCCGTGCCGCACGGCATGCGCCTGTCCGACGATTTCAGTGCGCCCAGCTGGGCGCAGTGGAGCTTCTTCCGCGGCGATGCGCAGGACCCGGGCCGGTGCGCGTGGGTGGCGGCGTGCTCGATCTGGCCTGCCGCGGCAACGGGCCGGCCAGCAGCGCACCGCTGTGCTTTGTCAGTGGCGACCGCAACTACCAAGTCGAGGTGGACATCGACTTCGACGCGCAGGCGCAGGCCGGCCTGCTGCTGTTCTACAACGACAAGCTCTATGCCGGCTTGGGCGTCGACGCCAAGGGCTTCTGGCTGCACCGCTACGGGCAGGACCAGCGCCGCGGCAACACGCCGCCCGGCGCGGAACGCCGGCTGCGGGTGCGGGTGACGCTGCGCGATCACATCCTCACCCTGCACACCCGGCACGCGGGCAGCGAGCGCTGGGTCAAGTACGGCACGCAGATGGAAGTCTCGGGCTATCACCACAACGTGGCCGGCGGCTTCATGAGCCTGCGCCCGGCGATCTATGCGGCCGGTCAGGGACGCGTGCGCTTTGGCAAGCTGGTCTATCGAGCCATGGAGTCCACTTGAACGCAAGCCCGACACTGCGGTGCTGCGCTGGCTTGTTCGTGTTCGCAGGAATGTGGGCATCGTCAGCAGCCGCCGTCATCGGCAGCATCCCACCGGCTCCCCCCTTGAGCCCGGCGCGCGTGGCTGCGCTGACAGAGCCCGAGCGCAGTGCCTGGGTCAGCTACCTGGCCGCATCGGCGCGTCAGATGCAGGCGGACCGGACCGCACTGGCGGCCGAACGCCGCCCCGGCACCGCCGTGCCGGCGCCGCCGGCCTCGGGCAAGAGCGAAGCCAGCATGCCGCTTGACCGGCCGGCGGCCTGGTATGCCAGCGCCGAAGCCTTGCGCGTGGCCGACAACATCGTGAGCTTCCAGACGCCGGCCGGTGGCTGGGGCAAGAACCAGCCGCGTGACCAGCCGCCGCGTCTGCTCGGCCAGGCCTTTGTGACCAGCAATGCGTCGGCCTTTGCACAGGCCGGCGACTTTGACTCGCAACAGGAACGCGAATGGAGCTATGCGGGCACCATCGACAACGATGCGACCCTGACCGAGATCCGCTTTCTGGCCCAGGTGCAGGCCGCCTTGCCCACGGCCGCGTCCGTGGCCTACCGCGCTGCGGCCATCAAGGGCCTGAAGTACCTGCTGAGCGCCCAGTTTCCGAATGGGGGTTGGCCACAGGTCTGGCCGCTGCAGGGCGGCTACCACGATGCCATCACCCTCAACGACGACGCGATGGTGGGCGTGGCCAGCCTGCTGGGGGACGTGGCCACGGGCCGCAGCCCCTTCGACTTCGTGCCGCCCGCCTTGCGCAGCGAGGCGGCGGCAGCACAGCAGCGCGCCAACAGCCTGCTGCTTGCGCTGCAGATCAGCGTCAACGGGCGCCGCCTGCTGTGGGCGCAGCAGCACGATGCGCTGACTCTGGTGCCGGTTTCGGCTCGCAACTATGAGCCGCCAGCGCTGAGCAGTTCAGAGAGCGCCGCGGTACTGATGTACCTGATGCGCCTGCCCCAGCCCGACGCCGACACAGTCGCAGCGGTGGAGGCTGCGGTCCGGACCCTGCGCGAGCTGGAAATCTTCGATCAGGTCTGGGAGCGACCCGCTGGCGCCACGGCGCGCAGCCTGCGCCAGCAGCCCGGCGCCCGGCACCTGTGGGCGCGCTACTACGATGTGCAGTCCTTGACACCACGCTTCGGCGACCGCGACAAATCCTTGTACGACGATGTGGCCGACGTCAGCCCCGAGCGCCGCAACGGCTACGCCTGGTTCGTGACCTCGCCCAGGGCCGCACTCCAGGCCTATGAGCGCTGGCCGCATCGCAAGCCCAATCCCGCTGGCCCAGGCCAGTGAAGGCGCCGGCTCTTCAGGAAGGGCCGGCATCGCTTGCGCTGCGGGTGCGGATGCACGGCTGCTAACGAACAGGCATAGGCTGCGCGCGCGCTCCGCCCTGCCCCGTCCACCCCTGCCATGTTTTTTGATCCATCGATGCTGTTCTCTCCGGCCCAGGGCTTCGGCTACCTGGCCTTCGGCATGGGCATGGCCTGCTTTGCGCAGACCGACGACAAGCGCTTCAAGGTCTTCATGGCCCTTGAGTGCCTGGCCTACGTGGTCCACTTCGCACTGCTGGGCCAGCCAACCGCCGTGGCCAGCAGCCTGGTGTCGCTGGCGCGCTCGGTGGCTGCGATGCGTTTTCGCCAGCCGCGGGTCGGCGTGTTCTTCATCCTGCTGAGCCTGGTGCTGGGCCTGTGGCTCCAGCAAAGCTGGGCCTCGATGCTGCCCATCCTGGCCTCGTGCATCGGCACCTTCGCGCTGTTCTTCCTGCAAGGCCTGCGCATGCGCTTGTTGATGCTGCTGGGCACCGGCCTGTGGTTGTGCAACAACCTGATCGTCGGCTCGGTCGGCGGCAGCCTGCTGGAAGCGACGCTGCTGCTGACGAACAGCTGGACCATCTGGCGGCTCTGGCGTGCGCGGCCAGAAGGACACGCTCAGGCCTAAGGCCGGCGCACAACCCGGCCAGGGCTCAGTCAGCCATGTCGACCAGGTCCTGCATCAGCTCCGGCGCGATCACCGCACCGCGATGCTGGATCACGCGCGCCGCCAGGCGGTTGCCGAATTCGGCCGCTGGCAGCGCATCCGCACCGAGCAGTCGGCGACTCAGATAGCCGGCGGCGAAGGAGTCTCCCGCCGCCGTGGTGTCCACCACCTTGGGCACGCTCACTGTCGGCGCTTCCTGCCAGTCGCTGTGGCCGGCCTGGCGCAGCAGGGTGGAGGCGGCGCCGCGCTTGATCAGGATCTCCGGCGGGGCCAGCTGCCGCGCATGCGCCACCGCCTCGTCCAGCGAGCCCAGGCCCATCACGGCCTGATGGTCGTCAGCCGTCACCAGGGCGACCGTGGCCAGATGAAAGGCGCGGTTGAAGCAGGCCCTTGCCGTCAAAGGGTCCGGCCACAGGCGCGGCCGGTAATTGTTGTCGAACACCACCTGCGCGCCCAACGCGCGCATCGACGCCATCAGCGCATAAACCCGCTCACGCGCCACTGGCGACAGGATGGCGAGGCTGATGCCACTCAGATAGAAGGTGCCGAACTCGTGGCAGCGCGCCTCCAGCGGCGTCTGCGCCGCCTCGAAATACAGGCGCGCTGCGCTGGAGTCGCGCCAGAAGTGGAAGCTGCGTTCGCCGCGCTCATCCAGCTCGATCATGTACATGCCCGGCAACTTGCCCGGCATGCGCCGCACCAGGCTCAGGTCCAGGCCCTGCGCCTGCCAGCGCTGCAGCAGGCCCTGGCTCAGCGGATCGTCGCCCAGCGCCGTGGCATAGCTGACCTCGATGCCAGCCGCCCGCCCGCAGCGCGCCAGATAGACCGCCGTGTTGAAGGTGTCGCCGCCATAGGCCTGGGTCAGTGTGCCAAAGGCCTGACCCTGCAGCTCCAGCATGCATTCGCCCAGCAAAACCACCTTGTGAGGTGCCGCCTCCATGAAAGCCCCTATCTATTTGAAACGCTGTTTCGTTATTCTGATGGCGCAAGCACTCTTTTTGAAACAGTACTCACCCTGAGTTCCTGAACGCACATGGCCGCTGTCTCGACCGACACCCTCCCCGACGACCACACCCCAGCCCTGCTGCTGACGGGTGCGGCCGGCGCGCTGGGCCGCGTCCTGCGCTCGCCCCTGGGACGGCTGTGCGATGGAGGCCAGCCCTATGCCGCGCTGCGCCTGAGCGACCGGGCCGCGCTGGCCCAGCCCGCTGACCCGCATGAGCAGGACCACCCCTGCGAGCTGGCCGACCGCGCAGCGATGGAGATGCTATTGCAGGGCGTGGCCGCAGTTGTGCATCTGGGCGGCGTGGCGGTGGAGAGCCCGTTCGAGCCGATCTGCGAAGCCAATATCCGCGGCGTCTTCCACCTGTATGAAGCCGCTCGCCTGGCGGGCACGCGGCGCATCGTGCTGGCCAGCTCCAACCACGTCAGCGGCTGCTATGAACAAGGTCAGCCCATCGGACCGGCCGATCTGCCGCGGCCCGATGGCTATTACGGTGTCAGCAAGCTGTTCGCCGAACAGATGGCGCAGCTCTATTGGGACCGCTACGGCATCGAGAGCGTCTGCCTGCGGCTGGGCACCGTGGCGGCCGAGCCGCAAGACCGGCGCGCCCTGTCCACTTGGCTGAGCTTCGGCGATCTGGAGCGTCTGGTGCGGGCTGCGCTGAGCGCCAAAGACGTGGGTTGCCTGACGGTCTACGGCGTGTCGGCCAATCCGGCGCGCTGGTGGAGCGACGCCGGTTGGGCGCAGCTGGGCTACCGCCCACAGGACAGCGCCGAGGCCTGGCGCGAGCAGGTGCAGCATGTCGGTCCGCCGGCCGATTCGCCGATGGCGCGGCTGCAGGGCGGCAGTTTCCTGGGCCTGGGTCCGTTCGAGCGCCAGCCATGAGCCTGAGCGCCCGCCCCGAGCTCTGGTGGCAAGGCCCCAGCGCGCTGGCCGAGAGCCCGCTGTGGTCGGCGCTGGAGCAAGCCTTCTACTGGGTGGATATCAGTGGCTGCCGCCTGTGGCGCCATGATGGCTCGACTGCAGCCGCGCAAAGCTGGGAGATGCCGACCCCACCCGGCTGCATCGCCTTGGGCTCCCAAGCCGGTGAGTTGCTGGTGGCGCTGAGCGACAGCGTGCAGCTGCTGAAGCTGCTGCCCCAAGGGCGTTGGACGGGCCGCCGCGTGGCCGGCGCCAACCACGCCCCAGACATGCGCTTCAACGATGGCCGCTGTGATCGGCAGGGGCGCTTCTGGGTCGGCAGCATGGCCTTGAACCCGGATGAGTCGCCCGCGCGCGGGCGGCTGGCGCGCCTGCAGCTCGCGGGCGAGCACGCCAGCTGGCAGCCGGCCCTGCGCGAGCAGATGCAGATCCCCAACGGGCTGGCCTTCAGTCCCGATGGCGCACGCCTGTACTTCAGCGACTCGCATCGCTCGCAGGCCCGGGTCTGGGTCTGCGACTACGACCCGGCCACGGGCCAGGCTGCCGCACCGCGGCCCTTCATCGACCGCCTGGCTTGCGGCCGCCCGGACGGCGCGGCGGTGGATGCCGACGGCGGCTACTGGATCTGCGCCAACGACGGCGCTGCCGTGCTGCGCTACACGCCGACCGGCGTGCTGGACCGGCGCATCGATCTGCCGGTGGCCAAGCCCACCATGTGCGCTTTTGGCGGGCCGGACTTGGCCACGCTCTTGATCACGACCATGCGCCCTGCAGGCCCTGGTTTGTCTGCGACCCCGCTGGACGGCGCGCTGTTTGCGCTGTGTCCGGGGGTCACGGGCCTGGTGGAGACCCCCTTCGCGGGTGGACGCCAGCCCTTCTCACACGATGACTGACAAACCCTGCGAGGAGACAAAAATGAACCGAACCCGTTTGACATTGACCACAGGCCTGATCGCCGCGGCGCTGGCCACACTGAGCCAAGGCGCCAGCGCGATGCAGCTGCGCTCGGCCGATGTGCACAACAGCGACGACTACCCCACCGTGGCTGCCGTCCGCCATATGGGCGAACTGCTGAGCCAACGCAGCGGCGGCAAGTTCACAACCAAGGTCTTCAACAAGGGCGCGCTGGGCAGCGAGAAGGAAACCATCGACCAGGTCAAGATCGGCGCCCTGGAGATGACGCGGGTCAACATCAGCCCGATGAATGCGATCTGCGCCAAGACCCAGGTGCCGACCATGCCCTTCCTGTTCCGCTCGGTGGAGCACATGCGCAAGAGCCTGGACGGCCCGGCCGGCGAGGAGATCCTGAAGAGCTGCGAACCCCAGGGCTTCATCGGTCTGGCCTTCTACGACAGCGGCGCGCGCTCGATCTACGGCCGCAAGCCCGTCAAGACCGTGGCCGATGCCAAGGGCATGAAGATCCGCGTGCAGCAGTCCGATCTGTGGGTGGCCCTGATCGGCGCCATGGGCGCCAATGCCACGCCGATGCCGATCGGCGAGGTCTACACCGGGCTGAAGACCGGCCTGATTGATGCGGCCGAGAACAATGTGCCTTCCTACGAAGGCTTCAAGCACTTCGAGGCGGTGAAATTTCTGTCCAGGACCGAGCATTCGATGGCGCCCGAGATGCTGTTGATGAGCAAGCTGGTGTTCGACAAGCTGAGCAAGGCAGAACAGGACATGATCCGCGCTGCGGCCAAGGAGTCAGTGGCCTTCCAGCGCAAGAAGTGGGACGAGCAGGAAGCCAGGTCGATGGCCTCGGTCAAAGCGAGCGGGGCTGAAATCATCGACGTCGACAAGGCGTCGTTCCAGGCGGTGATGGCGCCGGTCTATGCCAAGTTCATGACCACGCCTGACCTGCAGCGCCTGGTCAAGACCATCCAGGACAGCAAATGAGCGCGTCGGTGCTGAGGCAGAGCCCGGCACCGGCACCCGGAACAGCAGGCTGGTTCACCCGCCTCTGCGCCAGCCTCTCCAAGCTGGCGCTGATGGTTGCGGTGGCGGGCCTGCTGGCCGTGGTGCTGTGCGTGCAATACCAGGTGGTCGGCCGCTATCTGTTCAACGACACACCCACCTGGGCCGAGGCGCTGGCGATGCTGCTGGTGCTCTATGTCACGGCGTTGGGCGTGGCGGTGGGCGTGCGGGATGCCGGTCACATCGGGCTTGAATCCCTGCTGGTGCTGCTGCCCGAGAGACTGCGCCGCAAGCTGGAAATCCTGATCCACCTGCTGGTGGCACTGTTCGGCGCCCTGATGCTGAAGGCGGGCTGGCTGTGGACCACGCTCAAGTGGGCCGAGAAGAAGCCCATGCTGGGCGTGCCCGAAGGCATGGACTATCTGCCGCTGGTGATCGCCGGCGCGCTGATCATCCTTTTCTCGATTGAACATGTCGTCGCGTTGCTGCGCGGCCAACAGGTGGAGCCCGCATGGAACTGACGATTCTTGGCTTCAGCTTCGCGCTGCTGCTGATGCTTGGCGTGCCGGTAGCCTTCGCCATCGGCCTGGCCTCGGTGGCCACCATCATCGCCGCCGGCCTGCCCGTGGCCGTGGTGTTCCAGAAGATGGTCGGCGGCATGCAGGTGTTCAGCTTCCTCGCGATTCCCTTCTTCGTGTTCGCCGGCGAGCTGATGCTCTATGGCGGCATCGCCGAACGCATCATCCGTTTCGCCAACAGCCTGGTCGGCCATGTGCGGGGCGGGCTCGGCATGAGTAATGTGGTGGGCTGCACGCTGTTCGGCGGCGTGGCCGGCTCGCCGCTGGCCGATGTCTCGGCCATGGGCTCGGTGATGATCCCGATGATGAAGAAGGAAGGCTACGACGCCGACTACGCCGTCAACGTCACCACCCACGCCTCGCTGGTGGGCGCGCTGATGCCGACCTCGCACAACCTGATCATCTTCACGCTCGCGGCAGCCGGCATCGCCTCGGTCAGCGTGTTCAGCCTGATCCTGGCGGCCCTGATACCGGCCGTGCTGCTCACGGTCTGCAATCTGGTCGCCGCCTATGGCGTGGCCGTCAAGCGGGGCTATCCGACGCATGGCACCTTCCCGGGCTGGCCTGCCGTGATGAAGGCCTTCGGCGCCGCACTGCCCGGCCTGCTGGTGGTGGTGATCATCCTGGTGGGCATCCTCAGCGGCGTCTTCACCGCCACCGAGTCGGCGGCGACAGCGGTGTTCTGGGCGCTGGCCATCACGGTGCTGGCCTACCGCTCACTGAGCTGGCAGAACTTCCTGAAGGCCTGCGCCAAGGCTTGCAAGACCACCGGCGTGGTGCTTTTCCTGATCGGCATCTCCTCGGCCTTCGGCTACTTCATGGCACTCTATGAAGTGCCGCAGAAGACCGGCGAGCTGATGCAGTGGGTGACCAACGAGCCCTGGCTGATCTTCCTGATGGTCAATCTGCTGCTGTTCGTGCTGGGCACCTTCCTGGACATGGCGGCCACCATCCTGATCTGCACGCCGATCTTTCTGCCCATCTGTCAGAAGTTCGGCATGGATCCGACGCAGTTCGGCATCGTCATGCTGCTCAACTGTTCGCTGGGCCTCAACACCCCGCCGGTGGGCACGACCCAGTTCGTCGGCTGTGCCATCGGGCAGATCTCGGTCGGCGAGGTGATGCGTTCGATCTGGCCGTTCTACGGCGCCCTGATCGTCACGCTGATGCTGGTCACCTATGTGCCCGCCTTCTCGCTGTGGCTGCCGGGACTGATGAAGTGAGGACCAGACCATGAGCACAGCTCCTCGCCGCATCCGCATGCATGAGCGCGACAACGTCGCCATCGTGGTGAACGACGGCGGCCTGCCCGCCGGCACGCGCTTTGAGGACGGCCTGTGCCTGGTCGATGCCGTGCCGCAGGGCCACAAGCTGGCCCTGCACGCCATCGCGGCCGGCCAGCCGGTGCTGCGCTACGGCGTCTGCATCGGCCATGCACGCCAGCCGATTGCCACAGGGGCCTGGGTGCACGAGCGCCTGCTGCAGATGCCCGAGGCCCGCGCGCTGGACCAGCCCTTGCCCCGGCCTGAGCCGGCCCCGGCGCTGGCGCCCTTGGCCGGCTACAGCTTCCAGGGCTATCGCAATGCCGATGGTTCGGTGGGCACGCGCAACATCCTGGCCATCTCCACCACGGTGCAATGCGTGGCCGGCGTGCTGAACCTGGCGCTGCAGCGCATCAAGGCTGAGCTGCTGCCGCTGTATCCGAACGTGGATGACGTGGTGGCGATCGAGCATGCCTACGGCTGCGGCGTCGCGATCGACGCGCCCGGCGCCGAGATCCCGATCCGCACGCTGCGCAATCTGGCGCTCAACCCCAACTTCGGCGGCGAGGTGATGCTGGTCTCGCTGGGCTGCGAGAAGCTGCAGCCGGATCGCCTGCTGCCACCGGGCAGCCTGCCGATCGCCGATGCCCAGGCCAGCAGCCGCGTGCGCCTGCAGGACGAGCAGCATGTGGGGCTGGGCTCGATGCTGGACAGCATCCTGGCGCAGGCCCGGGCGCACCTGGAACGGCTGAACCGACGCCAACGCGAAACCGTGCCGGCCAGCGAGCTGGTCGTGGGTCTGCAATGCGGCGGCAGCGACGCCTTCTCGGGCGTCACCGCCAACCCGGCGCTGGGCTTCTGCGCCGATCTGCTGGTGCGCGCGGGCGCCACCGTGATGTTCTCGGAAGTCACCGAGGTGCGCGACGCGGTCGACCAGCTCGTCTCGCGGGCGGCCGATGCCGAGGTGGCCGAGGCCATCCAGCGCGAGCTGGCCTGGTACGACGCCTATCTGCAACGCGGCCGCAGCGACCGCAGCGCCAACACCACACCCGGCAACAAGGCGGGCGGACTGAGCAATATCGTCGAGAAGGCGATGGGGTCCGTCGTCAAGTCAGGCACGGCGCCCATCGCCGGCGTGGTGCCGCCGGGCGAGCGTGCCTGCAGCAAGGGCCTGCTGTTCGCCGCCACGCCGGCCAGCGACTTTGTCTGCGGCACCTTGCAGCTGGCCGCCGGCATGAATATGCATGTGTTCACCACCGGCCGCGGCACGCCCTACGGCCTGGCGGCCTGCCCGGTGATCAAGGTCGCCACGCGCACGGAGCTGGCCACCCGATGGCATGACCTGATGGACCTGGACGCCGGCCGCATCGCCAGCGGCGAGGCCAGCATCGAGACCATGGGCTGGGAACTCTTTCATCTGATGCTGGACGTGGCCAGCGGCCGCCGCACCTGGTCCGAGCGCTGGGGCCTGCACAACGCCATGGTGCTGTTCAGTCCGGCGCCGATCACCTGAGGCCTGCGGCGCGGGCTTCGCCCATCAGATGGCCTTGGCCAGCTTGGCTGCGGCCAGCTTCAGGTCGCTCGGGGCGGCCCGGCGACCGGTGACGACAACCTGCGGCAAGCGCGCCACCTCGGCCGAGCTCTGCATGCGCTTGCCGACGATCACGACCCGCTCCAGCTGCACGATCTCGGTCGCCGGCTGTGGCACCGGACCCGCAAAGCCCAGGGCAATGGCGGCGACGCCGGTGCAGACGATGGCGGCAAGGACAAGTGCTTTGGAGGGGGTGGTCATCTGAGGCTCCCGTTGTGTTTTGCTGTTGGAATGCCTGCAGTGTCGGTTTCGACCGGCTGCCACACCAGCGCCGAGCGATGAGCTGCATGCCCGGCTGCATGACTTGTCATTGGCGACGATGTGCTGTCCTGCCACCCCGCCGCGGTCGACTGCCCGGGCGCCACTGCCGCCCTGGCGCACAGAGTCAAGGGTTTTCACCAATCTCCCTTCAGCCCCGTCGCTGGCGGCCGAAGTGCCAAGTACCCGCGCCGACACAACTTGGCCACAGTGCGTTCGCTGGAGCGGCGGCTTCGCGCCTACGATTGCAGCATGGTCTTTCGGTGAGGACAGGAGCAACACGCGGATGAACGTCAGTTGGAATCTGGGACTCGTCTTCCTGTCTATCGTCGTTGCCGCCTTCGGCTCCTTCGCAGCGCTGTCCCATGCGCAGCGGCTGCGAGCCAGCGCCGGCCATGCAGCCCGCTACTGGCTGATGTCTGGTGGCATCACGCTCGGCATGGCGATCTGGTCGCTGCACTTCATCGGCATGCTGGCATTCCACCTGCCGATCGAGCTGTCCTACGACCTGAAGCTCACGCTCTTGTCGATAGTCCCGGCCATCGCCGCGTCGCTGCTGGGCTTCCAGTTGCTGCGCGCACCCTCCGTGCGCATCGGAGCCGTCACGGCCGGCGGCGTGGCGATGGGCCTGGGCATTGCAGCGATGCACTACATCGGCATGGCCGCACTGCAGCTGCAGCCAGCGATACGCTACGACCCGTTCATCGTCGCGCTGTCTGTTGCGATCGCCATCGCTGCGGCCATTGGCGCCCTGCTGATCGTCTATGCAGGCGAGAAGCTCCGGCTGAATCCCTGGGTGCACCAGGGTCTGGGATCGCTGATCATGTCTGCCGCGATCGCGGGCATGCATTACACGGCGATGGCCGGCATGGACATCGCCGCCGCTGCCATCTGCATGGGTGGCGGAGCGCGGGTGCCGCCCGAGGTGCTGGCCCTGACGGTCAGCGTCGGCGTCTTCCTGCTGTTCGGCGGCGGCCTGATCGCCAGCCTGTTCGATCAGCGCATGGCCAGCCAGAGCCAGGAGGCGCTGCAACGCGTGCAGGCCGCCGGCAATGTGTTGCGGGAGATGACAGACAACATTCCCGCTGCGGTGTTCCGTTTCCGAGGCAGCTTCAAGGACGGTGGTTTTGCCCATGTGAGCGCCCAGGTCAGGCCACTGCTGGGGATCAGCATCGCGGACTTGCTGGTCAATGCGCGCGCCTGGACCGACATCGTCGCGCCCGAGGATCGTCCCTCGCTGCGCGCAGCGCTGCGCAAGGCCGAAGCCGAATGCATGCCGTGGCAATTCGAGTTCAGGGTGCGCCAGCCCGGCTTCGGCGAGCGCTGGATCCAGGGCAACGCCACCCCCTACCGCGATGCCGCGGGCGAGTTGATCTGGAACGGCTACTGGATCGACGTCACCGAGCGACGGCTGCGCGAAGCCAAGGTGCAGGGGCTGCTCGAGTACAACCCGGATGGCCTCATCATCGTCAACAGCGAGGGCGTGATCACGCTGGTCAACGGCCAGGCCGAGCAGCTCTTCGGTTACCAGCGAGAACAGCTGATCGGCCGCCCCGTCGAGCTGCTGATGCCGCACAGTCTGCGGGAACAGCATGCATCGTTGCGCAGCGGCTACTTCGCCGAGCCCGAAGAGCGCCGCATGCGGCCCGGGCGCGACTTCTTCGGGCTGCGCAGCGATGGCGAGCAGATCGCCATCGAAGTCAGCCTGAACCCGCTGCAGACCGAAGACGGCGTTTCCGTGATCGCTTCCGTGCGTGACATCACCCGGCGCAAAGCCGCCGAGACCATGCTGCGCGAGGCCGAGCACATGCTGCGCGAGATGTCGAACACGCTTCCGGGCGTGGTGTTCCAGTACACCTCGTTCGGCAACGGAGCGCGCCGCTTCGACTTCGTCAGTTCGCGCCTGCAGGAGCTGCTCGGTGTCAGTGCCGGCGCGCTGCTGGCTGATGCCTCCCAGCTCTTCGACGCGATCGTGGCGGAGCATCGCTCCGCAGCGCGCGACAAGATCAAGGCCGCCGAGCACGCCGAAGCGCCTTGGGAGATCGAGTTCCAGCTGATGCGTGCCGACGGCAGCACGGCCTGGGTGCGCGGCGCGGCCGTGCCGGTCAGGCAGCTTAAGGTCGACCATGTCGAGCTCTTCAACACCACCACCTGGTCGGGCTACCTGATCGAGATCACCGAGCACAAGCGCATGCAGGAAGCGCTGCACGAGGCCACTGCCGCCGCCGTCGCGGCCAGCCGCACCAAGAGCGATTTCCTGGCCAATATGAGCCACGAAATCCGCACCCCGATGAACGCGATCGTCGGCATGTCGCACCTGGCGCTCAAGACCGAGCTCGATGCCAAGCAGCGCAACTACCTGGACAAGATCCAGCAATCGGCGCGGCATCTGCTGGGGATCATCAACGACATCCTCGATTTCTCCAAGGTCGAAGCCGGCAAGCTCGGCATCGAAAGCGTGGAGATGGACCTGGAGCATGTGCTGGACAACGTCGCCACGCTGATCAGCGACAAGGCGAATGCCAAGGGTCTGGAGCTGCTATTCGACCTGCCGGCAGACGTTCCCACCTCGCTGCTGGGCGACCCGCTGCGGCTGGGGCAGATCCTCATCAACTACGCCAACAATGCGGTCAAATTCACCGCCACCGGCGAGATCGCCATCATCGTGCGCAAGGTCGAGGAAACCGACAGCGACCTGTTGCTGCGCTTTGCCGTGCGCGACACCGGCATAGGCCTGAGCGCCGAGCAGAAGGCGCGCCTCTTCCAGAGTTTCCAGCAGGCCGACACCTCGACAACGCGCAAGTACGGGGGCACCGGGCTGGGACTGGCGATCAGCAAGAGCCTGGCTCAGCTGATGCACGGCGAGGTCGGCGTCGAGAGCGTGCCCGGTGTCGGCTCCACCTTCTGGTTCACCGCCAGGCTCGGCAAGGGCAATGCCAAGCCGCGCCAGCTCAGTCCGCGTGTGGACCTGCGCGGCAAGCGCATGCTGGTGGTCGATGACAACGACAGTGCGCGCACCATCCTGGCGGACCAGCTGCGCTCGATGTCCTTTGCAGTCGATCTGGTCGATTCGGGCAGTGCAGCGATCGCCCGGCTGGAGCACAGCAGCGAGCCCTTCGACGTCATCTTCCTGGACTGGCAGATGCCCGGCATGGACGGGGTGGAAACCGCCCAGCGCATCGTCAGCGAGGGGCTCGCCGACGCGTCGCGTCTGGTCATGGTGACCGCCTACGGCCGCGAGGAAGTGATGGCCAGCGCGCGCCAGGTTGGCATCGAGGATCTGCTGATCAAGCCGGTCAACCACTCGATCTTGTTCGACAGCGTCATGCGCAAGCTCGGCGCCGAGCCACAGCCCGTGGCTGCGACGGAGCGGATCTCCCGCCACGAGAGCAGCGGGGTGCGCTTGGACATGCTTCGCACACTGCGCGGCGCGCGGGTGCTGCTGGTCGAGGACAACGACCTGAACCAGGAAGTCGCCACCGAACTGCTCACCGATGCCGGTCTGCAGGTGGACGTCGCCGACAACGGCCTGCTCGCGCTGAAGATGATGCAGCAGCAGCCCTACGACATCGTGCTGATGGACATGCAGATGCCAGTGATGGATGGCGTCACCGCCACACGCGAGATCCGCGCCCTGGGCCAGTTCGATGAGTTGCCCATCATCGCGATGACGGCCAACGCGATGGACGCGGACCGTCGACGCTGTCTGGACGCCGGCATGGTCGACTTCGTCGCCAAGCCCATCGATCCCGACGAACTCTGGCGTGCCCTGCTGCGCTGGGTCAAGCCGCGCGCTGGCGATGCGCCAGCCAGTCCTGTCAGCGTGTCCGCCACGCCAGCCGACGCGATCGCGCTCCCGGCCGGACTGCCCGGGGTGGACATGGAGCTGGGCTTGCGCCGTGTGATGGGCAAGCAGGCGCTGTATCTGTCGATGCTGCGCAAGTTCATGGCGGGGCAAAGCCGCTTCGGCGCCGCCATCGAGCAGGCCCTGGACGCGCAGGATTGGGCCGAGGCCGAGCGTCTGGCCCATACGCTCAAGGGCGTGGCCGGCAATATCGGCGCCACCGAGCTGCAGGCCCGGGCTGGCGAGCTCGAGGCGGCGCTGAAGGCCAAGCAGCCGCGCGCCCAGATCGATGTGTTGCTGGCAGCGCCGACCACCATGCTGGCTGAACTGATCGGCGCCATCAGCGCCGCGCTGCCGGCCGAGCCGAGGGCCGCGCCCGCGCTGGTGGACCGCGCCAAACTGCGCGAGGTGTGCGAGCGCCTTGCACAGTTGCTCGCCGATGACGATGCCGAGGCGGCCGAGGTGCTGGAGGCCAACCAGCAGCTGCTGCGCAGCGCTTTCGGTGCGGCCTTCAGCGGCATCGAGGCCGGCATTCACAACTTCGACTTCCCCGCCGCGCTCGACGCGCTGCGCCTGTCGCAGCACAGCACAGCGGCCGCCTCGGACCGCTGAGCCCAGGCATTCCGAGCACCAAGGAGCACCGCATGGAAAGCAGCGAGTACCTTCCACGTCCCACCGTGCTGGTGGTCGACGACACGCCCGACAACCTGAGTCTGATGGGCGCCCTGCTGAAGGACCTCTACAAGGTGAAGGTCGCCAACTCTGGCGAGCGGGCACTGAAGATCGCCATGGCCGACACACCGCCGGACATCATCCTGCTGGACATCATGATGCCGGAGATGGACGGCTACGAGGTGTGTCGGCGGCTGAAGGCCGAGCCGCGCACCCAGGACATTCCGGTGGTCTTCCTGACGGCCAAGAACGAGATCGAGGACGAGGCCCTGGGCTTCGAGGTCGGCGCTGTGGACTACATCACCAAGCCTCTGTCGCCGCCGCTCGTGCTGGCGCGCGTCAAGGCGCAGCTGCAGCTGAAGTCGGCTGCCGACTTCCTGCGCGACAAGGCCAGCTTCCTGGAAAGCGAGGTCCAGCGCCGCACGCGCGAGGTCGCGGCCATCCAGGATGTCACCATCCTGGCCATGGCCTCGCTGGCCGAAACGCGAGACTCGGACACCGGCAACCACATCCGACGCACCCAGCACTACGTGCGCGCGCTGGCGCGCGCGCTGCAGAACCACCCCCGCTTTGCCCACTTCCTCAACGACCACACGATCGAGCTGCTCTACAAGTCGGCACCGCTGCACGACATCGGCAAGGTGGGCATACCGGACCGCATTCTGCTGAAGCCGGGGCGCTTCGAGCCGCACGAATTCGAGATCATGAAGTCGCACACGACCCTGGGGCTCGAAGCGATCGAGCATGCCGAGCAGACGCTGGGCACCGAGGTCGAATTCCTCAGGGTCGCCAAGGAGATCGCCTACAGCCACCAGGAGAAGTGGGACGGCAGCGGCTATCCCCAGGGCCTGGCCGGAGATGCCATCCCGATCTCGGCCCGCCTGATGGCCATCGCCGATGTCTACGATGCCGTCATCAGCCGGCGCGTCTACAAGGAAGGCATGTCGCACGAGGAGGCCTGGCGCGTCATCGAACTGGGGCGCGGCAAGCATTTCGACCCGGATGTCGCCGAGGCCGCGATGGCCATCGCCGAAGAATTCAAGGCCATCGCCACCCGCTTCGCCGATACCGATGCGGATATGAAGCGCAAGTCCGACTACCTGGGTCACGCGGGCATTGGCAAGAGCTAGACCCTGGGCCCGCAAGAAGATGCGGGCCTGCCGCGCGTCGAGGCGAAGACCAGCAGGCGCGTCGCCACTCTCAAGCCGCCAGCGGCCATGGCATCATGCGGTGCATGCTCGCCAACAGCGGCTCGCCAACAGCGAACGGTCTGCACACCTAGCCGAGGTCAGCTCCCCGTCATGTCACTCGAAGCCATTGCCTACACCAGCAGCGCGGTTCCAGGCCTCACCGAGGCGAGTCTCGAACACCTGCTGACACGCGCACGCCGCAACAACGAAGTGCTGGGCGTGAGCGGGGTGCTGCTCTTTCACGATGGTTCCTTCCTGCAGTATTTCGAAGGTCCTCCGGAGGCCGTGAGGCAGGTTTATGAGCGCATCCAGCGCTCGCCGATGCATCGCGACATCATCGAACTGATACGCGGCCCGATCGAAGAGCGAAGCTTCAGCAACTGGCTCATGGGCTTCACGCGCGTGCCGGAATCCTCCGCACTCCAGATGTCCAACGCCTCCTGGAAGACGCGCCTGAGCCAAGCCAATCGGGCTGCCTCGGCCGCCGATTCCGATGGTCTGGATCTGCTGAAGCAGTTCTGGGCTTCGAACCGCGGCGCCGGATAGCCTTCTGGCGAACTCCGGGCTGAGCCGCCGCAGCGCGGTCTTGCCCGGTTGCCCGGCCTGTCGGGGACGCGGCCAGTCGGTGCATCCGACATCTGCCTCTTGAAAGCCGGGCGCGCACCCATATAATCGTTCTGCTAGCACTCACCCGACTAGAGTGCTAATTGCTCAGCAGACTCAGGTTCGGCTGGGTATTCGCATCTGAATGGATGCCCGGTCCCCGGGCATCCAGGCTTCAAGCACCGAGAACTCTCAAGGAGAAGTGATGAAACTGCGTCCTCTGCACGATCGCGTGATCGTTAAGCGCCTGGAACAAGAAACCAAGACCGCTTCGGGCATCGTCATCCCTGACGCCGCTGCCGAAAAGCCGGATCAAGGCGAAGTGCTGGCCGTCGGCGCTGGCAAGCGCAACGACAAGGGCGACCTGATCGCACTGAACGTCAAGGTCGGTGACCGCGTGCTGTTCGGCAAGTACTCGGGCCAGACCGTCAAGGTTGATGGCGACGAGTTGCTCGTGATGCGCGAAGAAGACCTGTTCGCCGTCGTCGAGAAATAAAGCTACTGCGCGACGCGCTGGCGTCGTTGGTCGGTGCTCGGGATCCTCACGTACAGGAAGTACGTTCCGGTCCCTCCGCGCCGCCCGCCTAGCCAGCACGCCGCTCGCTACGCTTTCCTGCCCGGCCATCGCTCGGTGAAGCAAGCGTAGTCATCCACTAACGAATTCGGAGAAATACACATGGCAGCAAAAGACGTGATCTTTGGCGGCGAGGCACGTGCCCGCATGGTTGAAGGCGTGAACATCCTGGCCAATGCGGTCAAGGTGACCCTGGGCCCCAAGGGCCGCAATGTGGTGCTCGAGCGCTCCTTCGGCGCCCCCACCGTGACCAAGGACGGCGTGTCCGTGGCCAAGGAAATCGAGCTGAAGGACAAGCTGCAGAACATGGGCGCGCAGATGGTCAAGGAAGTTGCTTCCAAGACCTCTGACAACGCCGGTGACGGCACCACCACCGCTACCGTGCTGGCCCAGGCCATCGTGCGCGAAGGCATGAAGTACGTGGCCGCCGGCATGAACCCGATGGACCTGAAGCGCGGCATCGACAAGGCGGTCACCGCCCTGGTCGCCGAGCTGAAGAAGGCCTCCAAGGCCACCACCACCTCGAAGGAAATCGCTCAAGTCGGCACGATCTCGGCCAACAGCGACTCCGACGTCGGCGGCATCATCGCCGAGGCGATGGACAAGGTCGGCAAGGAAGGCGTGATCACCGTCGAAGACGGCAAGAGCCTGAACAACGAGCTGGATGTCGTCGAAGGCATGCAGTTCGACCGCGGCTACCTGTCGCCCTACTTCATCAACAACCCCGAGAAGCAGTCGGCCATCCTGGACAACCCCTTTGTCCTGCTGTTCGACAAGAAGATCTCGAACATCCGCGACCTGCTGCCCACGCTGGAGCAAGTGGCCAAGGCCGGCCGTCCGCTGCTGATCATCGCTGAGGAAGTCGAAGGCGAAGCCCTGGCAACCCTGGTGGTCAACACCATCCGCGGCATCCTGAAGGTCGTGGCCGTCAAGGCTCCGGGCTTCGGCGACCGTCGCAAGGCCATGCTGGAAGACATCGCCATCCTGACCGGCGGCAAGGTCATCGCCGAAGAAGTCGGCCTGACGCTGGAGAAGGTCACGCTGGCTGACCTGGGCCAGGCCAAGCGCGTCGAAGTGGGCAAGGAAAACACCACCATCATCGATGGCAACGGTGCTGCTGCCGACATCGAAGCCCGCGTCAAGCAAGTGCGCATCCAGATCGAGGAAGCCACCAGCGATTACGACCGTGAGAAGCTGCAAGAGCGCGTGGCCAAGCTGGCCGGCGGTGTTGCCGTGATCAAGGTTGGCGCGGCCACCGAAGTCGAGATGAAGGAAAAGAAGGCCCGCGTCGAAGACGCGCTGCACGCCACCCGCGCAGCCGTTGAAGAAGGCATCGTGGCTGGCGGTGGCGTGGCTCTGCTGCGCGCCAAGCAAGCTGCTGGCGAGATCAAGGGCGACAACGCTGACCAAGACGCCGGCATCAAGCTGGTGCTGAAGGCCATCGAAGCCCCGCTGCGCGAGATCGTCTACAACGCCGGTGGCGAAGCCTCCGTCGTCGTGAACGCTGTGCTGGCCGGCAAGGGCAACTACGGCTTCAACGCTGCCAACGACACCTATGGCGACATGATCGAAATGGGCATCCTGGACCCGACCAAGGTGACCCGCACCGCACTGCAGAACGCTGCATCGGTCGCTTCGCTGATGCTGACCACCGAGTGCATGGTGGCCGAGTCGCCGAAGGACGAGGCTCCGGCTGGCGGCATGCCTGGCGGCATGGGCGGCATGGGCGGCATGGGCATGGACATGTAAGTCCGGTCCGGGCAGTTTTTTGCTCAATGAAGGGGTCGTCGAAAGACGACCCCTTTTTTCATGCGGCGGCCGTTCGATAATCGGCGCGATTCCTCCGCCAGGGTTCCGCCCCAATCGCTCATGGCCTCCGCCCCTTCGCTGCAGTCCCTTGTCGACGACGCTCTTGTCCTCCTGCCCACGCTGGCGCGCCGCATCGTCGACGAGACACTGGGGGAACTGAGGCGCCGGCCGCAATACCACCACCTGTTCGAGACCTGGCAGCGCCAGAGCGCGCGGCTGACGCAGGCCCTCGAATCCACCCTCAGCCCGATGCTGCAGGCGGCGGCCCAGGGTCGGGATCCGCTGCACCTGGGCGACAGCAAGGGAGCGCAGACACTGAGCCTGGTGGACGAGACCCAGGCCCTGCGTGATGTGGCGATCGCCCACGCGGCCAAGGCCATCGAGGACCAGAGCCGTGCCGAGCTGCATCAGCTGGGCAACTTCTTTGCCGCGCTGCGCGGCATCGCGCGGCCACGCAAGAACGAGAACCCGCTGCGCGCAGAACTGTTTGCCCACGGCTTCTATGACGTGCTGCAAGCCATGCCGCTCGACCCGCAGACGGCCTACTCGCTGGTGCAGGTCGCAGCCGCCCCGCTGGCCCAGAGCATGCAGCTGCTGTATGCCAATCTGTGTGAACAGCTGCGCCAGGCCGAACTGAGCCAGCTCGTTTCGAGCCACGCGGCCAGCCATGCCGAAGACCTGCAGCAATTGCGCCGCGCGAAATCGAGCGAGGACCTGGGTCTGTTCATGCACACCCAGCCGGCCACGCTGGACGGCTTGTCACGCCGGGTCGATGCGGTCAACTCGCGCCCCCAGGCCCTCAACAGCGAACCAGCGCCGCTGCTGGGGCCCGCCACGCTGGCACCCGGCAAGGATTTGCTGAGCCGGCTCTACGACCAGATCCTTGCGGACCCGCATCTGCCGGCCCCGGTGAAAGCCCGGCTGGCCAGACTGCAGGTGGCGGTGTCGCGCCTGGCCATGGTGGACCTCAGCCTGCTGCGCCGCCAGGACCATCCGGCCTGGCTGCTGCTGAACCGTGTGGCCGCCCATGGCATGGGTTTCGAGCGCGGTGATGACGGCCATCTGCAGGCCTTTCTGAGCTTCCTCGACGAGCAGATCGAACAACTGGTCAGCCAGGCCCAGCCCGGCGCCGCGCAGTTTCAGCAGGCGCAGTCGGCGGTGCGCGACTTCATCGCCCAGCAGGCCGCCCAGCGCAGCGCGCCCAACACACAGGCGCTGGCCGTGCTGGAGCGCGAACAGATGCGCAGTTCCTGGCGCGCGCTGATCAAGGAGCAGATCAGCGCACAGCTGGCTGAAGCCGCCGGCACGGCCGAGATCAGCAAGGTGCTGCATGCCTTCCTGCGCAGCGTCTGGGTCGACGTGATCGTCGACGCGATGGTTCAACAAGGACGCGAATCGTCCGCCGCCCAGACCCATATCGAGCTGGTCGATGCCCTGCTCACCAGCCTGCAGCCGCCTGCCGACAGCGCCGAGCGGGAACGGCTGCGCCGCATGCTGCCCGGCCTGGTGCAACAGCTGGAGCGCGGCATGGACGCGGTGGGGCTGGCGCAGGACAAGCGCCGGCTGCTGCTCGACGACCTGATGCAGGTGCACGGCCGGCTGCTGCTTGGCCCCGCGACGCCGCTGCAGGCTCCGGAGCGCATGGCCGCCGCGCCGCGCGAGCTCAGCCCCGAGGAGCAAACCCGGCGCCTGCTGGCCGAGAGAGAGTCGCTGCTGCCCAGCGGCTTTTTCCAGACCCGCATCGATCGCGCCGTGCTGCCGACCGTGCCGCTGCCGCTGCAGGCCGAGACACAGCGCGAAGCGATCGAAACCTGGATGGAACAGCTGCAGCTCGGCACCTGGTATCACATGTTCGTGCAGAGTGAATGGATCACCGCCCAGATCACCTGGATCAGCGAGACCAGCCAGATGTTCCACTTCGTCGGCCAGGACAGCGCGCAGCAGCACACGCTCACGCGGGGCGCCATCGAGCAGCTGCTGGCCAACGGCCTGATCGCCCACATCGACGAGCAGAGCCTGGTGCAGCGCGCCATCGAACAGCTGATGCACACCCTGGATGACGCGCGCTGATCGGCCCCGCCGCGCCGCATTGGCCCTGCTCTGGCTGGCGCTGCTGACGCCAGCAGCCCAGGCGCAGCAATCGGCCCCGCCCCCCGCTGAGACCCGGCCCAAGCTGGGCCTGGTGCTGTCAGGCGGCGGCGCACGCGGCCTGGCCCATATCGGCGTGCTCAAGGTGCTGGAGCGCGAGCGCATCCCCGTCGACATGATCACCGGCACCTCGATGGGCGCCATCATCGGCGGCCTGCACGCCAGCGGGCTGTCGGCCACGGAGCTGGAGCGGGAGCTGATTGCCGTCTCCTGGTCCGAGGTCTTCGCCACGCGCGTGGACCGGCAGCTGCTGTCGCAACGGCGCAAGGAAGAGGATTTCGAGTTCTCGCCGGCCGTCGAGCTGGGCATGCGCAATGGCCAGATCCTGGCGCCGCAAGGCACCTTGTCCAGCCGCGGCCTGGAGCTGCTGCTGCGCCGATTCACCTTGCCGGTGGGCCAGATCGAGCGCTTCGACGCTCTGCCCACGCCGTTTCGCGCCGTGGCCACCGATATGGAAAGCGGCGGCCAGGTCGTCGTCGACCGCGGCGATCTCGCGCTCGCGATGCGCTCCAGCATGAGCGTGCCCGGCGTCTTCGCGCCCACCGAATGGCAGGGGCGCATCCTCGGCGATGGTGGCCTGGTCAACAACCTGCCGGTCGATGTCGCGCGCAGCCTGGGTGCCGAGGTGCTGGTGGCGGTCAACGTCGGCACGCCGCTGGCCGGGCGCGACAGCCTGTCCTCCCTGGTCGGACTGACGGCGCAGATGATCAACATCCTGACCGAACAGAATGTGCAGCGCAGCCTGGCCAGCCTGTGGGCCCAGGATGTGCTGATCACACCCGAGCTGGGCCAGCTCACATCCGGCGACTTTGATCGCAGCCGCGAGTTCATTGCCGCCGGCGAGCGCGCTGCCGAGGCCTTGCTGCAGCGACTGCGCCCCTTTGCGGTCCCCGCCGAGGACTACGCTCGCTGGCAGCTGACGCGCCGCCATCCCAACCCGCTGACGCCGCGCCTGGCCGCCGTTGTGCTGGAGGGCAGCGAGCAGACCCACCCCGAGCGTTTCAAGGCGCAGCTGGCATCCACACCCGGGCAAGCGTTCAGCTCGGAACGGGCCGAGCGCGATATGCGACTGCTGGCTTCGTCGGGCGACTATGTGCGCGTGGACTACCACGTCGAACAACGCCAGGCCGGCGACACGCTGGTATTCACGATGGAGGACAAGCCCTGGGGGCCCAACTACTTCCGCATCGGGCTGGACCTGAGCACCGACTTCTCCGGGGACAGCGCCTTCAACCTGCGCATCAGCCACAACCGCCACTGGCTCACCCCCAGCGGCACCGAATGGCGCAACCAGCTGACCATTGGCCAGACGCCGCGGCTGTACAGCGAGCTCTACCAGCCGCTGACCCTCAAGATCGGACAGTCGGCGGACTGGTTCCTGTCCGCCTGGGGTGAACTGGATCGGCGCCGCATCAACCTGTACGACCAGGCTGGCGCAGGCCGCAATATTGCGCGTCTGGGACGCACCGGCAGCACCCTCGGCCTCGACCTCGGCCAGCCCTGGGGCAATTTCGGCGAACTGCGGCTGGGCCTGGTGCATCAGGGCTGGCACGTCACGCCGGAGCTGCTGTCAGCCGAGCTGCCGCAGGGCATTGCCAGCCAGACCTGGCGCGAGAGCGGCCTGCGCCTCAAGGCGGTGATCGATCAGCTGGACTACGCCAACTTCCCGCAGCGTGGCTACCGGCTGGCGCTGGACGCGCTGGCGGGCCACCAGTCGGGCGCCGGCACGCACAGGGCCGAGATCAACCGCATCGAAATGCAGGCCACCGGCGTCAGGAGCTTGGGGGCGCACACGCTGAACCTCACTCTGCGCGCGCTGCACGCCAAGCAACCCGAGACCTCGGCGCAAGGGCCCTACACGCTGGGCGGCTTCCATCAACTCTCGGGCTATCAGCCCGGACAGCTCAACGGCAACACCTTGCTGTTCAGCCGCGCCACCTATTACATGCGCTTGCGCGAAACGCCGATGCTGATGCGCGGCCTCATGGTCGGCGGCTCGCTGGAAGCCGGCAACGCCTGGGATCGGAGAAAGTCCGCCTCGCTGGCCGACCTGCGCTGGGCAGGCAGCGTCTTCGTCGGCGCGGACACCGGCATCGGGCCCATGTACCTGGGCGTCGGCCACGCCCCCCAAGGGCGGCACCGAGCTCTACCTCTTCATCGCCGGCCGTAAGGAGTCCTTCGATCAGACTGGCCACCCGCGCCGGCTGCTGATGCACGATCCAGTGCCCGGCGTCGGGCACGCGCGCCAGTTGCAACTGCGGCACGAAACGCTCCAGGCCGTCCAGCAGTACCGGCAGCAGCGCATGATCCTGTTCGCCCCAGATCACCAGCGTGGGCAACTTCACGGTGACAAACTCCGGCGCGAAGCTCAGCGCAGCAGCCGCCGGATCGGCAGCGGTGGCCGGGCGCATCGGCGAGGCCCGGTAGTAGTTCAGCGGGCCTGTCAGGCCATGCGCCCACTGCGCACGGTAGCGCTGGCGCAGCGCCTCATCCAGCCAGGGCGCCTGGCCGTCCGGCCCGTTGAAGAAGGGCCACAGGCGCGCATAGTCGTTCTCGGCCAGCAGCGCTTCGGCGTCAGCCCTGCAGAAGAAATTCATGTACTCGCTGGCCGCCTGCTGCGCCGCGTCATGCTGCAAGGCGTGCAGGAACGTGCCGGGATGCGGCGAGTTGATGATGACCAGGCGCCGCATCAGCTCGGGGCGCTGCACCGCCAGATTCCAGGCCACCGCGCCGCCCCAGTCGTGCGCGATCAGCGCCTCCAGCGGCCCGTCGCCGGTCTGCTCGATCAGTGCCACCAGATCGGCCACCAGATGCTTGGCGCGGTAGGCCGAAACTTCGGCTGGCGCGCTGCTGTCGCCGTAGCCGCGCAGGTCCGGCGCAATGCAGCGCCAGCGCCGGCCCAGGCGCTGCAGCATGTCGTCCCAGATGAAGGCGCCTTCAGGAAAGCCATGCAGTAGCAGCAGGCGCGGCGCATCGGCCGGGCCGCTGGCGCGGCAGGACAGGCTGATGCCATGCGGCAGCGCCAGCTTGAATGTCTCGATCATCATCAGCCCTCCATCCAGCATGCGGGGGCCGAGTATGGCGGCGCGGGACTGCGCCGCCCTGTCACGCCGGCGACGGCTCGGGGGGCGGAATTTCCCCCATCTGCGGCGCGGGCGGTGCGCTGTGCACCCAGTCGTGCAGGATGTGGGCCACATCGGCCACGCCCTGCTTCTTCAGGGCCGAGAACAGCGTGACCGAAATATCAGCCTCTTCGGTCGCCAGCTCGCCCAGGAATTCCTGGCAGGTTGCCAGCGCGGCGTTGGCTTCCTTGCGATTCAGCTTGTCGGCCTTGGTCAGCAGCACCAGCAGGCGCACCGAACCATTGGCGACACGGGCAGCGACGAAGTCGAGCAACTGCTTGTCCAGATCGGTCAGGCCCAGGCGCGAATCGACCATCAGCACCACACCCGAAAGGCTGCGGCGCAGTTCCAGATAGTCGGCCATCACCTTCTGCCAGCGCAGCTTGGCCGAGCGGGCCACCGCCGCATAGCCGTAACCCGGCAGGTCGGCGAACAAGGCGTCGGCCGCATCCTTCGGACCCAGCTCGAACAGGTTGATGTGCTGGGTGCGGCCCGGGGTCTTGGATGCGAAGGCCAGACGCTTCTGCTGGGCCAGCGTGTTGATGGCGGTGGACTTGCCGGCATTGGATCGGCCGACAAAGGCGATCTCGGGCAATTCGGTCACCGGCAGGTGCACCAACTGGCTGGCGGTGGTCAGGAATCGCGCAGTGTGGGTCCATGCCAACACCGTCTTGTCCGAGGGTGCCTCCATGGGTGCGGGCGTCTCGGACGCCTGGACTGGCGACGTATTCGGAGTGGTGTTGGTCATGAAGCTACCGGGCTGGAGGAATTGCCATTGTAAAATCTCCGAGTTGCGCTTACCGAACCCAAAAAACTCATGAAGACTGCCGCTTTCCTGTTGTCGGGCCTTTTGTTCGCTGCCACAGCCGGCGCCGCTGGAACCCAGGCCCCGGCCAAGGCCGATCTGGTCAAAGGCCAGGCAATTGCCACGCAAGTCTGTGTGGCCTGCCACACCGCCGACGGTTCGCGCGGCAGCCCCGCCAATCCGATCCTGGCCGGCCAGCACGTTGATTACCTGGTCAAGCAGCTGGTCGAGTTCAAGGAGGGCAAGCGCAAGAACGCCGTGATGAGCGGCATGGTGGCTGCGCTGACGCCGGAAGACATGAAGAACGTCGCCGCCTTCTACGCCTCCAAGACGGCCAAGCCCGGCTTTGCCAAGGACAAGACCCTGGTTGCACTGGGCGAGAAGATCTACCGCGGCGGCATCTCCGACCGCGCCATCCCCGCCTGCGCGTCCTGCCACAGCCCGAATGGCGCCGGCCTGCCGGCCCAGTATCCCCGCCTGGCCGGCCAGCACAGCGACTACACCGAGCTGCAGCTGAACACCTTCCGCAGCGGCGCACGTGCCAACAACGCGCCGATGGTGGCCATCGCCGCCAAGATGAACGATCGCGAGATCAAGGCCGTTTCCGACTACATCGCCGGCCTGCGCTGATCAGGCGTGGCCGGGCCATGACCCGGCCCCCGCCGCGCTGACTCTGAAGACAAGCTGAATGGCCGGTGCTCTGCTCCGGCCATTTTTTTTACGCCGCACCCCGCTGCCGGCCCGAAGCCACAATCCGCCACCATGTCCGAGTCCGTCCTGACGCCAGAAACGCCGTCGCCGTCGCCCACCAGCCCGGCGCCGGATTCGCCGCGCCGCACCAGTGCCTGGCGCGAGCTCTACGAGCTGTTTTCGTCGATGCGCTTCGCGATTGCGCTGTTGACTGTGATCTGCATCGCCTCGGTGATCGGCACCGTGGTCAAGCAGCGCGAACCGCTGAACAACTACGTCAACCAGTTCGGCCCCTTCTGGTCCGAGGCGCTGGCCAAGCTGGACATCTACACCGTCTACAGCGCGTGGTGGTTCCTGCTGATCCTGGCCTTCCTGGTGCTGTCCACCAGCCTCTGCATCGCCCGCAACACGCCCAAGATCATTGCGGACCTGAAGAGCTACAAGGAGCATGTGCGCGAGAGCTCGCTGCAGGCCTTCCCTCACAAGGCGCTGGGGCATCTGCCCATGCCGCCGGAGCAGGCGATGAGCCAGATCTCCGCGCTGCTGGACCATGAAGGCTGGAAGGCGCGCGCGCAGGCCCGCGAGCGCGGCACCATGATCGCGGCGCGCAAGGGCGCGGCCAACAAGATCGGCTATCTGGCAGCGCACTCAGCCATCGTGCTGATCTGCCTGGGCGGCCTGTTCGACGGCGATCTGATCGTGCGCGCGCTGATGTGGGCGCAGGACAAGACCATTTACCAGGGCGGCGGCCTGGTCAGCGAAGTGAAGCCCGAACATCGCCTCGGCCCGGGCAATCCCAGCTTCCGTGGCAACCTGATGGTGCCCGAAGGTGGCCGTGCCGCCACCGCCATCCTGTCGATGCCCGATGGCGTGGTGCTGCAGGATCTGCCCTTCGATGTCGAGCTGAAGAAGTTCATCGTCGAGTACTACGACACCGGCATGCCCAAGCTGTTCGCCAGCGAAATCTCGATCCGCGACCATGAGACCGGCGAGGTAAGCCAGGCCCTGGTCAAGGTCAACGAGCCGGCCTTCCATCGTGGCGTGGCGATCTATCAGAGCAGCTTTGACGATGGCGGTTCGCAGCTCAAGCTGCGTGCGCAGCCGCTCAAGAGCCACGCGCCGGCCTTCGACATCGAAGGCATCGTCGGCGGCTCGACCTCGCTCAGCAACGGTGACGAGAAGCTGACGCTGGAATTCAGCGGCCTGCGCATCATCAACGTCGAGAACATGAGCAAGACCGAGGCCGGCACCGACGTGCGCAAGGTGGATCTGGTCGCCTCGCTCGACAAGCACCTGGGCAGCGGCGCCAAGGCCCCCGGCGACAAGAAGCTGCAGAACGTCGGCCCCTCGGTGAGCTACAAGCTGCGCGATGCCAGCGGACAGGCGCGTGAGTACAACAACTACATGGTGCCGGTGGAACTGGACGGTCAGCGCGTCTTCCTGGCCGGCGTGCGCGACACCCCGGCCGAGTCCTACCGCTACCTGCGCATCCCCGTGGACGATCAGGGTGAGATGCAAGGCTGGCTGCATCTGCGCCAGGCCTTGTCCGATGCCGGCATGCGGGAGCGCGCGGCCGAACGCTATGCCGCCATGGCGGCCCCGGAAGACAAGCCGGAGATGCGCCCCCAGCTCAAGGCCACGGCCCTGCGCGCGCTGGGACTGTTCGCTGGCGCCGAAGGCGTCAAGCCGGGCTCGGCTGGCGAGCTTGGCGGACTGCCGGCGCTGTCGCAGTTCATCGAAAGCGAAGTGCCCGAGGCCGAGCGCGCCCGCGTCTCCGAGGTGCTGCTGCGCATCCTCAACGGGGGCTTGTTCGAGCTTTACAAGATCTCCCGCCAGCAAGCCGGCCAGCCCATGCCCGAGCCGAGCGCGGCCATGCAGACCTTCATGACGCAAGCCGTGCTGGCCTTGTCGGACAGCATGTTCTACCCCGCGCCAGTGCTGCTGCAGCTGGCAGATTTCAAGCAGATCCAGGCCAGCGTGTTCCAGGTCGCGCGTGCGCCGGGGCAGAAGCTGGTCTATCTGGGCGCGGTGCTGCTGATCATCGGCGTGTTCGCGATGCTGTACATCAAGGAGCGCCGCTTGTGGATCTGGCTGGAGCCGGTCCAGAATGGCACGCGCTTGCGCATGGCCCTGTCCAGCACCCGCAACTCGCTGGACACCGATAGCGAATTCGAGCGCCTGAAGAAGGCGGTACTGAAGGACGACGAGACATGAACGCTGCCACCAACACTGTGACGCCGAGCATCAGCCTGGGCCGACGCGGCCTCCTGGCCACGCGCACGGCCGGCGATTGGCTGTTCGCCCTGCTGCTCGTGCTGGGCGCCGGCTATGCCTTCTCGCGCTACAGCGCCTCGATGGACGTCTACGAGAAGGGCATCCTGGTCTGTTCCGTGCCCTCGCTGATCGCGCTGGGCTGGTTCTGGCGGCCGCTGCGCCTGCTGTCGGTGCTGGTCGGCGCCGCCAGCCTGCTGGCAATCCAGCTCTATCTGCGCCAGACCGATGGCTTCGGCGCCGACCTGGCCGCCGCTGACAATGTTTTCCTGCTGAAGTACGCCCTGTCCAGCCAGAGTGCCATCCTGTGGATGAGCCTGCTCTTCTTCATGAGCACGCTGTTCTACTGGGGCGGTTTCTTCAGCAAGCGCGAAGCCGGCAACGACAGCGTGGCCGAGCACATCGGCACGCGGCTGGCCTGGGGCGCGGTCTTCATGGCCCTGGTCGGCACCATGGTGCGCTGGTACGAAAGCCACCAGATCGCGCCTGATATCGGCCATATCCCGGTCAGCAACCTCTACGAGGTGTTCGTGATGTTCGCGTGGATGACCACGCTGATGTACCTCTATTACGAACAGCGCTTCAAGACCCGCGCGCTGGGTGCCTGGGTGATGCTGGTGGTCAGCGCCTCGGTGGCCTTCCTGCTCTGGTACACGGTGGCGCGCGGCGCCCACGAGATCCAGCCGCTGGTGCCGGCGCTGCAGAGCTGGTGGATGAAAATCCACGTGCCTGCCAACTTCGTCGGCTACGGCACCTTTGCGATGGCCGCGATGGTGGCCCTGGCCTATCTGCTGAAGACCGCCACGCCGCGTGCGCTGGTGATCGGCCTGATCGGCGTGCCAGGTGCGCTGGTGGCCATCCTGCTGGCCTTCCGTTTCGGCATGACGACGACGCCCGAGATTGCCTCCGGCCTGGAAGGCTGGGCGCGCAAGATGGGCGGCGTTTTCGTCTTCCTGAGCGCCTGCGTGGCGCTGCGCGGCAAGCTGACGGCACGCCTGCCCTCGCTGGCCGTGCTGGATGACCTGATGTACAAGGCCATCGCGCTGGGCTTCGCCTTCTTCACGATCGCCACCATCCTGGGCGCCTTCTGGGCCGCCGAGGCCTGGGGCGGCTATTGGAGCTGGGACCCCAAGGAGACCTGGGCCCTCATCGTCTGGCTCAATTACGCCGCCTGGCTGCACATGCGCCTGATGAAGGGCTTGCGCGGCGTGGTAGCGGCCTGGTGGGCGCTGGTCGGCCTGCTGGTCACCACCTTCGCCTTCCTGGGCGTGAACATGTTCCTGTCGGGCCTGCACTCCTACGGCACGCTGTAAGCACAAAGCCCGTGCGCCGAGCACTTGCCTTCTTGCTGTGGCTGATGGCCGGCGTCCTGCCCACGCAGGCCGGCACGCTGCGCATCGCCACCGGCGAGTTGCCGCCCTATGCCACGGCATCGCGTCCGGACCAGGGCGTGGCCCTGCAGATCGTGCGCCGCGCCTTCGAACTGGCGGGGCATGAGGTCAGCTACCACTTCCTGCCCTGGTCGCGCGCGCAGCAGGAAACGCTGGCCGGGCGCTGGGATGCCACCGCCTATTGGGGCGCCTCGGAACAGCGCCGGCGCGACTTCCTGCTCAGCGACAACGTGCTCACCGAGCAATGGGTGATCGTGCACCGGCGCGACATCGCGCTGGACTGGCGCAACCTCGCCGACCTGAAGCCTTGGCGCATCGGCGTGATCCGCGACTACACCTACACGCCGGAGTTCTGGGCCCTGGCGAAGAATGGCACCCTGCAGACCGACAACACGCCCGACGATCTGCTGGGCCTGCGCAAGCTGCTGGCGGGTCGCATCGATCTGATCCCGATGGAGCGCAATGTGGCTTGCGACCTGCTGTCGCGCCACTTCAGCAATGCTGAAGCCGCGCGCCTGTCCGCCCATCCGCGCTTGCTGACGGACAGTTTCACGACCCACCTGATGCTGCCGCCGCAACTGCCGGCCAGCCGGCCCTTGCTGGAGGCCTTCAATCGCGGTCTGGCCAGCCTCAAGGCCTCGGGCGAGCACGCGCGCATCCTGGCCTCAGTGCGCTGCCCGCGTGACTGGAACAGCAACGCCAAGAACCCCTGAGCGCGAGGCTTTCGCAGCGCCTCCAGCGAGCCCGGCGCAGATGGCGTAAGGTTCAGCGGCCTCATGCGACTGAAGCTCTTACATTCCCGGAGAACCCGATGACCAAGCCCTCGCTGCGCCCGGCCGACGCCCCCACGCCCTCGGAAATCACGCCGCGCCCTTTGGTGGAGCAACGCCGCGACTGGCTGCGCCTGATGGCGGGCGCTGCGGCTGGCACCGCGCTGGCGGGCTGGACAGGACGCGAGGCCATGGCACAAGGCCAGAACGCCAAGCTGGCCGCCGTCAAGAGCGCCATCCCAGGTGGCATGACGATGGAAAAGCTCACCAGCTATCAGGACGCGACCACCTACAACAACTTCTACGAGTTCGGCACCGACAAGAGCGACCCGGCGCGCGCGGCTGGCAGCCTGAAGACCCGCCCCTGGAGCGTCGCGGTCGAAGGCGAAGTCAACAAGCCCGGCGTGTTCGACCTCGACGCGCTGCTCAAGCTCGCGCCCATGGAAGAGCGCATCTACCGCCTGCGCTGCGTCGAAGGCTGGTCGATGGTGATCCCCTGGGTCGGCTGGTCACTGGCGGAGCTGATCAAGAAGGTGGAGCCCAACAGCCGCGCCAAGTACGTCGAGTTCGTGACGCTGGCCGACCGCGCGCAGATGCCGGGGCTGCGCTCCGGCGTGCTGGACTGGCCCTATGTCGAAGGCCTGCGCATGGATGAGGCCATGCACCCGCTGACGCTGCTGGCTTTCGGCATGTATGGCGAGCTGATGCCCAAGCAGAACGGCGCGCCGCTGCGCCTGGTGGTGCCCTGGAAGTACGGCTTCAAGTCGGCCAAGTCCCTGGTCAAGATCCGCTTCGTCGAGCGCGAGCCGGTCAGCAGCTGGACGCGTGCCGCGCCGCAGGAGTACGGCTTCTACTCCAATGTGAACCCCAAGGTCGACCACCCACGCTGGAGCCAGGCGACTGAGCGCCGCATCGGCGAAGACGGCCTGTTCACGAAGAAGCGCCCGACGCTAATGTTCAACGGCTACGAAGCCCAGGTGGGCCAGCTCTACGCCGGCATGGACCTGAAGAAACTCTACTGAGCATGCAAGGTGCCGTCTCGGGCTGGCTGCTGCATCCGGCGGCCAAGCCGCTGCTGTTCCTGCTCTGCCTGGCGCCGCTGGCCAGCCTGGTTTGGGGGGCCCTCGCGCAGACGCTGGGCGCCAATCCGGCCGAGGCGCTGATCCGCGGCCTGGGCGACTGGACGCTGCGCCTGCTGTGGCTGACGCTCGCCATCACGCCGCTGCGCCAGCTCGCCGGGCTTCCGGCCCTGCTGCGCTTTCGGCGCATGCTCGGCGTGTTCGCCTTTGCCTACGCCAGCCTGCATCTGCTGGCCTACGGCTGGCTGGACATGGGGCTGGACCCCGGCGACATCCTGCGCGACATCGCCAAGCGCCCCTTCATCCTGATGGGTTTCTGCGCCTGGCTGCTGATGCTGCCGCTGGCCGCCACCAGCTTCAACCGTGCGATCAAGGCGCTGGGCGGCAAACGCTGGCAGGCCCTGCATCGGCTGGTGTATCTGCTGGCGCTGCTGGCGATGGCGCACTTCATCTGGATGCGCGCCGGCAAGCAGCTGTTCAGCGAGCCGGCGATCTATGGCGCCGTGCTCGCCGTGCTGCTGGGCTGGCGCCTGTGGCAGCGCTGGCGCGCCCTGGGATAATCGACGTTTTCGCGTTCGCCTCCATCCCACCATGCCAGCACCCCTGCCCGCCATCGTCGACTGCGCCGTCATAGGCGGCGGTCCGGCCGGCTGCAGCGCGAGCAGCTGGCTGGCTCAGCTGGGGCTGAGCACCTTGCTGGTCGAGCGTCAGACCAGCCTGTGCAGCAGTCTGGATGCGCTGCGCTATCCGCAAGACTGGTTGCTGGGGCATCCGGGCGAGACACTGGCTGCGGCCGGGCAGCGCTATGCGGAACATGTGCTGCGCCAGCCTGCCATCCATACACGGCTGGGTAGCCAGCCAGAGCATCTCGACTGGCAGCCACATGCGGGCTGGACCCTGCACCTGCCAGGGGGCGAGCGCGTCAACGCGCGCAGCCTCTTACTGGCCACCGGGCTGCAACCACGCCGCCCCAGCACGCTGTATCCACAGTCGCCGCGCTGCGCACGCGTGCTGGACGCTGTCGAGCTGACCGCGCGCCGTGAGCAGCTGCCGGTCGGCCGCGTGCTGCTGCTGGGCGGCGGTGACAACGCAGTGGAGAACGCGCTGTTCCTGCAAGCCCGCGGCCACCAGGTGACGATCTGGTCACGCAGCGACTGGCGTGCCCAAGCCCATCTGATCTGTGAGCTGGAGGCCTGCAGCGGCATCGAACGCCGGCCCGCCGAGCCCATGCCGAGCGCGGTCGAGCCAGCGGGTGAAACCGTGGCCGTGAGCTCCAAGCGGCATGGCACCGAGCACTTCGACCATGTCGCGGTGCTGCTGGGCTATGAACCCGAGCCCTCGGTCTGGCTACAGGTCTGCGACGCGCTGCAGCGTGCCGGTATCACGGCACCGTCGCACCCCTGGCGTGACGAGCCGCGCTTTGCCGAACTGGGTCTTTTTGTCGCCGGCGACGCCAGCAGCCGCCTGCACCCCAGCGTACAGACGGCACTGGGTGACGGCGTTGTCGCCGCCAAGCAGGTGGAAGCCTTTCTTCGGCCGGCGCGAGAAGGCCAGCCGCCGCTGGCCCTGCGCCGCAACAACCGCCAAATCATCCACATCAGCGGCCTGCGCTTCGGCGCCAACCTGGGCGTGTTGGACTTCGAACGCGAAGGCCCGCAGCCCATCCAGGTGGATGCCGAGGTGAATCTGGGCGCGCAGACCATCGTCTCGCGCGATGCCGACATCGGCCATGTGCTGGACTACCGCCGCGTGCGCCAGATCATCATCGACGAGTGCACCGCCGAACACACCGATCTGCTCGAAGCCCTGCTGGGCAAGCTCTGCACGCGGCTGATGAAGCTCAGCGGCGTGGTGGGCGTGCGCATCAAGGTGACCAAGCTTGAAATCTTTCCCGACTGCCAAGTCGCCATCAGCGCCGAGTGCGGCCAGTGGTGAACCCGAGGTGAACACGCCATGACGACGACCGAAGAAATCCTGTCCCCCGAAGCCGCCGAGCAAGCCGCTGAGCTCAAGGCTGCAGAAAAGAAAGCCGCGCACGAGATCAACAAGCTCTCCAAGCGCCTGCATCGCCAGGTCGGCCAGGCCATCAGCGACTTCAACATGATCGAGGACGGCGACAAGGTGATGGTCTGCCTGTCGGGCGGCAAGGACAGCTATTCGCTGCTGGACATCCTGATCAACCTGAAGCAGCGCGCACCGATCAAGTTCGACATCGTCGCGGTCAACCTCGATCAGAAGCAGCCCGGCTTCCCCGAAGAGGTGCTGCCGGCCTATCTGAAGAGCGTCGGCGTGGACTTCCACATCGAGAACCAGGACACCTACTCGATCGTCAAAAAGCTGGTGCCCGAGGGCAAGACCACCTGTTCCCTCTGCTCGCGCCTGCGCCGCGGCATCCTCTACCGCGTCGCCGGTGAACTGGGCGCCACCAAGATCGCGCTGGGCCACCACCGCGACGACATCGTCGTCACCTTGCTGCTGAACATGTTCTTCGGCAGCCGCATGAAGGGCATGCCGCCCAAGCTGGTCAGCGACGACGGCAAGAACGTCGTCATCCGCCCGCTGGCCTATGTGGCGGAAGAGGATCTGGTGCGCTGGTCCGCGCACCGCGAGTTCCCCATCATTCCCTGCAACCTGTGCGGCAGCCAGGAGAACCTGCAGCGCGTGCAGGTGAAGGCCATGATCCGCGAGTGGGACAAGAAATACCCGGGCCGGGTCGAGAACATGTTCACCGCGATGAGCAATATCGTGCCCTCGCACATGATGGACCGCGATCTGTTTCCCTTCACCACCATCAAGGCCAGCGGTCAACCCGAGCCGGATGGTGACATCGCCTTCGACGAAGCCGAGGACTGCGGCAGCACGCCGTCGACCAGCAAGTCCGTCATCCGCCTGCATCGGGACGATGACTGAGCCCGCACACATGGCCCGGAAGGGCCCTGTGGCTGGCGACGGACGTTCGGCGATACAAGCCGAACGGCTGAGCCCGCACGCGCGCATCCCACCCGCGCTCGGTACAGAATAGGGTCTACAAGGAGGCCCAAAATGAAACGACGTCTTGCCCTTCTCAGCCTGAGCGCCGTGGCGCTGGCCAGCCTGAGTGCTTGCAGCGGCATCTACACCATCAGCGCCGAGGTGCGCAGCTTCGGCAGCTGGCCGGCAGGCCGCGCGCCGGGCAGCTATGCCTTCGAGCGCCTGCCCTCGCAGCAGCAGAAACAGGACCAGGGTCGTCAGGAGCAGATCGAGGCCCAGGCCCGCCTTGCGTTGGAGAAGGCCGGCTTCAAGTCCGCAGCCGATGCCAAGACGGCGGACATCATCGTGTCGGTCGGCGTGCGCATCAGCGCGCAGGACCGCGCCCCCTGGGACGACCCGCTGTGGTGGCGCTGGCACGGCAGCATCTACCACTGGCGCTACGGCCGGCTGAATCCGCCCTTCGGCTTCGAGAGTGAACGCCGCTATGACCGCGAGGTGGCGCTGCTGCTGCGTGATCGCGTCAGCAACGAGCCGCTCTATGAAGCCCGCGCCAGCAATGACGGCCTGTCGCGCGGTGACGCCGAGCTGGTCGGCGCGCTGTTCGAGGCGGCGCTGAGCGACTTCCCGAAGACACGCCCCGAAGCCCACAGCGTCAGCGTGCAACGCAGCCGCTGAGCCGCCTCAAACAAGCGCTGCCGGCGCGCGCTGATAATCGCGGCTTCTCAACCGACGTCGCGACAACAAACGCTATGGCGCTGAACATCGTCATCATGGCCGCGGGCAAGGGCACCCGCATGAAGTCGGCCCTGCCCAAGGTGCTGCAAAGGCTGGCTGGACGGGCGCTGCTGCAGCACGTGCTGGACCGCACCGCGCCGCTGCAGGCGGCGCAGCGCATCATCATCACCGGCCATGGCGCTGAGCAGGTCGAGTCTGCGATGGCCGCCAGCGCCGCTGACTTCGTGCGCCAGATGCCGCAGCTGGGTACCGGCCATGCGATCCAGCAGACCGTGCCGCTGCTGCCCGCCTCGGGCACCACGCTGATCCTCAGCGGTGACACGCCTCTGATCACCGCTGAAACCACGCGACGGCTGGTCGAGACCTGTGCCGGCGAGAAGCTGGTCCTGCTGACCATCGACTACAGCGACCCCACGGGCTATGGCCGCATCGTCCGCGAGGGCGAGGCGGTCAAGGCCATCGTCGAGCACAAGGACGCCAGCGCTGAACAGCGACACATCCGCGAGTGCTACACCGGCGTGATGGCCGTGCCCACCGCGCAACTCAAGCGCTGGGTCATGGCGCTGAACAACAACAATGCCCAGGGCGAGTTCTACCTGACCGACATCGTCGCGATGGCGGTAGCCGAAGGTCTGCCGGTGCTGGGCGTGAAGACTGCGGACGAGACCGAGGTGCTGGGCGTCAACAGCCCGATGCAGTTGGCCGACCTGGAGCGTCGCTTCCAGCATCAGCAGGCGGGTGCGCTGATGGAAGCCGGCGTGCGCCTGGCTGACCCGGCCCGATTCGACCTGCGCGGCGATCTGGTCTGTGGGCAGGATGTCGAAATCGACGTCAACTGCATCTTCGAGGGGCGTGTCGAGCTGGGCGACGGTGTGCGCATTGGCGCCAACTGCGTGATCCGTAACGCGCGCATCGCCGCCGGTGCGCGCATCCACGAATTCACCCACATCGACGGCGAGTCGCTCGGCGTCAGCATCGGCGAAGGCGCGTTGATCGGCCCCTTCGCCCGCCTGCGCCCCGGCGCCGAGCTGGGCGCCGAAGTGCACATCGGCAACTTCGTCGAAGTGAAGAACTCAACGCTGGCCAAGGGCGCCAAGGCCAACCATCTGGCCTATCTGGGCGATGCCACCGTGGGCGAGCGCGTCAACTACGGCGCCGGCTCGATCACTGCCAACTACGACGGCGCCCACAAGCACCGCACCGTGATCGGCGCCGACGTGCATGTGGGCAGCAATTGCGTGCTGGTGGCGCCGGTCGAGATCGGTGCCGGCGCGACAATTGGCGGCGGCTCGACCATCACCAAAGCGGTCGCGGCCGGGGAGCTGGCTGTGGCGCGCGGCAAACAGGTGGCCATCAGCGGCTGGGCCCGTCCGGCCAAGAAGCGCTGAAAGCTCGGCAAGCCGGGGCAGATCGGGAATAATTCACAGCGCAGGCAGAATCTGCGCGGCAGGCTCCCTGAACAGGGGACTGCGCCGGACGGTGGCGATCTCTAGCATGCGCCTGAGGTTTCGATTGTTGTTGAAGGCATCAGATGGCGACCAAAACACCCGAGTTGTTTCAAGGGCCCGAAGCGGTGACGCCTGAGAGCGCCTGGCCGGCCGCGGAGCCCATGGCCTCAGCCCCCACCGAGGCGGAGCGCGCTGCGGCGCTGGAGCAACTGGCGCTCTATCACGCCCGCTGCGAGGACGCGGCCAGCGCCTGCTGGTATCTGTGCCGCAGCCTGGGCGCCGCGCGCCAGCTGACCCCCGATGAACCGGGCCTGGAACTGCTGTTCGAATTGCTCGGCGCCTTGGCGGACCTGCCGGCCGAGGTGGCTGCGGCGCCCACGCCGCCCACGCAGGGCGAGGCCGATGGCCTGGGTGTGTTCGAGCTCTGCCAGCAGCTGGAGGCCGCGCGCGAACTCAGCCAGCAGGCCTGGGCTGACCGCGAGGACGAGGTCAGCATCGATCCGACATCACCCGTACAGCCAGTGGCTGTCTTGCTCCACTAAGACTCAGAATCCCGGCGGCGCCTGATCCGCAGCGCACTGCAGCCAGTTGCGCGCCGAATAGCGGCTGCCCGCATCCGTCACGTGCAGCGTAAAAGCGTGGCGTGACTGGGCCGAACGGTTGGCCGCGCTGTAATGCGGCAGCAGGCCGTGGAACAACACCAGGGCGCCCGCCTCCACCTCCAGCGGCACCGCCAGCTCGGTCGTGCTGGGCCAGGGCGTGTCGTCCAGCGATTCCATCCAGGCTCGCCGGCCTTCCCGCACAAAGCGCTCGCGCAACACACCACGCGCGCCGCGATGCCCGCCGGGCTCGGCCCACAGGCAGCCGTTGTCGCGCGTCGCATCTTCCAGCGCAAACCAGAAGGTCGTCACCGTGATCGGGTCGGTCTCGAAGAAACTGGCGTCCTGGTGCCAGCGCACCTCGCCGCCGATGCCGGGCTGCTTGAAGATGTACATCGACTGCCAGACCTGCGGCTGCTCCAGGCCCACGTCACGCGCCAGAGCGGCCAACTCTGGCCCGCTGGAGAAGGCACGGAACACCGGGTCCTGCGCATGCATCGCATGGCCGATCTTGTTGATCGACAAGGCCTTGGCCTGGCGCAGCACGCCACGCTCATCGAAGGCTTCCTCCTCGAAGAAGCAGCGCATCTTGTCGCCGGAGTCGAGGAAGTAGTCGTCGACCTTGCGGTCCTGCTCCTGCGTGGAGAAAACCGCGCGCTGCTCACCGGGATCGAAGGCCTCGACCATCGCCTCGGCGCGCGCCCGCAGCGCAGCGATGGCGTCGGCCTTCTTGAAGCCTGGCAGCACCAGGAAACCTTGCTCGGCATAGGCCTGCTTCTGTGACTCGGTCAGCATGTTTCGGGAGCTCTGGGTGGGTTTGGCGCATTGTGTCATCGCCCCTGCACAGGCATGCTGGACGCTCATGACATCGGAGAGTTCCCATGAAGATTCTCAAGATTGCGACTGGCGCCGTGGTGGCGCTGGCGCTGCTGTTGGCACTCGGCGGCCTGCTGCTATCGCCAAAGTTCAGCGTCACCCGCACGGTGCAGATCCAGGCCCCGGCCGAGCAGGTCTACGCGCTGGTGGCCAATCCGCGGCACTGGAAGCTGTGGAGTGTCTGGAACCAGCGCGATCCCGCCATGCAGATCGAGTACAGCGGGCCGGAGTCGGGCGCGGGCGCCGCCTGGGCCTGGAAGAGCGCCAGCGAAGGTGACGGCAAGATGAGCTTCACCGCTGCAGAACCTGGCCAGTTGCTCGCTTACGACCTGTATTTCCCCGACTTCGGCACCACCTCGAAGGGTGAGTTGCGCATGAAGCCCAGCGGCCAGGGGACCGAAGTGGTCTGGAGCATGGATGGAGACATGGGCGCCAACCCGCTGTTCCGCTGGCTGGCGTTGTTCAGCGACCGCATGGTCGGGCCGGACTTCGAGGCCGGGCTGGCCAGGCTCAAGACCCTGGCTGAAAAGCGTTGAAGGCCCGAGCGGCTGCCTGTTTTTCGGGCAAGCCAGCAATTCGTCAATGATGACGGGCACTTGGCGTCCCTGTCGAAGGCTTGCACACCTGTTTATCCACAGCCGCTGGGGACAGCGGCCTCACTCGACCCCGAACAGCGCGGCGCCATTGCCCCAGGCGATGCGGCGGGCCTGCTCGGGCGGCAGATCGCCCAGCCAGGCGCGGGCCTCCTGCATCAGGCCTTCGTAGTACTGCCAGCGCTGATTGACCCAGGTGTCCGACCCGATCATGAAGCGCGTGCTGTGCTGCATCAGCAGCGCACGCCAGTCAGCGCTCAGGCGACCGCTGCCGTCAGTCAGGCCGGGCCGGTAGGACAACTCGCCCATCAGCGCCGGGTAACGCTGCAGCAGCGCGCGCACCCGCTCCACCGGCGTGCCACCGATGCCGGTGTGCGCCCAGACCAGGCGCGCCTGCGGCGCATGCGCCATCAGCTTGTCGATCGCGACATCGTCGACATGGGCCAGCACCACCAGGCCCCGCTCAGCCGCCAGCTGCATCAGCTGGCGCGCCACCGGGCCATCCGCATTGGCGCTGTCATAGAGATGGAATTCGCCGATGCCGCGAAACGGGCCGGCGGGCGTGCCGCGCTTGAGTTCATCCAGCACCATCTGGTAGATGCTCGGATCGGCAAACCAGCTGTTGTAGTCGGCCCGGTTGCGATACAGGCGAATGAAGGGCACGACGCGCACACCGGCTGCCGCCGTGGCCTCGCGCGCTGCAGCCAAAGTCTGCGTGCCATCGTTGGGCCGGCTGTTGGCGACGATGGCGCGCACGCCGCTGCGCTGCATGCGGCCCAGCACGTCGGCCAAGGGGTGCGGCTGCTGGGCTTCCTCGTTGTAGTGCAGGTGCGCGTCGAACAAGGGCCCGACGTAGGCCGCCTGCTGTGCCCGCAGCGGCGACACCGCCAGCGCGAGCAGCAGGCACCCGAGCACCAAGCCAGTTCGCCGCAGACACCCAGGCAAGCGATCAGGCGGGCGGGCGATGTTCATGACTGGCGATCATACGGCTCACACGCGAGACCGACAGGCCCAGCTCCCGGGCCAGCGCCGTCATCGTGACGCCGCCCTGCGTGTGGGCCAGATACAGCGCCTCGCTGCGCGAGCGGTCCTCGCGCCGCCAGCTCGCCAGGCCCGTGCCAGCGGAGCGCAGCCGCGGCACAGCCGCGCCGCCCTGGGCCAGCATGCGGGCCGCAAAGGCTTCGTCACCCAGAAAGATCTGATGGCGCAGATGGACCCAGATGTCCAGATCCGGCTCAGCCGCCAGCAGCCTTTCATAGCGCTCAGCCGCCCGGCGACGGTCGGCCGCGCCGCGCAACTCGCGGCCTAGTAGATGGCTGAGCAGCCCGTCCACATCGAGCCACGGCGGCGCCTCGGCCGCACCGACATGGGCACCCTGGCTGTGCCATGGCCAATCGGCGCCGCGACGCACCAGCTTCAAGCGCTGCGCGCTGAGGTCCACATAGCGGCAGGCATCCAGCAGCAAGGTCTCGCGGTCGACCAGGCTTGCCTTGAAGCGCCCCTGGAACACCGCGCCATGACGGCCATGGCGACGGTTGAAGGCCTGGGTATAGACACCGTTGAGGTGGCGCATCAGGCGTGACAGATTGGCCTGGCGCGTGAACAGCAGCAGCTGGTAGTGATCGTTCGCCAGGCTGAAGGCCAGGGCCTGGGCATCGAAGCGTCTGAGCGCCCGGCCCAGCAAATCAAGCATCAGCGCCCGGTCAATGTCGTCGACGAACACGCGGCTGCCCAGCGGCGACTGGGACGCCACATGGTAGACGGCGCCTGCGAATTCGATGCGTGGGGGTCTGGCCATGCAAAAAATTAGGCGATCCAGGCCCGAATGGCAAGGACTGACCCCAAGCGACCGCGTCCTGTCCATGAGGTACAAACCGGGCTCGCACAACTTCTGATGAAACGCCGCCTATGGCCTCCAGCCTGCTTGCCCTGCTCGACGACATCACCACGGTGCTGGACGATGTCGCGGTGCTCAGCAAAGTCGCCGCCAAGAAGACCAGCGGGGTGCTGGGCGACGATCTGGCCCTCAATGCCCAGCAGGTCAGTGGCGTCAGTGCCGATCGGGAGTTGCCCGTTGTCTGGGCGGTCGCCAAGGGCTCGCTGCTGAACAAGGCCATCCTGGTTCCGGCAGCGCTGCTGATCAGCGCCATCGCACCCTGGGCCATCACGCCGCTGCTGATGCTGGGCGGCGCCTTCCTGTGCTTCGAGGGCTTCGAGAAGCTGGCGCACAAGTTCCTGCATCGCGCCGAGCAGATCGAAGCTGAGCGCCAGGCGCTGAGCCAGGCGGTTGCGGACCCGGCGGTCGATCTGGTCGCCTTCGAGCGCGACAAGATCCGCGGCGCCGTGCGCACCGACTTCATCCTGTCGGCCGAGATCATTGCGATCACCTTGGGCACCGTGGCCGACAGCAACTTCATGACCCGCCTGCTCGTGCTGTCCGGCATGGCCCTGGTGATGACGGTCGGCGTCTACGGCTTCGTCGCCGGCATCGTCAAGCTTGATGACCTGGGCCTGTACTTGAGCCGCCAGCGCAGCGCGCTGCAGCAGCGCATCGGCCGCGCCGTGCTGGCGGCTGCACCCTGGTTGATGAAGGCGCTTTCAGTGCTCGGCACCGCGGCGATGTTCCTGGTCGGCGGCGGCATCCTGACGCATGGCCTGCCCATGCTTCACGAGCTCATCGTCCAGCTGAGCGCCGGCATCGGCACGGGCCTGCTGAAGGACCTGTTCGCGCTGCTGGCCGACGCCGTCACCGGCATCGTGGCGGGTGCGCTGTGTCTGCTTGGGGTCAAGGCCGTCACCAAGCTCTGGCGCCTGGCCAAGCCGGCCTCCTGATCAGACGCCAGGCTCGCGCTGGTAGGGCGGCAGGCGTGCGCCGCAATCGCGGCAGAAGCGCGCCTCCGGCAGATGGCCCTCGCTGAGACACTCGTGGCAGCTGCGCGTGGTGGTGGGCCGTCCCTGGCGTTGCGCCGTCATCTCGGCGGTGACGATGCCGGTCGGCACCGCCAGCACGCCCCAGCCCAGCAACATCATCAGCGAGGCGATGGCACGTCCCAGGTCGGTCTTGGGCGTGATATCGCCGAAGCCCACCGTCGTCATCGTCGTGATGGCCCAGTAGATGCTGGTCGGGATGCTGGTGTAGCCATTGGCCGGCCCCTCCACCAGATACATCACCGTGCCCATGATGGTCACCACCATCAGCACCACCGACAGGAAGACCATGATCTTGCGCAAGCTGGCGCGCAAGGCCTGCCCCAGCATCGCGAATTCAGCCAGATAGGCGCCCAGCTTGAAGATGCGAAAGACCCGCAACAGGCGCAGCACGCGCACATCGACCAGGGCGTAGAGCTCCGGGAAGAAGAAGGCCAGATAGGTGGGCAAGACCGCCAGCAGGTCCACCACGCCATAGAAGCTCAGCGCATAACGCATCGGATAGCGCACGCAAGCCAGGCGCAGCAGGTACTCGATCGTGAACACCGCCGTGAAGAAGTACTCCAGCATGTCCAGCACCTGCCCATGCCGCGCCCGCACCGCGGCCACGCTATCCAGCATCACGACCAGCACGCTCAGCAGCACCAGCAGGATCAGCCCGGTATCGAAAGCCTTGCCGGCACGCGTGTCGGCCTCGAAGATCACGGTGTAGACCTTCAAGCGCCAGCCTTGCAGCGGTCGCCCCAGCTGGGCTTGCGTCGACTCGGGCGATTTCGCGGACTGGCGTGCGGTGGGCGGGGTTTGGTGCATAAGCTCGGACATTGATTCTTGGCCTAGCCATCCTACCCACGCCGCCCGCCTGCTACGCTTGCTTCTTTGCACGTCAGACCATGAAGACCCACCAGATCGAGATCCAGAAGTTCAAGGCCGCCGCCAACTCGCCGCATGGCGAGGTGATGTTCAAGGTCGATGTGCTCGCCAGCGCCCGAGCGGCGTCGCCCGACGACGTGTCGCCCAGCTCCTTGCTCATCATGAACGAGGCCAATGCCCGCGTGCTGATGGTCCTGCTGAAGAAGCAGCTGGCCGAGTTCGACGCCAAGAAACCCAAGAGCCGCCACGGCCGCCCCGGCTGAGTAACCAGCACACCGAACCCAAGACCATGGAATATCCCAGCTACAACCCCGGCTCCGACAACCTGCCGCTCTCTGACGAAGAGCTGGAGGGTCTGGACCGGCAGCTGAACGCCTTGCCAGGCGACGCTGCAATGAACATCGAAGCGCTCGACGGCTACCTGACCGGTCTGCTGCTGAGCCCTCGCCCCCTGGCCGAACGGCCGGCCGCGACTGGCTGCCCGCTGTGTGGGGCGACGACGGCGATGACGGCGCGCCCTTCACCAGTGGCAAGCAGCGCAAGAAGCTGGTGCTGCTGGTGCTGCGCCATCTGCACAGCATTGCCTGCCTGCTGCGCGACCGGCCCGATGGCTGGCAGCCGATCTTCAGCATCGCTGAACAGGCCGACGGCGAAGAGCTGACCGATGCGGAAGACTGGTGCATCGGCTTCATGCAGGCTGCCGATCTGGACAGCGAGGGCTGGGCGCCTCGCTTCGAGGACCCGGTGCTGGCTGAAGTCCTGAAGCCCATCGTGAGCCTGGGGGGCGATGAAAGCCTGCTCGATGACGAGGCCCGCGAACAACTCGCCGACATCGTCGCCCGCGACGGGCTGAGCCGCAGCGTGCCGGACGCCGTTCTGGCCTTGTGGGGCACAAGGCTGCACTGAGCCGCGGGATGGTTCCGGACGAGAGCCCTCACGCGAGCCGGCCCAGGCGGAAGCCGGCCGCTGCACAGGGCTCTTTGCGTCCACTCAGGGCCAGCCCCTAGCACAGAAGCAGGACGGAACCATCCATTCCAGTTACTATTGGCGCGCAATTCTGGTGTCAGCGTCGCCTGCACCCGATCCGCCATGATCGCCAAAATTTTTGCCAGCTTCGGCCTGTTGATCTGCCTCGCGCTGGCCCTGCACATGTGCCTGGGTCGGCGTCAGCAATTGAAGCTTGAAGAACAGGCGAGCCGGATCATGGCTTGGTTTGTCTCCGTGACAAGCCGTCGCCTCGACCGTCGTGAGCGTCGGCTGGCTGCCCATCAGGCGGCCATGGACGCCATCAAGCGGGCCCAGCGCTCCAGTCATACGGAGCCCGCCCCGCTGGACGGAAGCTGGGAGGGCAATGTCTACCGGCCCAAGCGCTTCGAGCAGCCACCGCAGAAGCCGCATTGAGCGCGCCCCATCCGGGCCTGCTTTTTTCAAACCACCAGCGCAGAATCGATGGCCTGCAGCGCCGCCAAGGCGCCCATGGCCAAGCCCAGATCGTCACTCAGGGGCACCGCTGACTCACGCGGATTGATGCGCAGCAGGCGCCCGCCGCACTCGCTGACCACGCCCTGGCCGAAGTGGCGCACCGACGGCACGGTCGTACCCGCGCCCAGCTCGATGAACAGCGGCTTGCGCGCCCGCCCCAGCCGCTGCAGCAGCGACTGCGCCTGCGCCTGCATACGCGCCTCGACCCAAGCGCCGTCACTGAACATCAGCACATTGGGCCGCGCCAGCGCGCCGCAGTGCGGACAGCGGGGCAGCTCGTTCAACAGCGCGCAGCGCGGCTCGTCGATCTCGGGCTCGAACCCGTCGGCAGGCCAGACCGCCTCGCTGCAGGGCCGCGTGCACTGCAGATGCATCAGCGAGCCATGGCACTCCCAGATCGCGCCATCGTCAAAACCGGCGCGCTGAAACTGCCCATCCACATTGCTGGTGTAGACCAGGGCACCCAACGCGCTGCGCGCACCCCAGCGGGCCAGAATCTCGAAGCCGGCATGGGGTCGCGTCTTGCGGTACAGGTTCAGGCGGTGGCCGTAGAAGCCCCAGGCCTCGCGCGGCGCCTCGGCAAAGCGGCGCGGATTGGCCGCCGCGTAGAAGTCGATGCCCGCCTTCGCCAGCGCCGGATAGGCGCGCCAGAAGCCCTCGCCGCCACGGAAGTCCGGCAGGCCCGAGTCCACACCCATGCCCGCGCCGGCGCCGATCACCAGCAGGTCGGCCTGCTCGATCAGTTCGAGCGCATGCTGCAGCTGAGCCTCGTCCATGGTGGGGTCAGGCCTGACCTCGGGCCAGCACCGGCGCCAGCGCCCGGCCGGTGTGGCTGCCGCTGGCCACCACCGCCTCGGGCGTACCTTCCACCACCACCGCACCGCCAGCCGTGCCGCCTTCGGGGCCCAGGTCGATCACCCAATCCGCTTCGGCGATCACGTCCAGGTCGTGCTCGATCACCACCACCGAATGCCCACCAGCCACCAGGCGGTGCAGCACGCGAATGAGCTTTTCGACATCGGCCATGTGCAGACCCACGGTCGGCTCATCCAGCACATAGAGCGTGTGCGGCGCCTTCTGGCCGCGGCGCGTGACGTCGTCGCGCACCTTGACCAGCTCCGACACCAGCTTGATGCGCTGCGCCTCACCGCCCGACAGCGTCGGGCTGGGCTGGCCCAGCGTCAGATAGCCCAGGCCCACATCCTTGAGCAGCTGCAGCGGGTGGGCGATCGAGGGCATGGAGGCGAAGAACTCGACCGCCTCGTCCACCTCCATCGCCAGCACGTCGCCGATGCTCTTGCCGCGCCAGGTGACGCCCAGGGTCTCGGGGTTGAAGCGCTGGCCGTGGCACTGGTCACAGAGGATCTTCACATCCGGCAGGAAGCTCATCGCAATGGTCTTCATGCCCTGGCCTTCGCAGCCCGGACAGCGACCCTCGCCGGTATTGAAGGAGAAGCGGCCCGCCGCATAGCCGCGCGCCTTGGCCTCCAGCGTTTCGGCGAAGAGCTTGCGGATCGCGTCCCAGAAACCGATGTAGGTCGCCGGGCAGCTGCGCGGCGTCTTGCCGATCGGCGTCTGGTCCACCTCCAGCACGCGGTCCACCTGCTCATGGCCGATGACACCCTCGCAGCCGGTCCACTTCGACGGGTTCTTGCGCAGCGGCACCGCCACCGCCACATTCGCCAGCAGCACATCGCGCGCCAGCGTGCTCTTGCCCGAGCCCGAGACGCCGGTGATCGCCACCAGGCGATGCAGGGGCACATCCACGTTCACCTGGCGCAGGTTGTGCAGAGAGGCGGTCAACACCGTCAGCTTGGGCGCCCCAGGGTCGATCTCGCGGCGCGTCTGCAGCGGGTGCAAGAGCGGACTGGACAGAAAGCGCCCGGTCAGCGATTCGGCACCGGCCGCCATGATCTGCGCCACCGTGCCCTGCGCCACCACCGCCCCACCGCGCTTGCCGGCGCCGGGGCCGATGTCGATGATGTGGTCGGCACGGCGGATGGTGTCCTCGTCGTGCTCCACCACCACCAGCGTGTTGCCCTTGTCGCCCAGCGTGGACAGGGCCTTGAGCAGGATCTGGTTGTCGCGCGGATGCAGGCCGATGGTCGGCTCGTCCAGCACATAGCAGACGCCCTGCAGATTGCTGCCCAACTGAGCCGCCAGGCGGATGCGCTGCGCCTCGCCGCCCGACAGCGTGGGCGCGGCGCGGTCCAGCGTCAGGTAGCCCAGGCCCACTTCTTCCAGGAACTCCAGCCGGCCGCGGATCTCGCTGACCACATCGCGTGCGATGTCCGCATCGCGGCCCAACAGCTGCAGGCCCTCGATCCAGGCCCGCGCTTCGCCCACGCTCCATGAAGCGACGGTGGCAATGCCCTCGGTCTCGAAGGTCACCGAGCGCGCGGCCGGGTTCAGGCGCGCGCCATGGCAGTCCGGGCAGGGCTGATCGGTCAGTCCCTCGATCTCGGCCTCTTCAGAGGGGAAGCTCTGCTCGCGGCCGCCGGTTGTCCTTGTCCTGCAGGGTTTCGTCCAGCGCCTTGCGCTGCTCGCGCGTCAGGGCAAGACCTGTCCCCACGCAGCTGGTGCACCAGCCATGCTTGCTGTTGTAGCTGAACAGGCGTGGGTCCAGCTCGGCATAGCTGGTGCCGCAGGCCGGACAGGCGCGCTTGGTGGAGAACACCTTGACGCTGCCGATGCCGGCGGTGCTCTGCCCGCTGGCGATCGCCGCGTGCAGGCCATCAAGCGGCGCCAAGAGATGCAGCACGCCCTTGCCATGGTCCAGCGCCTTGGCCAGCAGCTCGCGCAGCTCGGCCTCCTTGTCCGGCGCGATGATCAGATCGCCCACCGGCAGCTCCAGCGTGTGCTCCTTGAAGCGGTCCAGGCGCGGCCAGGGCGCGGTGGGCAGGAACTCGCCGTCGACCCGCAGATGGCTGTGGCCGCGCGCCTTGGCCCATTTGGCCAGGTCGGTATAGAGGCCCTTGCGGTTGACCACCAGCGGCGCCAGCAGGCCCACATGCCGGCCCTTGTAATCGCGCATCAGCTGGGCGGCGATGGACTCCACGCTCTGCGGCCGCACCGGCATGCCATCGTGCACGCAGTGCTGCACGCCCAGCTTCACATAAAGCAGGCGCAGAAAGTGCCAGACCTCGGTGGTGGTGGCCACCGTGCTTTTGCGCCCGCCGCGAGAAAGCCGCTGCTCGATCGCCACCGTGGGCGGGATGCCGCGCACCGCGTCCACCTCGGCCGGCCCGCCGGCTGCACGATGGAGCGCGCATAGGCATTCAGTGATTCCAGGTAGCGGCGCTGGCCCTCGTTGAACAGGATGTCGAAGGCCAGCGTGCTCTTGCCCGAGCCCGACACGCCGGTGATGACGTTGAACTTGCCGCGCGGGATCGACACGTCCACCGACTTCAGGTTGTGCTCGCGGGCGTTGATGATCTCGATCGCCTCGGCCGCCGCGCGGCGCGCACGCACGATGGTCTGCAGCGGCCGGCCCTCTTCCACCGCCAGGGCCGGGCGGTCCATGTGCGCGGCGTACTCGCGCAGCGCCAGCGCAGTGTGCGAAGTCGGGTGCTCCTTGACCTCTTCGGGCGTGCCCTGGCAGACCAGCTCGCCGCCGTCCTCGCCGCCCTCGGGGCCGAGGTCGATCAGCCAGTCGGCCGCGCGAATCACGTCCAGGTTGTGCTCGATCAGGATCAGCGAATGCCCGGCCGAGAGCAGCTTGCGCAGCGCGCGCATCAGCTTGGCGATATCGTCGAAATGCAGGCCGGTGGTCGGCTCGTCGAACAGGAACAGCGTGCCCTTCTTGGCCACCGCCTGACGGCTCTTGCTGGCCGCCGTCGCGGCCTCGGCCAGGAAGCCGGCCAGCTTCAGGCGCTGCGCCTCGCCGCCCGAGAGCGTGGGCACTGGCTGGCCCAGCTTCAGATATTCCAGACCCACGTCGACGATGGGCTGCAGCTTGGCGACGATGTCGCGCTCGTCCCTGAAGAGCTGCACCGCCTCGCTGACGGTCAGTTCCAGCACATCGGCCACGCTGAGTTCTCGGCCACCGCGCTCCAGCTTCACATCGAGCATCTCGGCGCGGAAGCGCTTGCCGTCGCAGTCCGGGCAGCGCAGGTAGACATCGGAGAGGAACTGCATCTCCACATGCTCGAAACCTGAGCCGCCGCAGGTCGGGCAGCGGCCGTCGCCGGCGTTGAAGCTGAACATGCCGGCCGTGTAGCTGCGCTCGCGCGCCAGCGGCACATCGGCAAAGCGCTTGCGGATCTCATCGAAGGCGCCCACATAGGAAGCCGGGTTCGAGCGCGCCGTCTTGCCGATCGGCGATTGGTCGACGAAGACCGCATCGGCCAGATGATCGGAACCCAGCAGGCGGTCATGCGCACCCGGCGTCTCGGTGGCCTGGCCGAAGTGGCGGGCCAGCGCCGGATAGAGCACGTCCTGCATCAGCGTGCTCTTGCCCGAGCCCGACACGCCGGTGACCACCACCATGCGCTGAAGCGGGAACTCCACGCTGACGTTTCGCAGATTGTGTTCGCGCGCGCCTTCCAGGATCAGGCGCGGCGTGCCCGGCTCCACCGGGCGCTTCAGGCCCATGCCCACATGCTTGCGCGCGCCGAGGTAGGCGCCAGTCAGCGTGTCGGCACCGCGCACCTGCTCGGGCGTGCCGTCGAAGACGATCTGCCCGCCCTTCTCTCCTGGCCCCGGGCCCATGTCGATCAGGCGGTCGGCCGCCAGCATCACCGCCGGATCATGCTCGACCACCACCAGCGTATTGCCGGCATCGCGCAGGCGCTTCATCGCCTCGACGATGCGGTTCATATCGCGCGGATGCAGGCCGATCGAGGGCTCGTCCAGCACGAACAGCGTGTTGACCAGCGAAGTGCCCAAGGCCGTGGTCAGGTTGATGCGCTGCACCTCGCCGCCGCTGAGGGTGCGGCTCTGGCGGTCCAGCGTCAGATAGCCGATGCCCACATCGCAGAGGTATTTGAGCCGGTTGCGGATCTCGTCGAGCAGCAGCTTCAGCGCCTCGTCCAGCAGGGTGCTGGGCAGGCTCAGCTCATCGAGGAAACGGCGCAGCCGGTGCAGCGGCAGCTGCATCAGGTCGTGCAAGGACAGGCCCGGCAGCGCCTCGAGCTGCGCGCGGCTCCAGCCCACGCCCTTGGGCAGGAAGCGCTGCTCAGGCGGCAGCACCGCATCGGCCAGCGCCTTCGATCCCATGCGCCACAGCAGCGCCTCCGTCTTGAGCCGCGCACCAGCGCAGGCCGGGCATTCGGTATAGCTGCGGTACTTGGACAAGAGCACGCGGATGTGCATCTTGTAGGCCTTGCTCTCCAGGTATTCGAAGAAGCGCTTGACCCCGTACCACTGCTTGTTCCAATTGCCGTTCCAGTTCGGCGAACCGTTGATCACCCAGTCGCGCTGCGCCGGGCTGAGCTGGTTCCAGGCGGTGTCACGCGGAATGCCGGCCTCGCCGGCATACTTCAGCAGGTCGTCCTGGCTTTCCTGCCAGGCCGGCGTCTGCATGGGCTTGATGGCGCCGTTGCGCAGCGTCTTCTTGTCATCCGGGATCACCAGACCCAGATCGACGCCGATCACGCGGCCAAAGCCGCGGCAGCTCTCGCAGGCCCCCATCGCCGAGTTGAAGGAGAACAGCGGCGGCTGCGGGTCGGCATAGCGCAGGTCGCTGTCCGGGCAGTGCAGGCCGGTGGAGTAGCGCCACAACAGCGGATCACCTTCCTCTTGGAGGACGTAGACGTTCAGCCGGCCGCCACCGCGCTTCAGCGACAGCTCGATCGCCTCCATCGCGCGCTGCTTGTCCGCACCCTGGATGCGAAAGCGGTCGGCCACCACGTCCAAGAGCTTCTTGTCGCCGAGCTGCCGCTCCGCCTGCACCTTGGTGAAGCCGCTGGCTGACAGCCACTGCTCCAGCTGCTCGGCCGTCGTGTTGGCCGGCAGCTCCACCGGGAAGGTCAGCACCAGGCGGGGGTCAGTGCTTGCCGTGCGGCTCATCAGCTCGGCATAAATGGTCTGCGCCGTGTCGTGCCGCACCGGCAAGGCAGTCTCACGATCGAACAGCTCAGCCGCGCGTGCGAATAGCAGCTTCAGGTGATCGTTCAGCTCGGTCATCGTGCCGACCGTGGAGCGCGAGGTGCGCACCGGGTTGGTCTGGTCGATCGCGATCGCCGGCGGCACGCCGTCCACCTTGTCCACCGCAGGGCGATCCATGCGGTCCAGGAACTGCCGTGCATAGGCCGAGAAAGTTTCGACATAACGCCGCTGTCCCTCGGCATAGAGCGTGTCGAACACCAGACTGGACTTGCCCGAGCCGCTGGGACCGGTCACCACGGTCAGCTCGCCAGTGCGGATGTCCAGGTCCAGGTTCTTGAGGTTGTGCTGGCGGGCGCCGCGGATGCGGATCAGACCTTCGGACATGGGGGACACACCTTCTCTGGCAGGGAGCACGGATTCTAGAGAGGCGCCGTGTCAAAGACTGTCAGTAGCACCGTTTGCGGCTGTCAATGCCCGCCGAGGAGGGGACGAGCAAGCATTGCGCTCCGCAACGCGACAGGCAACAATTGACCCCAGATCGGCATCTCCTCCCAAAACTCTGTTTCAACACAGGGCTTTTGCGCTGATCGCCTGAGAGACGGGAAGGCTGACAAGCCACCAGGTCAGCAGGGATGGGCTGAGAACAGCGTGCACGAACGCAGCTCAGCCCAGGTCGACAGCTGTCCTGCATGCACAGGCGCGCGACACGGGAATCAGCGCTAGGTTTGGTGAAGTCAAGGCATTCATATGAATTCTGCAAGTCACGATATCCGTCAGCCAGCTTTGTCGGTGCAGAAAGGCCATCCGGGTTCCGGCGCGCCGGGCGCCGATGCGCTCGGCGGCACGCAGCCGGATGCCAGCGGCCGCAAGCCCGTCGTGTTGCTGGTGGAAGACAACCACATCAATCAAGTCGTCGCCCTGGAGTTCCTGGCCTTGATGGGCGTGGACAGCCGGCTGGCCAAGAACGGGCTCGAAGCCTTGGCTGCCTGCCAGGAAGCTGCCCCTGATCTGGTTTTGATGGACATCCAGATGCCCGGCATGGACGGGCTCGAATGCGCGCGCCGCATGCGCCAGCTGCAGAGCGAAGGCACGCTGCCGCCCTTCCCCATCCTGGCCCTGACCGCCCACGCGCTGGAGAGCGATATCGTCGCCAGCTCCGACGCCGGCATGGACGAGCACCTGACCAAGCCGCTGGACTTTGCGGCCTTGCGTGGCCGGCTCGATTGCTGGCTCAAGCTGCCGGGCGTGAACTAGGGCCTGCTGACACGACGCCAACAGGCTCCAAAGCGACGAACGCTGCGCGAATCGCACGGCTGCGGGACTACCCGCATGTGAAACCGTTGGCGCGGGTTGGAACATAGCTGGCCCAGATCGCCTATGTTCGACGAACTCCGCCAAGCCTCCGAACGACGCCAGTTGCTGCGCCAGTTGCGCCGCGTGCTGCTGGCCGCCCGGCGTCTGCTGTCTGAGCGCGGCGAAGCCAATAGCGTCCACCTGGCCGGCGAGCTGATCGGCCTGATCGACGCGCTGCCGGCCGAAGGCCTGCAGCTGCTGTTCGAGCACCTGGCGCTGGACTTCAACCCCGATCCGCAGGCCGTGCTGGCCGCGGCGCAGGCCTATGCCGACACACCCGGGGCGGCCCAGTTGCAGGCGCTGCTGCGCGCCAGCGAGCCGCCGCGGCAGGAGCTGTTCCGCCGCCTGAACCGCACCCCCGGCGCCACCGGCGTGCTGGTGCGCCTGCGGCGCAGCCTGCTGGCCGGCCTGGCCCAGCATCCGCACTGGCACAGCGTCGAGGCTGACCTGCTGCACCTGTTCGGCTCCTGGTTCAACCCGGGTTTCTTGCAGATGCGCCAGGTCGACTGGAATTCGCCCGCCCAGCTGCTGGAGAAGATCATTCGCCACGAGGCCGTGCATGCGATTGACGGCTGGGACGATCTGCGCCGGCGCCTGCAGCCGGACCGCCGCCTGTTCGCCTTCTTCCACCCGCAACTGCCCGAGGAGCCGCTGATCTTTGTCGAGGTCGCGCTGGCGGACCAGATGCCTGCCGCCATCGCGCCCCTGATCGACAAGCAGGCACCGGTGGCCGCGGCTGAGCGCTCCAGGGTGGCGGCCTTCTACTCGATCAGCAATTGCGAACCCGGCTTGAAGGGCGTCTCGCTGGGCAACTTCCTGATCAAGCGCGTGGCCGAGCAGCTGCAGCGCGAGCTGCCGCGGCTCAAGACCTTCTGCACGCTGTCGCCGATTCCCGGTTTCGCCGCCTGGCTGCAATCCAGCCCGGCGCTGGACGAGAGCCTGGGCCTGAAGAAACCGGCGCTGGAGCGCGCCCGTCAGGCCTTGCAGACCCTGCTGGAGGCCAGCCAGGGCGATCTCGGCCGGCTCAGCCAGAGCGCGGGCCTTGCCAAACTGGACGATCAGACCCGCGAGTCCCTGCAACGCCTGTGCGCCGTCTACCTGGTCGCCCAGACGCCCCGGCCCGGCGGCGATCCGGTGGCGCGCTTCCATCTGGACAACGGGGCCCGGCTTGAGCGCCTCAATCTCGACGGCAACCCCAGCGGCAAGGGCTTGCGCCAGAGCTGCGGCATGATGGTCAACTACCTCTACGATCTCGACCGCATCGAGACGCACCATGAGGCTTTCATCGCCGGCGAAGTCGCCTGCTCGCGCGCCGTCACCGCTCTGCTTTGAACCTTCTCAATACAACAGGCCGGACACCGGCCCTCACTGGAGACAAACCAAGATGAACCGCAATGTCACTTTGTCGCGCCGCTCGGCCCTGGCGGCCGCAGCCGCCGTGCTGGCTTTGCCCTTGCTGGCCCAGGCCCAGGCCTGGCCGGCCAAGCCCGTCACCGTCGTCGTGCCCTTCCCGGCCGGTGGCGGCACCGATGCCTTTGCGCGCCCGCTGACCGCCGCCTTGACCAAGGCCACCGGCAAGCAGTTCATCATCGACAACAAGGGCGGCGCTGGCGGCACCGTGGGCGCCAGCATCGCCGCCAAGGCCGCGCCGGACGGCTACACCTTCTTCATGGGCGCAGTGCACCACGCCATCGCGCCCTCGATGTATCCCAAGCTGGACTACAAGCTGGAGACCGACTTCATCCCAGTCGCGCTGGTGTCCAGCGTGCCCCAGGTCATCGTCGTGAACCCGGCCCGGGTGCAAGCCACCGACCTGAAGGGCCTGCTCGAATTCATCCGCAAGAATCCCGGCAAGCTGAACTACGGCTCGGCCGGCAACGGCACCTCGCACCATCTGGCGGGCGAGTTGTTCAAGCTGCAGACCCAGACCTTCATCACCCACATCCCCTACCGCGGCGCCGGCCCGGCCCTGCAGGACCTGATCGCCGGCCAGGTGGATCTGATGTTCGACGGCCTGGGCAGCTCGGCCGCCCACATCAAGGGGGGGCGCATCAAGGCCATCGCAGTGGCAGCCAACAAGCGCGCGCCGGGCTTCGCCGACGTGCCCACCAGCGTCGAAGGCGGCGTGCCCAGCTATCAGGTCGCCACCTGGTATGGCCTGTGGGCGCCCAAGGGCACACCCAAGGAAGCGGTTGCCGCAATGCAGGCCGAGCTGCGCAAGGCCTTCGCGCAGGACGACATCAAGGCCAGCTGGACCAGCCTGGGCACCGAGGTGCCGAATATGTACGGCGATGCCTTCGGCCAGTTCGTCTCCAGCGAAATCAAGCGCTGGGCCGAAGTGGTGAAGAAGTCCGGAGCCAAACTCGACTGATAGATACCTATCCCAATGAAGAGCACCAACGCCAATCTGTTCGCCGCGCTGCGCGCGGCCTTCCCCGCCGATCTGGACGCCACCGCCATCGAATGTGCCGATGGCGAGCGTCTGCGCTACAGCTGGCGCGACATCGAGCGCGCCACTGCGATGCTGGCCAATCTGCTGGTCTCGCTGGACCTGCCCGCAGGCAGCCGCATCGCCGTGCAGACCGAGAAAAGCGTCGAAGCGCTGATGCTCTACCTGGCCGTGCTGCGCGCCGGTTATGTCTATCTGCCGCTCAACACCGCCTACCAGGCCGCCGAGATCGAATACTTTATCGGCAATGCCGAGCCGGCCGTCATGGTCTGCCCGAGCAAGAGCTTCGGCTGGATCAGCAAGATCGCCTTCACCGCCGGCACGCAGTATGTGTTCACGCTCAACGAGGATCGCAGCGGTACGCTGCTGGACCGCGCCGCGCACATGAGCGACCAGCATGAAGTGGCGCACAAGACGGCTGACGAGATGGCCGCCATCCTCTACACCAGCGGCACCACCGGGCGCAGCAAGGGCGCGATGCTGTCGCACGGCAATATGCTCAGCAATGCGCAGACGCTGAAGGACTACTGGGGCTGGAAAAAAGGCGACGTGCTGATCCACGCGCTGCCGATCTTCCATGTGCACGGCCTGTTCGTGGCCTCGCATGGCGCGCTGCTGAACGGCAGCCAGATGATCTGGTTCAGCAAGTTCGACCCCAAAGCGGTGATCGCGCGCCTGCCCGACGCCACGCTGTTCATGGGCGTGCCCACGCTCTATGTGCGCATGCTGGCCGAGCCGGCGCTGGACAAGAACGCCTGCCGCCATATGCGCCTCTTCATCAGCGGCTCGGCGCCGCTGCTGATCGAGACCTTCCGCGACTGGCAGACGCGCACCGGCCACACCATTCTTGAGCGCTACGGCATGAGCGAGACGGTGATGCTGACCTCCAACCCCTACCGCCCCGCTGACGGCGAACGCCGCGGCGGCACGGTCGGCCATGCGCTGCCCGGCGTGGGCGTGCGCGTGCAGGACGACAAGGGCGCGCCCTGCCCCACCGGCGAGATCGGCAATATCGAGGTCAAGGGCCCGAACGTGTTCGCCGGCTACTGGCGCATGCCGGAGAAGACCAAGGAAGAGTTCACCGCCGACGGCTGGTTCAAGACCGGCGACGTCGGCCGCGTGGACGAGCTGGGCTACTTCACCATCGTCGGGCGCAGCAAGGACCTGATCATCTCCGGCGGCTACAACGTCTATCCGGCCGAGATCGAGGGCACGCTGAACGACATGCCCGGCATTGCCGAATCGGCGGTGATCGGCGTGCCGCACCGCGACTTTGGCGAGGCCGTGGTGGCGGTGTTGGTGGCCAAACCCGGCGCCACGCTGGACGGCGATGCCATCGTCTCGCAGCTCAAGCGCCAGATCGCCAACTTCAAGGTACCCAAGAAGGTCTTCGTCGTCGCCGAGCTGCCGCGCAACACCATGGGCAAGGTGCAGAAGAACCTGCTGCGCGAGCAGCACAAGGCCTTGTTCGCATGAGCGAAGAAGAAGCGCGCGCTGACGTGAACAGCCGCTGCCCGCGCTGCGGCGGCGGCTTTCACTGCGGTGCAGCCGAGGCGCGCTGCGACTGCTTCGAACTGCGCTTGAGCGACGCCCAGCGCCAGCAATTCAGCCGCGATTACAACGGCTGCCTGTGCCTCAAGTGCCTCAGGGAGCTGCAGGCCAGGCCGCGCGACCCACAGACTGACTGACCCCTCCAAAGGGTGTGACGCCCGGAACACAAGCACCGTGCTGACGCCGTGGATGCGCGCAGACAATGCGCTGCCTCAGCGCGGCAATCTGCCGCGCGGAACACAGCCACTCTCGGCACAACAATTACGGAGGGAACCCCATCATGAAGAAGACCATCCTGGCGCTGGCGCTGCTCGGCGCAGCCATCGGCGCACAAGCCGCCGACATTTACGTTGGCGCCGATGTTGGCCGCTCGCGCATCAGCGCCGATGGCATCAAGGTCAACGGCACCGGCGGAGCGCTGTACCTGGGCTATCAGCTGAGCCCCGGCCTGGCGCTCGAAACCGGCTACCGCAGCCTGGGCAGCGACACGGTCACGTTCAGCGGCTACAAGGTCAAAGTCAGCGGCAACGCTGTACAGCTGAGCCTGCTGGCCAGCCTGCCCTTGAGCGGCGACCTCAGCGGCTATGGCCGCGTCGGCGTGAACCGTCTGGAAGCCAAGGCCAGCCTCTCCGGCGCGAGCGCGGAGGAAAGCTCAACCAAGGCCCTGTTCGGCCTGGGTCTGCGCTATGCCGTCAGCCAACAAGTCGGCTTGCGCCTGGAATGGCAGAAGCCCTCCAGCGACAGCCAGGTGCTGAGCCTGGGCGCCGACCTGCGCTTCTAAGAGAGCGCTCTCCCGCGCGCCGCACCAGAGTACCGCTCGCGGCGCGCTTGGCGCGCGCGCTCAGCCGGCCGCCGCCGCGCTGCCAGCCTGCACCGGTTCATCGCGGCTGATCTGCCCGTCCACCAGCTCGACCACCCGGTCGCAACGCGCCGCCAGGCGCGGGTCATGCGTGACGATCAGAAACGAGGTGCCCAGCTCCGCATGCATGCGGCGCATCAAGGCGAACACCTCGTCGGACGAAGCGGTGTCCAGATTGCCGGTCGGCTCATCGGCCAGCACCAGCGGCGGACGCATCACCAGCGCGCGGGCAATCGCCACGCGCTGCTGCATGCCGCCCGACAGCTCGCCCGGCTTCTTGTGCAACGCGGCACCCAGGCCCATGCTGTCCAGCACCGCGCGCGCATGCTCGCGCTGCGCCGCGCTGACGCGGCCGTCGCGCATCAGCGCCGGCAGCGTGACGTTCTCCAGCGCGCTGAAAGCCGGCAGCAGGTGGTGGAACTGAAACACAAAGCCCAGCGCGCTGCGGCGCTTCAACGTCAGGCCCGCATCGTCCAGGCCGCCGACCTCCTCGCCCTGCAGGCGGAAGCTGCCGCTGCTCATGCGCTCCAGCAGGCCGATGATGTTCAGCAGCGTGCTCTTGCCCGAGCCTGAAGGGCCGATCAGCGCGACGAACTCGCCCGCATTGATGTGCAAGGACAGGCCGTGCAGCACCTCGGCTTCATTGGGCAGGCCCAGGTTGTAACTCTTGCGCAGCTCGCTGATCTCGATCAGCGGCGCGGCGATGGCGCTCTTCGGGCTCATGCGCGGATCGCCTGGGCCGGATCCAGCGCTGCGGCGCGGCGCGCCGGCGCCACCGCGGCCAGCACGCCGCACAGCGTGGCCAGCGCGGCAATCTGCAGCGCCAGCAGCGGCTGCAGGCTGATCGAGAACAGCGGCAGCCCATCCGAGCCGCGCACAAAGGTGGTGAAGGCCCAGATCAGGCCGCTGGCCAGCAGCACGCCCAGCATCGAGCCCAAGGCCCCGACCAGAGCCCCCTGCAGCAGGAACACCCGCAGGACCTGACCCTGCGTGGCGCCCATCGCGCGCAGGATGCCGATCTCGCGCTTCTTCTGCACCACCGACACCACCAGCACGCTGGCAATGCCCAGCACCACCACGATCATCACCACGCTGCGGATCAGCGTGGTGCTGACCGACTGCGCATTGAGCGCCGAGACCAGCTGCGCATTCGCCTCCTGCCAGCTCTCCACCTTGTAGGGCCAGCGGCGCGCCAGTTGCTGGGCCAGTTGCTTGGCGGTCCACACATCGTCCAGCGTGATGTCCAGGCTGGTGGCGCCGCCCGGCAGGCCGACCAGGCTTTGCGCGCTGCGCAGCGGCAGGAAGACGGTGCGGCGGTTCAAGTCACGCACGCCCAGGTCCACCAGCGCGGTGACGCGCAGCGATTCGCTGACCGTGTTGCCGCCACTGCCCAGCACTACGCTGAGGCGGTCGCCTACCGTCAGCCCGAGATCGTCGGCCAGCTCGCGGCCGATCATCGCGTCGCCGGGTCCGAGCCGGGCCTGCCCCGCCACCACCTTGCTGCGCAGCTGAACGATGCGGTCATAACGATCCAGCTCCACACCCATCAGCGCCACGGCGCGCGAGCCGTCGCCGCGCAGGCCCAGGCCGGCGGCCGAAACCATCGGCGAGACCGCCGCCACGCCCGGCATGGCCTCCAGCACCGGCAGCAGCTGCTGCCAGTTGGCGATCGAGCGCGGCCGCTGGCTGCGCGGCTGGGTCTGCACCAGCGCCTGCGTGCCGGGCGCGTCCGGCAGCCTGGCGCTGGTCACCACATCGTCCAGCGGCTTGACGGTGATGTGCGCCTGCGCGCCCAGGGTCTTGTTCAAGGTGTTGCTCTGCAGGCCCGAGATCAGCGCCGAGATATAGGCCACCACGGCCACGCCGGCTGCCACGCCAACGATGATCAGCAGCGTCTGAAAGCGGCCCTCGCGCAGAAAGCGCACCGCCACCCGGCCTTCGAATCCGAACCATGTTGCCATTGCGGACATCCCGGCCTCAGCGGCCCACCGCGTTGCTGATCGCCGAACCGCCCGCGTCGCGGCTGTCCTTGCTGCTGGCGCTGCCCGCCGTCGCCATCGGCGCGCCGCTGGCCGGCCGGGTGCGCACCCGCTGCCCAGGCTGCGCGGCCGAACCCAGCATCAGCTGATCGCCCGCCTGCAGCCCCTGCAGCACCTCGGCCGCTTCCAGCGTGCGCAGGCCCAGCTTCACGCGCCGGGCTTGCACCCGCCCGTCGGCATCGACCAGCCAGACCGTCGCCTCACCGTCCGGCCCTTCGCCGCGCAAGGCCTGCAGCGGCAGCACCAGCGCCTTCTCGCGGCGCCCGGTCTCCACCTCCACCGACAAGGTCATGTCCTCGCGCAGAAAGGCCGGCCCGGGCGGCGCCAGCGCCAGCCGCAGCTCGATCGAGCCGCGCTGCGCGTCCACCAGCGGCGCAATGCGCTGCACCGTGGCCGCAAAGCGCTGGTTCGGATAGGCGTCGGCCAAAACCTGCGCCGTCTGCCCGACGCGCAGCTGGGCCAGATAGCGCTCGTCCAGCTGGGCCAGCAGCTCGGTCGGGCCGTCCAGGGCCAGGCTCAGCAAGGCGCGGCCAGGCTGCACGATCTGCCCCGGCTCGGCGCTGCGCGCCAGCACGCGGCCGGCGGCCGGCGCGGCCAGCGTGGCCTGCGCCAGCTTGGCTGCTGCCGCGGCCGTGGCCGCGCGGGCCTGCGCCAGCTGCGCCTCGGCCTGCGCGATCTCGCTGCCGCCCTGGTCTTCATTGCCTTGCACTTGAGCCTGCGCACTGGCCAGCTGGGCGCGCGCCACCGCGACGGCCCGGCGCGCCTCATCCAGCCGGGCCTCGCTGACAAAACCCTGCGCCACCAGCGACTGCTGGCGCTTCAGATCCGCCTCGGCGGCCAGCAGCACCGATTGCGCCTGCGCCACTCCCGCCTGCAAGGCGCTGCGGCCGCTGCTGCGCAGCCCGGCCAGGCGGGCACTGGCTGCACGTTCGCTGGCCTGGGCCTGGCTGAGCGTGGCCACCAACTCGTCGGATTCCAGCCGGACGAGTGCCTGGCTGGCCGTGACGCTATCGCCCTCGCGCACCAGCACCTGCTGCACGCGGCCGGTCAGCGTGCTGCCCACGTCCACCCGGCTGCGCGCGGCCACGCGGGCTGAGAGCTGCAGGCTGCTCAGCATCGGCCCGGCCTGCAGCGGCAGCACCTCGACCTGCGGGCGGCGCTGCGTCCACAACAGCAGCATCAGGCCGACCAGCACCACGCCAGCCAGCAGCAACAGCCGGCGTCGGGTCAACAGCGAAGACAAGTTCATGGCAGCAGACATGGCAGCAAGAGTGAGCGGATGATGGCGCAGCCGGCCCTCGATGATCAGCTGGCGCGCAGCTTGACGAACTGTGCCGCCACCATCTCGGACATCACGCGGGCCACGGCTTCGGGGTCCTGCTGCGGGTCATCCACCAGCAACTCCTGCGCCGCGTACAAGGCATCGATGGCCAGCCGCATCGTCAGGCGGGCCTGCGCCACATCGACGGCGGGATAGCTGTCCTGGAAGGCGGCCAGCACCAGGTTCGTCACCGCCTCATGCGAAGCCATGCGCACATGCTGCAAGGACGGCACCGCGCGCAGCGCCCGCATCACCCAGACGCCGCCGGCCGTGTCCTCGGTCACATGCAGCGTGCTCAGAAACACCTGCGCCACGCTGGCGGCGAATTCGGCCTCGGGCAACTGCATCGTCTGCACGGTCGCCCAGGGCGTGAGGTGTTCGTTTTGCCGCCACATCATGCGCCGGCCCAGCTCATGCAGGATCGCGTACTTGTTGGGGAAGTACTGGTACAGCGCAGGTGGTGTGATGCCGGCGCGACGGCAGATCAGATTGGTGGACAGGCGCTCGATGCCCACCTCGGCCAGCAGCTCCGAGCAGGTGCTGAGGATGCGCTCGAAGGTCTCGACCGCACGCAGCTGCGTGGGTGCCTTCTTGGTTGCGAGTTCGGGCGGCTCCAGCCCGCTGCTGCGGCTGTCGTCGGCATTTTGCGGGCAGGCCGTGGGCGGGTGGCGAGGTTCATATGGGACGGCAGTCTAGCGCCGACGCGTGAAAGCGCTGGGCGGCACCCCGGCCGGGCCCCGCCATCAGAGCAGAAGCAGCGGCTGGCGCTTGATGCGTTGCAGGGCCATCTGCAGGGTTCTGGCGTCGCTGCTGGCGCGGTGGCGCACCAGCGCGGCTTCGCTGCGCACCTGATCCAGCACCGGATGCCAGCGCGCGGCCTCGTCTTCGCTGAGCAGGCCCCGCAGATCGGCCAGCCTGAAGCTGGGCACCCGCCCGGCCGCATCGTAGAGGCGCGACAGCCAGGGATAGTCATGCCCCCAGGCATCGCAATACACCACCTGGCCGGCCAGGCGCTGGTTCAGCTGCTCAGCCACCCAGGCACAGGCACGCCCATGGCGCTGCAGCAGTTCGCGGGTGATGCCGTGCAAGGCTTCGGCGGAGGCATCCCAGTGCTGCCAATCCGGCTCGGGCTGGATCAGGGTGCAGAAGCACTCGCCCGTGGCCTGCACGAAGCCCACCTCGATGGGATAGCTGCCGCGGCCGAAGCCGGAGGCCTCGAGATCGATCACGGCGACCGACTCCAGCCCTGCGCAATCGCTGGGCTGAAACACTTGCGGCGACGGCGGCGGCGAGGGCGGCTGCGTCTGCATCATGGTCGGCGGGACCGGCCTGTGGATGGAGCCGGCGGGCGGATGGGATGGCTGCAGTGTATGCCCGCGCCTGGCCTGCCTTGAAGCCTGAACAGGCTCCTTGCTGGCGCCCGTGCAAAACGGCGTCAAGCGCAGCAGCAGCGATGATCGGCGCCTCAACCTCAGACTGACCGATATGAGCGCCACCCTGATCTACCGCCCGGCCTGCCCCGCTGATGCCGAAGCCTGCGTGGCCCTGCGCGGCCGCACGCGGCAGAACGCCGTCTCGCGCGAGCGCCTGGCCGAGCTGGGGATCACGCCCGCAAGCTGGGCCGACGACACCCGCAGCGGCCGCCTGCCCGGCCATGTGTGCCTGGATGGCGAGCAGCTGGTCGGCTACTGCTTTGGCGACACCGCCAGCGGCGAGATCGTGGTACTGGCCCTGCTGCCCGAGCACGAAGGCCGGGGCATCGGCCGCCAGTTGCTGGGCTTGATGGTGCAGACGCTGCGCGAGGCTGGCCACCAGCGCCTGTTCCTGGGCTGCGCGCGCGATCCGGCCACGCGCTCGCACGGCTTCTACCGCCATCTGGGCTGGCGGCCCACGGGCGAGTTCGATGCGCTAGGGGACGAGGTGCTGGAGCTGACGTTGCAAGTCAGCGCCAGATCCAGCTAGATCTTGCCGGCCGCCTTCAGCCGATCAATCGTGGCCTTCTCGGCCGCGAAAGTGCGTTCGGCATAGGCGCTGTAGTCGGCCGCGCTCATATAGATCGTCGGCATGTAGAACTTGTCCAGCGTCTCCAGCACCTTGGGGTCCTCCAGGGTCTTGCGGAAGGCGTCATGCAGCAGCTTCACCAGCGCCGGGTCCATGCCCTTGGGGCCGCCGATGCCGAAGGGCGATTCGGTCACCGTGTCCCAGCCGCTTTCCTTCACCGTCGGCACATCGGCAAAGGCCTTGTTGCGCTCGCGGCCCAGCGTGGCCAGCAGGCGCAGCTTGCCGCTCTTCACATGCGGCGCGAATTCGGTGGTGCCGCTCATCAGCGGGATGTGGCCGCCCAGGATGGCCTGCAGGATCTCGGCCGAGCCCTTGTAGGGAATGTCGCTCAGCTGGATGCCGGCCTTGGCGGCAAATTCCTCGATCGCCAGATGCGGCGTGGTGCCGGTGCCGGTGTGGCCGTACTGCACCTTGCCAGGGTTGGCCTTGGCATAGGCCACCATCTCCTTGAGCGTCTTGTAGGGCGCATCCGCCGCCGCCGCCAGGCCGAAGGTGTAGCCGGTCAGGCAGACGATGTGGGTGATGTCCTTCACCGGATCGAAGGGCATCTTCTGCATATGCGGCAGGCGGTAGATGCCCAGCGGCAGCTGCGTCAGCGTGTAGCCATCAGGCTTGGCCTGCAGCATCGCGGCCGCGCCCATGGTGCCGCCGGCGCCCGGCTTGTTCTCAACCAGCACCGTGCCACCCAGGGCCCGGCCGGCGCTCTCGGCAAAAGCGCGCATCACGGCATCACTGCTGCCGCCAGCGGGCCAGGGGGCGATCAGTGTGATCGGGCGCGCCGGAAACTTGTCCTGCGCGCGCGCCCAAGGGCTGACCAGCGCTGGCGCGGCCAGCGCCGCAGCGCCCACCAGCAGACGGCGACGCCCGGGCTGGGCCGGCGTTGAAGATGAGGATGAGGATGAGGAAGAAGTGGAAGAGTCGCAGAGGCCTGACACGGCCGGGCGCTTGGCTGATGAACCTGTCGTCATTCGCTTGTCTCCTGTCGGTTTGTCATGCCCTGCTCGATAGGCAGAGAGACCGATGTTCAGACAAGCGAAGCGCGGCCGTGCGTCACCTGCGCGACCTGCCGGCTCAGGACATTCCCTGAGCGCGCAGACCGCACAGCCGGCAAGCCTGCGATCAGGCCGCGGCGACGGCTTCCAGCTCGGGGCGCTGCACCTGGCCGCCGGTGCTGAACTGGTAGTCCTTGAAGACATGCTCGGCCGTCAGCAGCTGGAAGCTGCCGTCCGGGCGCTGCAGCGTGGTGTCCTTCAGGCGCCAGGTCAGCTGGCCGCAGGTCCAGATGGCGAAGTTGCGCATGTGCGTGCACAGGCAGGTCTTGTCCATCACCGAGATGCGCTTGGCCTCGGGATGCGCCGCCACCTCGCGGTTGTACGAGTCGATATAGGCGCACTTGCCGCTGGCATCGAGCAGATAGCCATAGGCCTCGCAGTTCGGGCGGATGCCGTCACCGATGCCAGGGCTGCTCTTGATCATGCGCATCGGGTAGCCGGTGGGCGAGATCTGGTTGACCTCGATATCGTCCTCATCGGCGCGGAAGTATTCCTGCTTCACATCGTCCGGCAGGCCGCATTCACGCGTCACGGTGAAGCGCGTGGCCACCTGCACGCCAGCGGCGCCCATCTCGGCAAAGCGCACCGCATCGCTGCCAGTGAAGATGCCGCCGGCCGGGATCAGCGGAATATCCAGGTTCTCGCTCTTCATCCAGGCCATGATCTCGGCCACGATGGTGGCCAGGTCGTACTGCGCCCAGTCCATGCCGAAGCCCAGATGGCCGCCGGCCAGGGGCCCCTCCACCACCACGTAATCGGGCAGGCGGTTCAGGCGCGAATTCTTCTTCAGGAACAGCTGCAGCGCGCGCAGCGACGACACGATGATGCCCAGCTTGGCGTCGCGGAAGCGCGGGTGGTCCTCGATCAGCGCGAACGAGCCCAGGTGCAGGCCGGCCGCCAGCGTGATGCCGTCGATACCGGCGTCCAGCGCCGCACTCATGCGCACCTTCAAGGTCTCCTTGGGCGCGTTCATCGTCAGCTTTTCCATGCAGTTGATGAACACCAGCCCGCTGCCCTGCTTGCGCGACATGGTCTTCTCGACATGCATCTGGGTGGCCTCGGCCAGATGGCCCAGGTCGAACTTCACCTCGGACTTGTCGGACGACTCGACGTTGTACTTGTACTGCGCCTGCTTGGCCTTGACGTACTTGGTCTTGTAGCGGCGGTCGGTGACCGTCTTGATCATCGCGTCCGAGATGTGTCCCACACCCCCCAGACGGGCCGCTTCCAGCGCCAGGTCGGACGAGGAAATGTCCACGCCCATGCCGCCGATCATGATGGGCACCAGCTCATTGCGGCCCAAGCGCATGCGGAAGTCGTCCAGGCGTTTCATATGTCGTGTTCCAACTCTTGTGAATCGGCCCGGTCTAAAGGAAAGAACCGGGCCGGCTGGGATTGCTGCGAGGCGGCGCCCGCCAGAGCGAACGCTGCCTTGTCTCGGCGCGGATTATCTTAGTTCCGGCCAACAAAAAGCTTGCTTGTGCGCAAGCAGAGAGCGCGGCAGGGTTTTGGGTGGGGTCAAGGGCGGCGAGGACGAAGCGGGCGCCACCGGTCAGGAAGCCAGCCTGAATGTCAACTGCACCGCCTCAGGCCGGCCTCACATCGCAGCAATGCGGGCGCCATGGTGGCCGGCGGCGTTTTTGAAGTCGCCAGCACTTGGCACCGGCAGTGCCAAAGAGAAGTTGGGATCGGCCAACCGCCTCAGGGACGTCATACTCGCTCCGGGGCAGTTGAGTTTCCATTTCGTGCCCCCAAAGCCTGAACCACCTCGTGGCTACCTCCACGTTCTTTGCAGTGACAGTCCATGTCCACCATCCGAATCCTCATCGCAGAAGACCATGTCATGCTGGCCGATTCGCTGGGCATGCTGCTCGACACCCAAGCTGACATGGCGTGCATAGGCGTGGCGGCCGATGGTGTCAGCGCGCTGTCACAGGCGCAGCAACTCCGCCCGGACGTGCTGCTGCTGGATCTTGGCTTGCCCGGTCTGGATGGACTGGCGGTGATGAGAGCCCTGCAGGCCTCGGAGGCACCGACACGCTGCCTCGTGGTGACGGCGCGCATGGACGCGGGTTCGGTGCGTGCGGCATTGGCGCTCGGCGCGCTGGGCTATGTGCCAAAGAACGAGCGCAGCAGCGAACTGCTGCTGGCACTGCGGCGCGTCGCGCAGGGGCGAAGCTACATCAGCCAAGACATCGCTCAGCTCTTTGTGGAGGGCCCGGCCGCTGACGCCGAGGTCAAGCTCACCGCCAGTGAAACCACCGTTCTTCAATTGGTCGGCGAGGGTCTGACCAGCAAGGAAATCGGCAGCAAGCTGGGCATTCGCGAAGGCACGGTGCGCAAGCATCGGGAAAACCTGCGCGGCAAACTGAACCTGCGCAACAGCGCCGAAATGGCGGCCTATGCCATTCGCACCCTGGGCCGCCCCGATGAGGCCGGGGATTGCTGAGCCCGGACCAGTGCGTGCGGTCATGCTGTCAGATCAAGAGCCCGGCGGCGCTTCGCCGATCGGAAGGTCCAGCCCACACAGCGTGAACACCGCTCCCTGGCCTGGCGCGCTTTTCAGCACAATGGCGGCCCCCAGGTAGCTGGCCTGTGCCTTGGCAAGGGCCAGCCCCAGGCCATGGCTCTCCTGGGCGCGCCTATCGTCGAAGCTGCGATAGGCATCAAACAAGTTCGCTTGCTGCTCCAGCGCAATGCCGCGTCCGCTGTCGCGCACCTCCAAACACAATTGCCGCCCCTCACTGCCGCCATCGCGCTGGCGCGTACCCACGTAGACCGTGCCGCTGGCCGTGTACTTGATGGCGTTGCTGATGAGGTTTTGCAGCACCGACTCCAGCATTTTCTTGTCGGCCCACACCGCCGTGTGCCGCCGCCGCGCCACGCTGGCAAAGCGCAATTGCAGGCCCTTGGCTCGGGCCTGAGCTTCAAATAGAGCGCGCAGATCGGCAAACAGCGCGCTCAGTTCCACCCGTTCCTCCTGCAGTTGCAAGGCACCCGATTCCAAACGCGACAACTCCAGCAGGCGCGTCACCTGGCCGTGCAGCTCGCTCAGGGTTTTCTCCATCTTGGGCAGCACCCGCTCCAGCGCGGCAGCGCGCTCCGGGGCCTGGGTGTGCTGCAGCGCGCCCAGGTACAAACTCATCGCACGGATGGGTTGCTTCAAGTCATGGCTGACACCGGCCAGAAACAAAGACTTGATGCTGGACGCATGCTCGGCCGCCGCCCGGCGCTCACTCAGGTCGTCAATCAACTGCTGCTTCTCGTAGCGCAGACGCACCGCATCGCGGTGCATGCGATTGGCCGCATGGGCATAGCGAAACGTGACCATCAAAAACATGAGGTTCAAGCCCAGCACCACCCAGTGCCCCGCGCGGCCGTCTTGCAAGAGCTTCAGCAGATACGGCCCATAGGCCCCAAGCACCAGCGCGTAAAAGGTCGGCAGGTACACCGATGTGGGCGCCACCGAGCCCACGATGATGACGGTCATATAGGTGCTCAGGATGGCCATGGTCGTGGGTTCATTCACGTCAAAGTAAAGCCATGCAAAGAGTCCGGACACCAGCCCCAGAGGCAGCGCCAGGGCGGCCCCAACGCGCAAGGTCATGGCATGGCCGTGCCCGGCGTTCACCCGCTTGCGCATAAGGCGATCAAACACCATGCGTGCCAGGACTGCCGCCATCGACGACCCGGCCCAAGCCATCACCCAGGCATCCGACACTTTGCTGTACAGCACCCAACTGATGAGCGCAATCAACAAGAACGAAGGGGCGACGGGAAATGGCAGATCAAACAGCACATGCCGGGCAAAGACCTTTTCCTGAAAGGTCTGGAGCGATTCAAGCGGAACGGCCTGAGACATGAGCTGCGCCCTCATGGGTTGATCGATGAACGAAGCGCCGCATTGTTGCCACTTCAATCAGCGCAGGCAAACGCAGCCGGGCTGATGCGCCTTGCCGTCTACGCACATGTGCGTAGAACACGAGCCCCAGGCTACGCAGCTGGGCGAATGGCGGTTTGCCGTCCGCAAACCTACAGTTTTGAACACTGGCCTGCAGAGCCCATGGCCCCAATTCTCGGGCTGTCGGCTTGGCCCATGCAGCCCAAGACCGCCAGCAACAACCCCATGCATCAGGAGTAGCCCATGAGCACCCCCATCAATACCTCCCACGCCAGCATCGCTTTGCCCGGCGCCCCCAAGCCATCGGCGCGGCGCACCCTCGCCGTGCTCGCCACCCTGTGCATGGCGGCCTCCGCCCAGGCCGCGAATGTGACCTACAACAGCGAAGCCAGCTTCCGGGCCGCAGTAGGGGCGGTCAAATCCGAGACCTTCAACGCCTTCACCGCGGACACCAACAACGACATGTTTGACGTACCCAAAACGCTCAATCTGAGCGACTTCGTGCTGAAGGGCTCCTGGAACGTGGATGCACCAAACCCCGGCACAGACCCTCTGCGGACCATCAACGGCAGCACCCATGTGCGCATCGACTTGGTCTGGGGTGGCGGGACCGACCTGCGTTTCTCAGACCCCATCAAGGCTTTCGGCGCCTGGTTCCGCGGCGCGCCCACAGCCATCAGGGTGGATGGCGCCAGCCTGGACGGATTCGGCTCCTACCGCCACTTGGATGAGCTGCGCCCCGAGCACGCTCGCGGCAGCGAATTGCAGTTCATCGGCTTCACCTCGGACCAGACCTTCAACCGCATCATCTTCCTTGGGGAAGGCTGCTGCATTTGGAACTTCGCCATCGACGATGTGGCTTACGCGTCCGCCCTGAACCCGGACACGACACCAGGCCCGTCCCCGATTCCCGAGCCCGGCAGCCTGGGCTTGGCACTGGTAGCACTGGCCGCACTGGGCGCCCGCTTCGCACCGCGGCAGTCCAAGCACAGCGTGCGTGAAGCTTGAAAAAAAAAGGCTCGCCAACCGAAATCAAGCACGCCGGTCACTCGCCCTCCCTCACCCACACTGCCCCACATAGCCACAGGCGGTGCAGAAATCGCAGCCGTCCTTGTGGATCATGGTGGCGTTGCCGCACTCGGGGCAGGGCTTGCCGGC